>JALWKK010000042.1 GCA_027081505.1 Flavobacteriaceae bacterium
ATTTTTTTTCGATTAACAATTTATTTAATTTAGGATTGAGGGTTTTTCTTTAATCATAAACTAGGAACCAGAAACAAGGAACTGCAAACTTAGGATTTAGGTGGTGAGTTTATGAGCCTGTCTGCCGACAGGTAGAGCGGTATGTGTTCATTCATAAATTCCAAATCATCAATTCGAAATCTGCAATCGAATAAATCGTAAACCGAAAAAGTTTGTAAATTGGCGTAGCTATTTTGTACCTTTACTTTATGAATACACCTCCTCTTGCAGAACGTATAAGACCTCAATCTCTTGACGAATATTTAAGTCAAGAACATCTGGTAGGAAAAAAAGGGGCATTACGTGCGCAACTCACAACAGGAATGTTATCGTCTATGATTTTTTGGGGACCTCCGGGAACCGGAAAAACCACATTAGCAACCCTTATTGCCGAAGAATCTAAGCGTCCGTTCTATACATTAAGCGCCATTGACAGTGGTGTGGCTGCAGTAAGAAAAGTAATTGAAGAAGCAAAAAAAAATGATACGCTCTTTTCTGCAAAAAATCCTATTCTTTTTATAGATGAGATTCATCGGTTTAGCAAATCGCAACAAGATTCGTTACTGGGAGCAGTAGAAAAAGGCTGGATAACACTTATTGGAGCCACCACCGAAAACCCGAGTTTTGAAGTAATACCCGCTTTGCTTTCCCGTTGTCAAGTGTATGTTCTTAATGAATTTAGTAAAAAGGATTTGGAAAATTTATTGGCAAGAGCAATTAAAAAAGATTCTTTACTTGCCCAAAAAAACATCACGCTTTCAGAAACCGAAGCGCTTATACGATTATCGGGTGGCGATGCTAGAAAATTACTTAATATTTTAGAGTTGGTTGTCCTCTCGGAAGAAAAACAAACCGTTACCATTACAGATGAATTGGTAATGAACAAAGTTCAAAAAAATACGGTTTTATACGATAAAACAGGCGAGCAATATTACGATATCGTTTCGGCATTTATTAAATCGATTCGAGGAAGTGATCCTAATGCCGCTGTTTATTGGTTGGCAAGAATGATAGAAGGCGGCGAAGATGTTAAATTTATTGCGCGAAGGATGTTAATCTTAGCTTCGGAAGATATAGGAAATGCCAATCCCACTGCATTGGTACTAGCCAATTCTACTTTTCAGGCGGTAAGCACCATAGGTTATCCGGAGGCGCGAATTATTCTTAGCCAGTGTGCTATTTATTTGGCTACTTCGCCAAAGAGCAATGCTTCATACAAAGCCATAGGCGAGGCACAACAACTGGTTAAACAAACAGGTGATTTACCGGTTCCGTTATCGATACGGAATGCACCAACTAAACTGATGAAGCAATTGGGTTATGGAAAAAATTACCAATATGCACATAATTATGAAAACAATTTTGTTGCACACGAATTTCTTCCCGAAGAAATAAAAAACACCACTTTTTATAAACCGGGCAATAACCCGAAAGAGAATACTATTAAAAACTATTTAAAATCGCTTTGGAAAGATAAGTATGATTATTGATTTTGTTCTACAATTTTAACTCCTTCGTTATTTATTCCTGCTATATAGAGTGTTTTGTTTAAGCCTTTATGGTTTATTTTGATTATAGATTTTACATTTCCTTCTATATACAACCCGCTTTTATTATAGTTTAACGCTTTGTATTTACTGCCTGTATTAAGCAAAACAATACCGGTTCCCATATCCAATCTGGGAGTTTCTACTTCTGTGTTATAAATATTACCAACAATTATAGCATCTTGCTTACCGTCATTATTAATATCTTCAAATTCTATATTCATTAGTGGAGCTGTTTGAGCCAAATTGGGTAGTTCGGTTTTTGTAAACATTCCGTTACCGGAATTGAGTAACACAATAGATTTAAACTGTGTTGCTTCTTTTTTGTAGGCATCTTTGAGTTTATCGCCAAAAATATCTTCAAGAGTTGCATGTGCAAATTCATTATAGGTTCCAAATTTTTGGGCAATAAAGGGCATTTGTTGCGAGGAACATTCTCTTCCTCTTGAAGGTACTTCTTTTCCTTTATAGGTGTTGCTTAGCACAATATCAAACGTCCCGTTGGCATCAAAATCGCTGGCATACACTTTAAAAGGTTTTGCATACGATGCTTTGTGTTTAATATTAACACCAACGTTTCCTATAATATAATCTTTTAATCCGTCGTTGTTTACATCGGTTTCTGCAACGGTAAACCACCATCCTTTTTCGTTGTTTAAATCACTTTTGGCGGCGATGTTATTAAATTTTCCTTCTTTGTTTTCAAAAATTCCGATAGAAGTCCATTCACCTACAGCAATGATATCTTGCCAACCGTCGTTGTTAAAGTCTGTTGCAATAATTTTATTAATGATACCAAAGTTAGTTAAATCGGGGGTTACTTCATCGGTAACATTTTTAAAGACACCATTATTGTTACGCAGTAAATATGATGATGCGGCAACCGGATAGTGTTGCGGTTTAATACGGTTTCCTATAAGCAGGTCTAAATTTCCGTCTTTATCAAAATCTATCACAGCAACTGACTTTCCACTTTGGAACAAAGAATTTATGGTTTTATCTTGGTGTTTTACAAAGTTTCCTTTACCGTCGTTTTTATAAAGTCTGTCTGCATATTTTTTTGAGTTTGGAGCAAACTCATTACCGCCACTTACAACATATAAATCCATATCACCATCCTTATCAAAATCAAAAAAGACAGATTCCATATCCTCGTGGTCTTTGTCGTTTACAAAAGCCTTTGGAATGTGTTTTTTAAATCCGGTTTTGGTTTGAATAAATAAAGCTCCCGATTGCCCCGATGCTCCTCCTATATAAATATCTTCCAATCCGTCATTATTAACATCGGCTTTAGACAGGTAAGGTCCTAAAGTAGATTGCTTGTAAGGTAGAAGAATTTCTTTTTCAAAATCGTTATAGGTGTTTTCTTTGTGTTTAAAGTTTATTCCTAAAGTTGAGTTTAAGCTTTTAAAATATTGTTTTTCTTTTCTCTTAGTGATGTACTTTCTTTTGGCATTGTTATAATTAAACGTTACGGTTGAATTAGCAGAAACATTATATTTTTCTTCAAATAGCCCATTTCGCCATATTACTCTAACCGTATCAATTTTTTTTGCTTTTCCAATGCCAAACAAGGCATCATTTTGTATTGCCGACAAATAGCCTTTTACCCTTTTGGTCTCCACCATTTGCGAAATAGTATTGCTGCTAATTTCAACTCTTGCAAAGGGTTCTGATGTTTGTCCTTTGGTTATAACTTTTAAAAAATTATTTGTTTTGTTTTCTACGGTATTGTTTTTATACAAAAAGGCTTCTTCATCTATATTATTTACCAATAGGTCGTAGTCACCATCATTGTCTAAATCTGCGTAAACCGCACCGTTTGAAAACGATGGTTGGTATAATCCCCAATCTATGGTTTGATTGTCGAAAGTTAAATCGTTATTGTTTTTATAGAGAACATTGGACAATTTTTCGGAAGGAAGTGCATCGTAGAGTTTTTGTTTCATTTCTAAAGGTACGTTACCTTTAAAAGCTCGTTGAACTTCTCTTATTTGGTTGCTAATATCATTGTCTTTTCCGTATTTCCGGTATCCGTTTGTTACATAAATATCTTTGTTTCCGTCGAGGTCTAAGTCTACTATTAAGCCAGCCCAACTCCAGTCTGTTTTGGCAAGGTGAGCCAAATGTACGATGTTATGAAATTTTCCGTTACCGATATTAAGTTGCAAGGAGTTATACATATATTGGTAAGGCATATTCAATTTATCAACCAGTAGCGAAAATCGTTCTAAATTCATAGATGCCATTAGTGTTTTGGCTCTAATGTGGTCGCTATATGCCATATCTAAAACAAAAATATCTTGTTGCAAGTCGTTATTAAAATCTTCGATATCTACACCCATTCCGTAAAAAGAGACTTGATGTAAATCTTTTTTAGTATCGTTTGTAAATGTTCCGTTTTGGTTATTGATAAAAAGTGCATCCGGCACAAAATAATCGTTAGCGATATAAAAGTCTAACCAGCCGTCTTTGTTAATATCGCTTACGGTAACTCCCAGACCAAATGATGGCATAAGGATACCTGCTTGTTGAGAAACATCTTTAAACTTTCCGTTATTGTTTTGGTATAAATGAATACTGCTTTGATGTAGTTTTTTTGAATCTGCACGTAGGAGTTTATAAAAATTTGCCGGGTCTATTCCGTAAAATTCGTTTTCGTTAGAAACCAGACAGTCTAAGTCGCCATCATTATCGTAATCAAAAAACACGCTTTGAGTGCTTAATCCCGTATCTGCAAGACCGTATTCTTGTGCGCTTTCTTTAAAGGTTAAATCTTTTTGGTTGATAAATAAGAGGTTTTTTCGGTCTTTGCTTTGTTTTGGACCTCCTTGTGAGATGTAAATATCTATCCAGCCATCGTTATTTACATCGGCAAAGGTTACTCCGTTTGACCAAATTTTTCCTTGATTTATTCCTGCTTTTTCAGAAATATCTTCAAACTCCAAATTACCTTTGTTTAAATATAACTTGTTGGCAACTTGATTTCCGGTAAAAAAAACATCTAATAAACCGTCGTTATTAATATCTGCTACTGCAACACCGCTTCCGTTGTAAAAATAATCAAAGTTGAAAAGATTTTCCATTGTGGAAACATCTTCTTTCAATTTGTTGGAAAATGTTAATCCGCTCTTTTGTGAATCTATTTTTGTAAATACTGTTTGTGTTACATTAGTTTGCGAAGTAGCTTCAATATTCTCTTTATTTTTGGAAGATTCATTACAGGAAAGTAAAATAAAAAGAAACAGTACTGATGCTTTTTTTATCATATAAATTTTACTTTTTTAATTCTTAGTTAATTTAAAAACCATTGGCAATAGTTTTGGTTTTTTTGCCTCATATCTTTCTACTGAGAAATATTCATCGTTTTGAATTCCGATTCCAATAAACTCCGAAGTTTTTATAACAAAATACCCCTTCTTGCTTGATGGTATTGCTTCGCCGATAATGGCGTTATTTTTCCAAATGGTAAATCCCTTTCCTTTAGGAATTAGTGCATACTCTTTATAAATGTATTTTTGTGAGCTTCCAACACTATTTGAATCTTCTTTGCTTTGTTCGGTATTACTTTCATTTTTTTCAGTTGGCACTTTTTTTTCTTCAACAATAGAAATTTCTTTTTGGTTAACATCCAGTTTTTTCATGCTTTCAAAAGCTCTTCTTAATGCTTGATGATAGGATTGTTTAAAGTCTTTAATTTTGCTTTTCCCTTCTATACTTCTATATATTTCTTTTCCGTTACAATCAGTTAATATTACAATAAGTTTTGTGTAAATAAAACCGCTGTTTCTTTTTACATTGGCTCTTAGTCCGTCACATTTTGCCAATCCGTCCGGCAGTTCGCTTTGAAAAAAGGCATTAAACCCGTATTTGTTTAATAAAAATTTTGTTAATGAGTTGAGCTGGTGTCTATCTTTTCCTTTCAAAAACTCAAACTGTTCCGGTACTGTAACATAGGAATAGTTGTTTAGTTTACTTTGAGAAAAACTTGTACTAATGTTTATGATAAAAAATAGTACTGCAAAAATATATTTTTTCACTTTTGGTTTATTTTAATATTAAATCCCAGTTGTAAAGATACACTTTTTGTTTTTGCCAGATTAGAATAGTTTAAAATATTATCGCCTGCTACGTAAAAATTTATTGGACCAAGGTCTAACACCATCGCTAAACCCAGGTTTGAAAACGAATAGGAATCTACAGTATAGGTAGCTTTAGCCGAAAGTAATTTTCCGAATCTTCGGTAATAAAATACAGTGCCTGCCAGTTGCGGTGATTTGGGTCTAAAGATATTAAACACCTGAAAACCAACAGATTGATTTCTGTCTATTTTACTACCTCTGCTTCTGCAATCACAATCATCTACACCCGAAACGGTTTTTCCAAAACTGTAAGAAATGGCGCCATTTACTTTTAAAGGCCTCCAGTTAGAATAAGAACGAGTAATGGTATCTACAATAATTTCTTTTTCAATTTCATTTTCCAAATCATCATAATACGGTATGCCTGCTTCATCTAAAGGCGGAAAAATTAATTCAATCCCGTTTAAGGTGTAATTTCCGGTTGCTTTGTAGGTTTCTACATCTTTTAAATGAAAAATAACGCCTAAATCTAATATGCTTCCGGTTGCTGTTAATTTATTGGTTATATCGTATGTAAAACCCAAATCCATTCCCACTCCTAAATTTCCTCCTAAGAATGCTCTACCAATCATTTTTTTGGTTATATCTGAAGCATTTTTCAAATCATATAATGATGCCAATCCGGAAGTTTGAACAGTCATATCAACATTGGTTAAACGATGTTCGTAAATATTATTGGCACCGTCTCCTAAAGTGGTAGTAAAGTTTCCGGAATTACTCGTACTATTTACACTTGCCATACTGGAATAAATCTTAGCTCTGGCTCCTACAGTGAGTTTTTTAGTAAGCTGTTTATTGGCTCCAAAATGAAAAACAGTTAACAAATCGGCTCGTGTACTTACTTCACCTAAATCGTAAATTTTATTGATGTTATCTTTATTTCCGTACCAAGCAAGTTCTGCCAAGTCTTTTGGAAAATAGGCGATAAAGTCAAATTCTTGGTATATTCCTCCCGAAAAGTATAGTTCTTGTTTACTACGCCATCCAAACTGAATCAGTTCCAATTGTTGAGTAGCCGTAAAAAAATCGGTGTTTTTTAGTTCGGATAATTTATTTGCGATTCGGGTATTAATTTCTACAGAAGAATTTCCGAAAATATCATAAACCGTAACTCCAGTTGAACCTCCGTTTAAATGAAATTGTGAAAGAAAAGGAATTCCAAAATGAAATTTTGTAGTTACTTTTTCGCTCGGATTAAGCATCAAGGATTGTGGAATTTCTCTAAAACCGTACGCCAATTGTTTATTTTGGGCAACGGCTACCACTACCTGAAACAGGCACATTATCATTACAATTTTCTTCATAAATTAATATTCTACGTAGTATGTTGCCTTAGATTGTAGATTTAACGAGCCTTCGAGTGTTTCATCTGAAGAAGGTATGGTTACTTTTACAATTACTTTGTTTGCTTGAGTTAGTTGTAAAATAGCATCACCTTCAACAATTTCTGTAAATTCGGTAACTATTGGAGTGCCAAGCGTTCCTTGCTCAACGTTGGTTTGAGTTTGATAGGTAATTTCATTTAATTCATTTACAAAGACAAACTCGGCAATAAAACTTCTGGGTATGCTGTTGGTAAATTTAAAATAAAAATCGACTCGTTTTAATGCTTCTTGAACGTCCGTATCGTCTAAAAAACGTATTTCGGTTGAGTCTGATACGGTTAAGATTTGGTTTTGCGTAACTGCATCGTAAAACCGGTTGGCTTTAACAGTAAAGTAGATTAAATCCAGCTCGATTACAGGTTTTAGAGTAATGTTTTCTGCTTGGTTTATATCGGTGTCGGTTATACAAGCATAAAATAAAAGTATAATCGGTATTAAAAGAATGTAGGTTAAATTCTTTTTCATAATTAATTGGGAAATTTGGTTTATAACGGTAATTTTAAACAAATTAGTATAAGGTTACTACAAATAATTTTTAATTTGCAACAACTGTTTAACAGTTTTTTGGTTTGAAGAAACTATTTGATTTCGGTAATTAAAAAACAAGGTTTCCATTCCAACTGCTCGCGCTCCTTGAATATCTGCTTCTAATGAATCGCCAATCATAATACTTTTTTCGGGTTGTGTTTTTGCTTTTTTTAATGCTGTTTTAAATATAACAGGATTAGGCTTCTTTAACCCTACCTCTTCGGAAGTGGTTATGGTACTAAAATATGATTTAATTCCGCTTTTACTAATTTTTTTTTGCTGTACTTCGTTAAATCCGTTGGTTATTATGTGTAGTGAGTAGTTTGGTTTTAAGTAATTTAATAATGTTACTGCTCCGGAAAAAAGATGGTTGTCTTCCGGAAGTTCTTCTATATAACTATTTGCTAATTCGTCTATTTTTTTTTCTGAAAAAGAAAGATTAAAAGACTTAAAAGTATCAATAAGTCTTCCTCTACGAAGTTGTTCTTTAGTTACTCGATCTTCGCGGTAGGCTTTCCAATAATGTTCGTTAATTGGCTCGTAAATTGAAATAAATTCTTCAATTCCAAGCTCAATATTATGGGTTTTAAAAACGCGCTTAAATGCAAGTTTAGAATTTTTATCAAAATCCCAAAGGGTATGATCTAAATCGAAAAAAACATCGGTGATTTTTTGCATAATTTATTGAGTTAGAAAGAGTTTTTTCCAAAATTTGTTTTTGGGAGTTTCCGTAAAGTTTAAATTAGTAAAGAGAACGGAAAATGTTCCGTTTACTTTTTTTACAGATTGAATTATTGAATTAATTTGTACATCTGCTTCTGTGTTATTTTTATTGGAAAAACTCGTTGTAGAAAAGGCTACGGGATTTATTATAAGTGGTGTTTTAATTTCGTAATCCAAATCGTAAAATAAAAAAGGTGTGCAGGTACCGGCTCTAAAACCGGGAACAGTTTCATACACCATCGAGCAATCTGAAGCTACTTCTAAAGCGATTAAATTTCTATAATTCTCCGGCAGATTAACAAAATAATGTGCGTTGAGCGATTTTTTTACTTCGCGATTTGTAATCGTTTCCATGATTTTTTTCTCTTCTTTTAACAAATTTACATCCTTAAGAGCTTTTTTTGAAAACAGTAATCCTGTCGTAAGATAATCGCCAACGTATTTTATGAGTTCTTTGTACTTAGGATGTTGTGTTTCTATTTCGGTAAAAAAGTCTTCATTTTCGCCTAATATAAAAAACACAGTAGTTGGGATTTTTGTTTTTTTAGCGACTTCAATTAAAAAATCATATACATCGTACGGGTCCGGTTTTAAGCGCAATACTACTTGGGTGCGCTTTAAAAAGGTTTTTAATCTAAATCGAACGATATCTGAAAAAAAACAAACCGTTGATCTAAAAATTCCTTTTCTAAGAAACAAATACGGTGTTTGCACCTCAACCAAATGATGTTTTTTAAATTCTCGGGAAGTAAAATCTAAGTCGGGAAAATGTTCTTGTAACTTTTTCTTAAACTTAAACGCCCACAAATCTACCACCGGTTGTTGTAAAAAAGAAGCCTTATATCCTAAACTTTCCGTAACCGGATATCTTCCTAACTCATCTTTAACATGAGGTAAATACTCTTCATATCTGGAAATTAAATAAAAGGAAGCCGCAAAAATATCATAAGGCAACATGCTTTTTTCGCCACATATAAAAAAGCATTTTGTATCTTCCCAAGCTCTCACGGTTATATCTATACTCTCCACTCCTTGTTGAAATAACAAATCGCGACTTTGTATAAAAAACTCATTACCCAAAGGTTGTTTGTTGTAAGAAAGTTTGGCTCCGGTGTGAGCTATAAATTCTTCAATTGTTGTTGTAAAACCAATATCTAAACCTAGAATACGAATGCAAATATGTTTAAAAACATAGGTTAGTCGCGGCGTAATTTTGGGCGTATAAATTAAAAGCATAGGTTACAACAAGTTATTATCGGCAAAGCTAAAATAATCTTTTTCGGTTACAATTAAGTGGTCTAAAACTTTTATATCCAAACTTTTGCTTGCCGTACTTAATTTGTTGGTAATATGTTTATCTGCTTGGCTGGGTTTCAGCGTTCCGGAAGGGTGATTGTGTACGAGGATAATTCCGGTAGCCCCAATTTGTAACGCTTGTTTCATTACCAGTCTTACATCTACCAAAGTGCCTGTAATTCCTCCTTTGCTAAGCTGTGTTTTTTCTAATACTTTGTTGGAATTATTCAAATAAATAATCCAAAATTCTTCATGTAACAACTCACCGATAATAGGTTGCATAAGATTAAAAACCTGATTTGAAGATGTTATTTTCAACTCTTGTTGAGCTTCTTGTAATCGTCTTCGTCTTCCTAACTCGGCGGCTGCAATAATCGAAATGGCTTTTGCTTCACCAATACCTTTAAACGCTACTAACTCTTGTACGGTTAATTTTCCCAAGGCATTTAAATTATTAGCTACCGATGCCAAAATTCGTTTGCTCAGTCCCACAGCACTTTCCTCCTTGTTACCCGAGCCTATAAGAATGGCAATAAGCTCGGCATTACTTAAACTTGCTTTTCCTTTTTGCAATAATTTTTCTCTCGGACGATCATCGAGATTCCAATTCTTAATAGAAAAAGATTTGGGTTTTTCTTCCAAAATATAACGTATATTTATACCAAAAATAACAAGCAGGTAAAAATATGAAAAAAACACTACTCTTTTTACTTATTGCCGTATCGAGTTCGACAATTTCTTATTCTCAAAAGTTAGATAAAATTAAGGGAAGTAAAAGCGTCAAACAATCTGAACGTGTTTTTGACACGATTACCGGAATTGAACTACACAAAAACATTAAATTAAATCTTATTCAATCGCAAAAAAATAAACTGGTTATTCAAGCAGACGACAACTTGCATGATGTGGTTGAAACAAAGGTTGTTGACGGTGTATTAGATATTGACCTAACAAACCAAATTGCTTCAAAAAAGAAACTTGAATTAAATTTATACCTAACTTCCATTCGCCAAATTACGCTTCAAGACAACGCCACTATTTATAGTAGTGATTTCTTTGTTACTGAAGAAACCACTCTAAATTTAAACGATAATACCGAAGCAATTTTACTATTTGATTCGAAAAAATTTAACTTAAATGCGAACGATAAAAGCAAAGCAAATTTAGTATTAAAATGCGAAGATGTATTATTTAATCTTGAAGAATATGCCCAGATTGAAGCACAAGCAGCTATTTTAAATCTTACGATAAATGCCTCTCAAAAAGCATCGGTTACTTTAAAGGGAGAAACCAAACATTTTATAGTTAAGACCGATAATTCGGCAAAAATTTTATCTAGCAATTTAAAAGTTAAAAAAGCCAATTTAGAAGCCGACAGAGATTCTCTTGTTTACCTAAACGTAGAAGATACGTTAAAAATAGATGCTTCGGGCAAATCAAAAATTCATATTTACGGAAAACCGAAAATAGACTTAAATACATTTAAAGATCGTGCTATTTTGTTTAAAGAATAGCTTACAAACAACTCTTTGCTTTGAAACAAGTTATCGTTATAGGAGGGGGTATCATTGGGTTATGCACTGCGTATTATTTACAAAAGGAAGGACACCGAGTTATTGTAATTGAAAAAGGTGATTTTTCGCAAGGTACATCTTTTGTAAATGCAGGTTTTCTTTCTCCCAGCCATTTTATTCCGTTGGCTGCTCCGGGAATTCTTTCTACCGGACTTAAAATGATGATTAATAAAAACAGTCCGTTTTATATTAAACCTAGATTTGAAAAAGAATTTCTGCAATGGGCATGGGCGTTTAAAAAATCGGCTAACCAAATTACCGTCGATAAAGCAATTCCTATTTATAAAGAGTTAATTTTAAAAAGCACCCGGCTTTTTAAAGAGTTAAAAAATGAAAAAGCTATAGACTTTCATCTGGAAAATAAAGGTCTTCTTGTACTTTACAAAACCTCAAAATATGAAGACAAAGAAAACAAAATTGCACAAAGAGCTTTAAAAGAAGGGCTGCAAGTAGCTTTTTTACAAAAAGATGAAGTTAAACAGTTAGAGCCTACCGTTTCAGAAAACTTAACAGGTGGCATTCACTATAAAAATGACGCACATACCACTCCTCCCGAGTTTATGAAAAAAATTAAACACTATTTGGTAAAAAAGGGTGTTCGTTTTCAAACAAATCAAAAAGTTGACACGTTTGTAATTAAAAACAAACGGGTTGCCGGCGTAATAACCCAAAACAAAACATATAATGCCGATGAAATTGTAATTGCTTCCGGAAGTTGGACTCCCCTACTCTTAAAAAAGTTAGGTGTTAAATTATTGTTACAAGCCGGTAAAGGTTATAAAATAGACATTCATAAAAATACCGGAGTACAATATCCCGCTCTTTTAGCCGAAGCCAAAGTTGCCATTACACCAATGCAACATTTTACTCGTCTTGCCGGAACGATGGAGTTATCCGGAATTAATCATAAAATTTTAAAAAATAGGGTAACTGCTATTACTAATTTGGCACAAACCTATTACACAAACCTTGGTGTTAAAGCCAATCACCTTAAACAAGCACAATGCGGTTTGCGTCCGGTTTCTCCCGACGGACTGCCCTATATTGGCAAACTTACTAAATACAAAAACGTAACTGTTGCAACCGGTCATGCAATGATGGGCTGGACATTGGGACCAATAACGGGTAAGTTAGTTAGTCAACTTATTGCTAACGAAAAACCTTTGGTTTCGTTAGAATTGTTTCATCCTGAAAGAAAATTTTAATCCATTCTATTTTTAATAGCTTCAAAATCCAAACCACCGTAATTTCCGCTACTCATTAGCAATAATGAAGCATCTTTAAACGATTGAGAGAATAAAAAATCTTGAAACTCTTTGGGATTTGTAAAAATATGCAAATCGGTTCGTTGAAATGCTTCTGCTATTTGTTGCGATGTAATAGGTTGTAATTTTTTAATTTTAACAGCGTGGGGCGAATAAAAAACTACTGCAACATCGGCAGCATTTAGCGTACCTTTGTATTGTTTTAAAAATTGAGGTGTTAGACTGCTATAGGTATGCAACTCTAGGCAAGCAATGAGTTTTCTGTCGGGGAATTGATCTTTTACGGCTTGTGTGGTAGCTTTTACTTTACTGGGCGAATGAGCAAAATCTTTATAGGCAACAGCATTTTTGGTTTCTGCTATTTTTTCTAAACGTTTGCTGGCTCCTTGAAATGAAGCTATTGCTTCATAAAAATCTTCTTCACCTATACCCATCTGCAAACAAATCCACCGAGCACCTTCCATATTGCTTAAATTATGTTTTCCGAAAATTGATAGGGGCAATACACCATCGGGTGTATCGAGTATTGTTATTCCGTTAGTAAGTTGATAGGAAGGTGTTTTATAAGGAAATTTACGAATGGTGTTTTGAGAAGATTCAACGACTTCTTTAACTATTTCGTCTTCAATATTATAGGTTATACTTCCGCCTTTTACAACAGAATCTACAAAAATTTTGAATTGATCTACATAATTTTCAAAAGTGGGAAATACATTAATATGATCCCAAGCTATTCCGCTAAGCAAGGCAATATTTGGTTTATAAAGATGAAATTTTGGTCTTCTATCTATAGGTGAACTTAAATATTCATCTCCTTCCAATATAATAAAATCGTTGTCATTGGTAAGTTTTACCATGACATCAAACCCTTCAAGTTGTGCCCCAACCATATAATCAACATTTTTATTATGGTAATGTAAGACATGTAAAATCATGGATGTTATGGTGGTTTTACCGTGACTCCCTCCTATTACAACACGTGTTTTGTATTTTGATTGTTCGTATAAAAACTCCGGATACGAATAAATTTTCAAACCCAGTTCTTGCGCTTTAAGAAGCTCGGGATTGTCTTCTTTAGCGTGCATACCCAAAACAATTGCATCTATATCTTGCGTTATTTTTTCAGGAAACCAACCAAATAAACGGGGTAATAAACCATGCTTTTCCAATCTAGATTTTGACGGGTTAAAAATCTCATCGTCACTACCGGTAACAATCTCGCCTTTTAAATGAAGCGCTAATGCCAAATTGTGCATTGCAGCGCCTCCTATTGCTATAAAATGAACACGCATAAAAGAGTTTTTATTAAAAACAAAGATATTAAATGGCAGAAGACATTTGAATGAATGATAGAAGATTTTTCATTAACTTGTATTCTTTAAAAAGAATACGTGTATTTTGCTAATCTTCCATTTTTAATATTACGTTTTTTTCGGTTTTAAATTTTTCTAACTCAGGATTTAAACTTATTGCTTTATTAATAAGTAATAATGCCTGTTTTTTACTATTTCTATGCCTATAAATTTTTGCCAAATTATAGTATGCCCATTCTACCGGAACACCATCTTCAATAGAATAGTTAGTGATGTATTTATTTAAACACTTTTCACCTTTATTCAACTCCAAATTATAGGTTGCACTCACTTTTCCTAATTGATAATTAAGCGTGTTTTTATTTAATTTTTCAGAAGCTTTCTCCAAAGTTTTAATGGCTTGAGCCGGATTTTCTTTTTCATAAAAAGAAGCCAATTTACTATAACACGTTAAAGATCCTCCTACCGCTACAGCTTTTTTGTAATAGCTTTCAGCTTCTTTGGGTTTGTCATCATATTCATAAATATATCCTTTTGCTAAATAACCATCTACCTTTGATAATTGCTCCAACTCATCGGCATATTTTAATGCTTTGCTGCGGCTTCCGCCTATTAATTCGGGTAATTGTATATAAAGTTCAACTAATGCCCATCTTACTTCAATATGTTTCGTATCCAGCATAGCGGCTTTATGTAATGCCTCTTTAATATCATTAATCATAAAGAATGCTCTAATTTTACTAACTTCCAGTGCTTTTAAACCCATCGCCCCGCCATATTTATACCAATATTGGGCTACATTAGGATATTGTTGCGTTAACTCTTTATAAATTTTAATAGCTTCATCCCACTTTTTTTGATACGCATACGCATCGGCAAGAAGTTCGGTTGCTGTTGTATCTTGTGGCTTTTTTAAAAGGTGCGATTGTAAATAAACCACTGCCTCCGCATATTTTTTTTCTTTAAACCATTGCGCCGTATTCTCTGAGACAGACTGTCCAAGAAGAACCAACGGAATGAATAAAAAAAAACAAATTGTTTTCATAAAGATAAAGACGAAACTACAAAAATAAGCTTTCGGTTTTAATTATAGTTTTTTTTAGATTAATAAAATGGTTCTTTTATTAAGTAGGATAACCAACCACTTGGGCAATGTATTAACTGTTGTAAGTGATAAAAAAATCCTACCTTAGCAGGAAGTCTTTACATTATTTTAATGCAGATATATAGTCTCCGCTGGTGTGCGATTGCATCGCGTTCCTATTCCAAATAAATCTATTAACAAAGGCTTGGTTTTCCGCAGGTGAACCTTATTTGCCAAATACCCTGTTTTCTTAAAATAAAATTAGAACCGGAACAAAATTTGTATATTTGTTTAACAAAAACAAAAGTTATGGATTTACGAATAACACAATTAGAACTTATAGAAATGCTTTTGAATACTAAAAAAGAAGAAGTTTTAAATAAAGTTAGAATACTTTTAGAATCGGAACAAGATGATTATTCATTAACAGAAGAACAATATACAATTATTGATAAGCGTAGAGAAAATTATTTAAAAGGAAAAGGAAAATCTCTGACTTGGGAAGAAGTGGAACAAAACGTATTAAAAGAAATATCTTGAAATACGAACTAATAATTAGAGATGAAGCCGAATTAGAAATAATTGAGGCAGTAAAATACTATGAAAGTAAGCAAATTGGGTTAGGTAAACGATTTTTATCTCATTTAAAAATATATTTAAAAAGAATACAAACTTATCCGGAACATTTTTATATTAAACGAAATCCATATAGAGAAGCCGTTTTAAAAAAATTTCCTTATTTGATTATTTTTGAATTGTCTGAAAATAAAGTAATTGTTTTCTCAGTTTTTAACACATATCAAAATCCATAAATAAAAAACTAGACTTGTAAAAAGACGAATGAAATAGAAATGTTCTTTAAAATATTTTTTGAGAGTTGCTTTGTAAGTAAGGTATGTGAAAAAAAAGTAGTTTTTTGCTAAAAAAGGTATTTACTACTATCACTGCTGCCACACGATATAATCGTGAGGTAGCAAGGTTTTTTAGAAGATATAATTGTTTTTCGTAGTTTTGATTAATGTTAATAACAACTAATAAATAAAACCCCACACGAAGGGATTCGTGCGGGAGCGGGGGTTTTAGGTAAAATAATACTAGGTTCTGATATAGCCGTTTCAGCAGATGATATGACGGGAATTATTGATAATGAAGGAAAGACTATTGCTGAAAAGGCAGTTGGAGAGAAAACAACTGCGATAATCAAAACAACAGTCAAAGCTGCTAATGTAGCTAATGGTATATTAGATTTGAAGAAACTCAAAAACGACCCAACTAAAACAGTAAATAAAAAAAAGGTTGAAATAGTAGGTGCTACAGCAGGTATAGTTTCTGATGCAGCTACTACAGCCGATAATGTAAGCAAAATTAAAAAGGAGAAAGAATAGAATGAGTGTCGTTTATAAAACAAAATATAGATTTTTAGCATTTGATTGGGTAGTTCTATTATTATTTTGTGTTTTAGTATATATATTTTGGAATCTTTTTCAGTCAAAAATCATAGTTATAGTGTTTTCCGTTTTTATAGGTGTTTTTGCCATTTACCTTAATCATATATTAATGTATCCAATATTCATTTTAGATAAAGAATATTTGCAACGATATTATAAGCTAAGACCAATATATAATAGAGTTAACTACAAAATTAAAGATATAATTGAAATTAAAATTAACGATAAGAGAAAAGGGTATCAATCATACCCAACAATGAAAGTATATTACAAAGTCCGTAACAAGGTAAAAAGTGATTTCTTTCAATTCACAAAATATAATCACGAAGATTTTGAAGGATTAATAGAATCGATGAAAAAATTAGGTATAAATATTACTTTTAAAGAAATTGATAAATTAAGGTAAATCAAAGAAGGAAATCCCCGCTGGTGGGTAATGTCCTAAACCGGCACTTTTAGAAAATGACTAAAATTAAATATTGATTATCAACAAATTATAAAATGAATAAGTCTCTTAATGGAGCCCCGCTGGTGCGCGAATCCTTTCGCGTTACCTTCTTCTGGTAATGCACTAAACCGGCACTTTTGTAAATTAATTGTGTTTTTGTATTAATTATCAGCACATTACACAGTAAATAAATTTGTTAACGCGGGCTTGGTTTTTTGCTGGTAAGCCCCGCTGGTGCGCTATTGCATCGCGTTACTGTTCTAAACAAATCAATTAACAAAGGCTTAATTTTCCGCCGGCAAACGATTTTATTAAGGCTGTCTCTACGACCGCACGAATCCCTACTTGCTATAAGCAAGTATTCGTGTGGGTGTTTACCCCTGTTATAGGTAAAGAAAATTAGTAATGGTTTATTTTTTTATATTTGTGATATAAAAACAGAACTATGAATACGGTAGAATTAAGACAAGAAATAATAAACTCCTTAGCAAACGCTGATGAGCGTGTTTTGCGTATGATTAGCTCTCTATTAGATAATTATAAGAAAAACAAAGTTGAACCATTTGATGAGTTACCCGAAATTGTGCAAAAAATATTATTAAAAAGTAACCAAGAAGCAAAGCAAGGAAAAGTAACTTCTCATAAGGAAATCATGAGTAAATACAGAAAGGAATTTAATGTTTCCGAATAATAATGAAAGTTGTATGGACTGACACAGCAGAGCTTTCTTATTTTAAAGAATTGAATTTTATTGCCGAAAAATGGAATAATAGAGAAGTTAAAAAATTCATGATGTTGGTAGATGAGTTCGTTGAAAAATTAGAAAACAAAACATTACAAGGTAAAATTTTATCTCATTGGAACATGAGGTCGTTTGTTATCTCAAAACAAACAACACTTTTTTTTAATTATTTCGAGAAAAGTGACATAATTGAGTTATTATTTTTTTGGAATAATTCTCAAAACCCAATGGAATTGGAAAATATATTAAGCGGTTTTTAAATTGAGAATAATATTACAAAATAAGTTTAAGCCCTCTGCTACACTCCCCAGCTCCCGCACGATTGTATCGTGTGGGCTTTACTAAATAAGCAATAACTATTTTTTTTATATCTTTATTTTATAAGAAGAAATTATAAGCCTTTAAGGCTTTGGAGTAATAAGGTTATAAAAGAAAAAATAAATTATATCCATCAAAATCCGGTTGAAGCAGGTTTGGTTTTTAAAAGTTATGAATATATTTATAGTAGTGCGATAGATTATGCAGGCGGAAAAGGTTTGTTAGAAGATATAATTGTTTTTTGTAGTTTTGATTAATGTTAAAGTAATAGCTTATTAATAAAACCCCACACGAAGGGATTTTCCACAGGGACAAGCTGTGCGGCATCGGGGTCCTTCTACTCATAATTTACAAAATTATTACATTTATTTAGCTATAATCTTGTCCGGCTTTTTAAGGGGCTAATACATAACTATTCATTGTACTCTCTAACAACAGAAATACTCATATTTTTCATTACATTTGCTTAGCAATTAGATTTTTTATGAAACGTCCCTAACTAAATTTTTATTAAAACACTAATAGAGAACGATGATTTAGTTAAGGTAAGTTCCATGTGACCTATGAAAAAACAATAAAAAAGACACATGAAAATTATTATAGCCGGAGCCGGAGAGGTTGGTTTTCATTTAGCCAAGTTGCTCTCATTTGAGTCGCAAGACATTACCTTAATCGATACCAACCGAGATGCATTAAGTTATGCCGATACACATTTGGATATTCGTGTAATTAAAGGAAACGCTACATCCCTCTCGGTGCTAACCGACGCACGTGTAAACGAAACCGATTTGGTAATAGGAGTAACTTCCAGCGAAACTACCAATATTACGTGTTGTGTTTTAGCAAAACAGTTGGGAGCTAAACGAACTATCGCTAGAATTTCCAATACCGAATTTATAGAAAACAAAGAAGAAATCGGATTTTCGAAAATAGGTATAGACGAACTCATCTCACCCGAATCGCTTGCTGCAAATGAGATTGAACTCTTACTTAACCGAAGCATTTTTAACGACACTTACGAGTTTGAAAACGGAGCATTAACCATGATTGGGTTAACCCTATCCAGAACCTCCACATTTATAGAAAAATCGGTTAGAGAAGTAGGCGAATTACACCATAACCTGCAATTTGTACCTATTGCCATACAACGTTACGGTACACAATATACCATAATTCCCAGAGGCGATACGCGATTTAAACAAGGCGACAGGGTTTATTTTATTACCACCAAAGAAGGAGTTGAAGAAATTATTAAACTTTCCGGGAAAACACTTAAAGAAATAAAAGATGTTATGATTCTGGGTGGTAGTAAAATAGGAATTAAAACAGCAATCGATTTATGCAAAAATAAATTTAATGTAAAACTAATTGAAAAAAACAAAGAAAAAGCATTTGATCTGGCAGATGAAATACCGGGAAGTTTAATTATTCAAGGAGATGGAAGAAATGTAGATTTACTCGAGGAAGAATCAATTGGTGAAATGGATGCTTTTATTTCGGTAACCGGAAATAGTGAAACTAATATTATGTCTTGTTTGGTTGCAAAATCAAAAGGTGTACGTAAGACCATTGCATTGGTTGAAAATATGGATTATTTTCAACTCTCACAATCTATTGGGATTGATACCTTAATTAATAAAAAACTGTTGGCTGCAAATAATATTTTTAGATACATTAGAAAAGGGGAAATTGTTGCTATAACTGTTTTAAATAACATGAATACCGAACTGCTCGAGTTTATTGTCTCTCCTACATCTAAAGTGTGCAATAAGAAAATTAAAAACATAAATTTTCCTCGAGCTGCCATTATCGGAGGCGTGATAAGAGATAACAAAGGACTTATTGCACTTGGAGATTTTGAAATTAAAAGAGGTGACAGGATTGTAGTCTGTTGCCTTCCGCAAGCAATTAAAAAAGTTGAATCACTCTTTGTGTAATGGGAAAACCTACCAAACTTAACTACCGAATAATTTTTCACCTAATGGGGTTACTAATAACCGTTAACGGCGGGTTTATGTTATTGGCAACACTAATTAGTTTTATTTATAAAGATGGGGTAACAACACAATTGCTGGCTGCATCGTTAACTACTATTTTTGTTGGGATAGCACTTATGTTTCTTACCAAAGGATCACGTAAAGAAATTCAAAAAAGAGACGGTTACGTAATTGTTACATTTGGTTGGATTTTTATGTCACTTGCAGGTTCGCTTCCATATATTTTTACAGGTGCAATTCCCGGTTTTACCAATGCTTTTTTCGAAACAATGAGTGGATACACCACGACAGGAGCTACTATTTTAAGCGATATAGAAATTGTACCCAAAGGGGTTTTGTTTTGGAGAAGTATTACACATTGGATAGGAGGCATGGGAATCATTGTACTAGCCATAGCAATCTTACCTTTATTAGGAATAGGAGGAATGCAACTCTTTGCTGCCGAATCTCCGGGTCCGTCCAGCGATAAGTTGCACCCGAGAATAACAGATACCGCCAAGCGACTTTGGTTAATATATGTAGGTTATACCCTAGCCGAAACAATCTTGCTAAAAGTAGCCGGTATGAATTTTTTTGATGCTATCAACCATTCATTAAGTACACTTAGTACAGGTGGTTTTTCAACCAAAAATGCCAGTATTGCGCATTGGAATCATCAACCAATTATTCAGTATATAATTATTGTTTTTATGTTTCTTGCCGGAAGTAATTTTGTGCTTAGTTATTTTGCTTTTAAAACCAAATTTAGCAGAATATTAAAAGACGAAGAGTTTCGGTATTACTTTTTGGCAATTGTAGGAATTACTGTTTTTTCTTCATTAATTATTTATTTTTATGCCGATATGTCTTCATCAAGTATTAATCACCCTATGGTTTGGGGACGGTTTGAAAGCGGATTTAGACATAGTTTATTTCAAGTATTAACGGTTGTTACTACAACGGGTTTTATTAGTGCCGATTTTACGATGTGGACACCCTTGCTTACAATGGTTTTCTTTGGGCTTATGTTCCTAGGAGGCTCTGCAGGATCTACCGCCGGAGGTATAAAAGTGATGCGTCATATTATTATGATTAAAAACGGATTATTAGAATTTAAACGCACTCTTCATCCACACGCAGTATTACCGGTGAAGTATAATTTAAAGTCTGTTCAACAACCCATTGTTTTTAATATTTTAGCTTTTTTTATTTTATATATGTTATCCTTTATTATCGGGGTATTGGTTTTTTCAATATTGGGATTGGATTTTGATACGGCATTAGGTGGTGCTGCTTCAACATTAGGAAACGTAGGACCTGCTTTGGGAAAACTAGGACCGGTAGATAATTACGGCTGGTTGCCCGTAGCTGCAAAATGGTGGGCAAGTTTTTTAATGCTTATAGGTAGGCTTGAACTCTTTACTGTATTAATTGTTCTTACTCCGTTTTTTTGGAGGAATAGATAACCTCTCAAAATTATTCAACAACCAACGTGTCTAACTGAAATTTTGTTTTTAGCCAATTTTTTAATTTTTCTTTTTCGGAAAGGCGTATTGCTTCCTTTAAATCTTTTACCCACTTAACTTTAAACACCGGAATGGTATCTGTTTTATTAAAATCTGTAATGACTTGTTTTGAATAACCAAATTTTTCGATATCAGTAAAAAGTGTTTTTACTTCCAGACTTAATTGAGCAAACGGAAGGTCCTTTACTTTTAATTTGGCAATTTCATTTTCAAGAAACTTAATACGTTCATCTTTATCGATAAGTAATTGCTCGTTTTTTACATATAAATCTTCCAAAATACCTGCTTTTACTTCACTTGAAAGTTTTTCGGCTAATTCGCCACTTTGGTCGGCTCCTTGAAAAACCTGTAATGATACCTCATTTAAATCCTTAATATCTTTTAATTTGGCTTTCCAGCTACTTATAACTTGTTGTGAAACCGGACGACCTATAAGATATACATCTATGTTTTTGCTGTCATAGTTATAGGTATATTTTACCACTTCGGCACCGTCTATTTTTATTTCGTTGGTGACAAATTCTTCCGCTTTATTTTTAAAAACCTCCTCTTTTAATAAATTTAAAAATAAAATCACACTGGGAACCATTACCACAATAGCAATAAATGAAGCTATTTGGGCAATTCGTCTTCGCAATTTTGAATTGGCATACCGAACCAACGGAAACCGCAATGCTTTTGCAACAATAAAGGTAGTTAATGCAATAAAAACCGTATTGATAGAAAATAAGTACAATGCTCCACCGGCATAGTGTAAATTACCAATTGCCAAGCCGTATCCTACCGTACAAAGCGGAGGCATTAAAGCAGTAGCAATAGCCACACCAAAAATGACACTTGCCATAGTGCCTTTTTTTGTCTTGGCAACAATAAGTGCCAAGCCACCAAAAATGGCAATTAAAACATCCAGAATAGTAGGATAGGTTCGCGCAATGAGTTCGGGAGTTTCT
This sequence comes from Flavobacteriaceae bacterium, assembly GCA_027081505.1. Classification (GTDB taxonomy): domain Bacteria; phylum Bacteroidota; class Bacteroidia; order Flavobacteriales; family Flavobacteriaceae; genus Marifrigoribacter. The sequence goes on from JALWKK010000042.1 coordinate 22,305, forward strand.
TTGGTTAACGGAGAAACCGAAAAATAAAAATAGGCAGTAAAAACACTTAGTGCCACCATAACTCCCAAATTAATCAGAGACCGTCGTAAGGTATCAACATCGTTAATAGCTACCGATAATCCCATTCCTACGATGGGTCCCATTAATGGCGAAATAAGCATCGCTCCAATCACCACAGCAGTACTACTCACATTTAGACCGATTGAAGCCACAAATACCGAAAACACCAAAATCCAAGCCGTATGTCCTTTAAACGGAATATCCTGTTTTACCGCTTCAATTGTGGCGTCTCTGTCAGACTCACTACGAATGTCGAGCAACTCTTTAAAAAAAACCTTGATATTCTGCCAAGCGGTAAGTTTGGCTATTTCCAGCTCTTTATTTTCATCAAAATTAGTATTATCGGCTTCCATTTATATGTATTTTTCACCAAATTGTTGTTTAACTTCTTCGAGTAATTTTTTAATATCTTGTTCTTTTTCTTTCGGAAAGATAAGCAAAACTTCTTTTTTGTCCACTACAATATAATCGGTAAGTCCTTCGATAACCATTAATTTATCGGTCGCCGAATACACTATTGTGTTTTTTGTGTTTTTTAAAAGTGTTTGGGTGCGTACTACCGCATTATGATTTGTGTCTTTCTCCAGCTTTTCGTGCAACGCTCCCCACGTTCCCAAATCGTTCCAATCAAAAGTAGCTTTTTTTACATAAACATTAGCGGCTTTTTCTAAAATCCCGAAATCGATAGAAATATTTTCGGCATTACCGTAATTTTTTTCGATAAACGCTTCTTCTTCGGGAGTATTTAAAGTAGAAATTCCGTTATTGAAAAGCGAGTACATTTCAGGTAAATAGGATTGAAATGACTGAACAATACTTTTTGTACTCCACATAAAAATTCCGGCATTCCACAAAAAATTTCCTTCTTCCAGAAATTGTTGTGCGGTTTTATAATCGGGTTTTTCTCTAAACTGAAGCACTTTTTTTATAGGTGAACTGTCGTTTTTGTCATACTCTATATATCCGTAACCGGTGTTGGGGAAGGTTGGGTTAATTCCTAAAGTTAAAAGGGCATTGTAGTCTTTACAATAATCAAAACAAGATTGCACATCGTTTTTAAAAGCGGTTTCGTCTTCAATCCAATGGTCGCTTGGGGCAACAAGCATTAAGGCGTTGGGGTTTTGTTTGTGAATTTTTAATGCCGAAAGCAAGATACACGGTGCTGTGTTTCGCATAGCGGGTTCTAAAACAACTTGTTCTTTGCTTATTTGCGGTAATTGCTCTAAAACCAAATGTATATAACGCTCGTTGGCAAGGATTAAAATATTTTGTGTGGGTATAAATTTTGCCAATCTTAAAAAAGTGGTTTGTAACAGGCTTTTTCCCGTACCCAGCATATCGTGAAATTGTTTAGGAAAGGCGCTTGTGCTTACGGGCCAAAACCGAGAGCCGATACCGCCTGCCATTATTACTGCATATTGGTTGTTATTCATCTGGTAAGGTTTATAATAATGCTTCTACTTCGGCATTGGGATTAAACAGGTATATTCTTCCGGTGGTTGTTTCTTTACACTCATATCGTTTTACTCGTTTTTTCCCGCGTATAAATTCTCTTCCGTTGTAGAGTTTAAATTTTGTACCAAAAGGCACTTCAAATATAGGTATTTTATCGGAAGGCGGATCGTATTGTTTTAATGCTAAGGAAAGTCGAGTATCGGTATCGCTACTGGCTTTGGGGTTTTTAAAGTGATGCGCAAGATAGGGTAATAAGTTATTTGGAAAAATTTCGGGACGAAGTAACGGAAGCATTAATTGCTGAAATGTATGTTTCCATTCTTGCCCGTGTGGTTTTATTCTTGTTCCGTAGGTTGAAAAAGCAACCAGATGTGCGATTTCGTGAATTAGCGTGATAAGAAACTTGTATTTGTTCAGGTTGGCGTTTACGGTAATTTTATGTTGTCCGTTAGGGAGTTTTCGGTAATCTCCGTGACGCGTAACACGTTGTTTTACGATTTGAAGATGAATATGGTGTGCTTTTATTAATTGTAACACCGAATTTACAGCGGCTTCGGGAAGGTATTTTTTTAAAACGTTATCCATAACCGGTTATGGCGTTGTGCTTGAAACTTGTAAAACTTTTCCGTTATAATACTTGTTTGCTGTCAATGAAAAGTTCATAATATAGTGTGCCATTTCTTTGGCGGTAACCGGAGCTTTAAATCCGGGAAAGGCTTCTTGAAGCATTTCGGTTTGCACGGCACCTAAGGCGAGGGCATTAAACGAAGGTCCTGTTTCTTTATACTCTTCCGCCAGTAATTCTGTAAGTGTTATCAGGGCTCCTTTACTGCTACTGTAAGCACTAAGCCCGGGAAATTTCACGCTTCCCTGCACACCGCCCATACTGCTAATATTTACCACGTGGCTGTTCTTATTCATAAACGGTATCATAGCTTGTGTAAGTGCTGCTGCTCCAAAAACATTTACTTCGTAAATGGCTTTAAATTCGGCTATTTTTGTTCTATCAAAAGGTTTGTTCAGCAAAACACCCGAATTATTAATAAGCACATCTACGTGTTTCCAGTGTTCTTTTACAAATTTGCTTACTTTTTTAATATCTGAGGCATCAGTAATGTCAAACGGAAAAATAGTACATCCGTCGAGATTCATACTTGAAATCGGAGCATCGTTGCGCGAAAGTGCTAAAACCTGATATCCTGCATCGGTAAATAATTGCACTAGTTCATAGCCTATTCCTCTACTGGTTCCGGTGATAATGATTTTTTTCATATGTAAAAGATTTTCTGGTTATTTCTCGCCTCTAAATTTAACTTTTTTTTCCGGAGTTTTTTCAAAAGCGAAATTTTCTACAGGAATTAGTTTTGTTTTTTCGAATAAAACAGACTCAAAAGTGCTTATGTTTTTAACTAAATAAATTAATACAATGGCATTAATTATTGAAATAACATCAGAAATGATTGAAAATTGATTGCCTTCAATAAGCTGATTAACAGTTTCTTGTTTTAATGCCATTTTAAAGGTTACTCTATCTGCAACACCAGAAATAATAATAAAAAACCACCACAATCCGATTAAATAGGAGTTTTTATTAAATGAAAAGGATACATCAATTTTTTTGATAGCTTGTTGTGTTTTTTCCCGGATTTCTTTCATCATCCGGTAGGGTTTAAACAAATTATAAATAGGAATAAAAAACGACCAAACCGCCATACTATCATTGCTTTCTGTTGGGATTCTTAAACGATATAAATTTGCGTATGCTCTTCTAAACCAATTTAAGAAAACTACGATTGTAGCGATGTGAAACAGTAGTTGAAAGGCTCCCACAATAACCAAAGAAATATCACTGAAATTTAATCTGGAATCGGCAACTTCATTGTTGCTTTGTAATTGGTATAAAATAGAAAGCTCGTTAAAACTAAAAAGTAAACCGATAAAAAACAATCCTACAAATAACCACAAAACCAAAATCAACGATTTGGCTCTTTCCGAGTTATCTTTAAGTAAGGAATTTGCTGTTTTCAATATTGTTTTTATTTCTTTAAACAAACATCGTTACGGGATTTTCAATATAGGTACGTAAGGTTTGTAAAAAAGCGGCTCCGGTTGCACCATCTACGGTTCGATGGTCGCAAGCCAATGTAACAATCATTGTACTGCCTACTGCTATTTGTCCGTTTTTAACAACAGGTTTTTCTACAATAGCTCCTACGCTAAGTATTGCCGAGTTGGGTTGGTTAATAATAGAGGTAAATTCCTTAATTCCAAACATTCCCAAATTAGAAACCGTAAAAGTACTGCTTTCCATTTCTTGGGGTGTAAGTTTTTTATTTCGGGCTTTGTTAGCCAATTCTTTTACACTAGCTCCTATTTGCTGAAAACTCATTTGGTCGGCAAATTTTAGGACGGGAACCAGTAATCCGTCGTCCACTGCAACGGCAACACCAATGTGTATGTGCTTGGCAATGCGTGTGGCTTTGTCTGTCCATTGTGAGTTTACCTTTGGATGTTTACGTAAAGCCATCGCACACGCCTTTACAATCATATCGTTAAAAGATATTTTTACATCGGAAGCGGCATTAATGGCTTTTCGGGCGGCAATGGCGTGATCCATATCCAACTCTATGGTAAGGTAGTAATGCGGAGCGGTAAACTTGCTTTCGCCCAATCGTTTGGCAATGGTTTTTCGCATTTGCGAATTGGGTATTTCTTCAAATGCTTCAACTCCTACCGGTACATAAGATTGTGAAGCGGTAACGGGCGTATAATTTTCGATATCTCTTTTTATAATTCTTCCGTTTTCGCCGGTTCCGGTAACAGTAGCCAAGTTAATGTTTTTTTCTTTTGCTAATTTTTTAGCCAGCGGTGAAGCGAGGATTCTTCCGTTGTTTACGGTAACTTGTTTTTGTGCAACTTCTTTTGTTTTAATTTCTGTTTGTTGTGGTGTTTTACTAACGTTTGTTTCTTTTTTCTCCTCTTCCTGTTGTGGTGTTTGGTAGTTTTCAATTATTCCGGAAACATCGGTTCCTTTGGGTCCAATAATAGCCAAAATGCTATCTACCGGAGCGGTTTCGCCCTCTTTTATTCCTATTTTTAATAAGGTTCCGCTGTAAAAAGATTCAAATTCCATCGTTGCCTTATCGGTTTCAATTTCGGCAAGGATATCGCCTTCTTCTATGGTATCGCCTTCTTTTTTAAGCCATTTTGCAACGGTTCCTTCTTCCATAGTATCGCTTAATCTAGGCATAGCAATAAGTTGTACGCCTTCGGGCAATTTGAATGTAGGTTTGTTTACTTCGGTTTTTTCGATAGAGTTTTCTGCCTTAATTTCTTCTGTTTCTTTATTTTGGTTTGAAGTACCGGATACTAATCCGGAAATATCTTCTCCTTTATTGCCTATTATTGCCAGTACACTATCTACCGGAGCGGTTTGTCCTTCTTGTACGCCAATGTGAAGGAGTGTTCCTTCGTAAAAGGATTCAAATTCCATTGTGGCTTTGTCGGTTTCAATTTCGGCAAGGATATCGCCTTCTTCGACTTTATCGCCTATTTTTTTTAACCATTTTGCAACGGTTCCTTCTTCCATAGTATCGCTTAATCGCGGCATGGTGATTACTTGCGCCATAATTTATAATTTATGAGGTAAAAACGGATAATCTTTTTGTTCGTACACCGAGTCGTACATCACATTGATGTCCGGAAAGGGAGATTCTTCGGCAAATTTTTCGCACTCGGCTACTTTTTCTTTAACGCGTTTGTCTATTTCATTAAGTTGTGCTTGGCTAGCGTATTTTTTGGTAAGAATAACATTTTTTACATATAAAATAGGGTCTTCTTTTTGTTTTTCGGCTACTTCGGCTTTGGTACGGTAATGTTGTGCATCGCTCATAGAGTGTCCTCGGTATCGGTAGGTTCTTATTTCTAAGAATGAGGGACCGTTTCCTTTTCGTGCATGTTCAATTGCTTCGGATAGTGCTTCGGCAACGGGTTCGGGTTTCATTCCGTCTACGGCTCGGCTGGGCATTCCGTACCCTAACCCGAGTTTCCATATTTCACGTTCGCTTATGGCTCGTTCTACCGATGTTCCCATGGCGTACTGGTTGTTTTCTACACAAAAAACTACGGGAAGGTTCCAAAGCTCGGCAAGGTTAAAAGTTTCGTGTAAGACTCCTTGGCGCGTTGCTCCGTCTCCCATAAAAGTAAGTGTTACTGCGTCTCGGTTGTGGTATTTATCGGCAAAGGCGATGCCGGCTCCCAGGGGTATTTGCCCGCCTACAATACCGTGTCCTCCGTAAAACCGGTATTCTTTAGAAAAAATATGCATCGAACCGCCCAAACCTTGTGAGGTGCCGGTGGCTTTTCCGTAGAGTTCTGCCATCACTTTTTTCGGGTCAACTCCCATGCCTATGGGTTGTACGTGGTTTCGGTATGCGGTAATCATACGGTCTTTAGATAAGTCCATTGCATGTAAAGCTCCGGCTAATACCGCTTCTTGTCCGTTATATAAATGTAAAAACCCTCTAATTTTTTGGTTGATGTATACTTGTGCCAGCTTGTCTTCAAACTTTCTCCAAAAAAGCATATCTTCATACCACTGCAAATAGGTTTTTTTAGTTATTTTCTTCATAGTTCAATTATAAATAAACGAAAAACAAAAATACTATATTCTTTGCTATTACAAAGTAGTATTTAAAAAAAGAATTTTTTTACAAAATTCCTTTTATAAAAAGATTAATTTATCTTAAATTCACATTTTATTTGTCATAATTTTTTTTGCTGAAGAAAATACTATATTTTTGTTGTTTAAAACCAATCTAAATAAAAATAAGTGATTACAATTGCTTCATTATCGATAGGTCAAAAAGGGAAAATTAAAGATTTTCCGGTAGATGAGTTACCTTTAAAATTATTGGAAATGGGATGTTTGCCCGAAAATGAGGTTGAGTTATTACAAAAGGCTCCTTTTGACGATCCTTTGTATTTAAAAATAAACGGAAGTTATGTTTCTATTCGGAAAGAAATGGCTAAAAAAATTGAAATCGAACTGCTGTAAGTTATGGCAAAACAAATTAATGTTGCGCTAATAGGGAACCCTAATACGGGAAAAACTTCGGTTTTTAATATTCTTACGGGACTCAATCAAAAAGTTGGAAACTATCCCGGAATAACGGTAGAAAAAAAAGAAGGTATTTGTAAATTAGACAGAAACCTAAAAGCACACATTATAGACCTACCGGGTACTTATAGCCTAAATGCTTCTTCGGCTGACGAAAATGTGGTAATTGAATTACTTTTAAACAAAAACGATAAAGATTATCCCGATGTAATTGTGGTAGTTGCCGATGTTGAAAATTTAAAGCGAAACTTATTGCTTTTTACTCAAATTAAAGATTTAAAAATTCCAACTGTTTTGGCTATTAACATGGCAGATAGGATGAAGCGAAAAGCCATTTCGTTGGATATTGAAAAGCTTGAAAAGCTTTTAAATACAAAGATTGCATTAATAAGTTCTCGAAAAGAAACCGGAATAGACAAACTAAAAGAGCTTATAGCAGGCTATAAAAACCTTCCTGAAAAACCTTGTTTATATGCTGCTAAAATAGCCCCAGATTATTTCGAAAGATTACAAAAAACTTTTCCCAACCAAGATTTATATAAACTATGGTTGGTAATTACACACGATGTAAATTTTGGTTCGATTACTAGAAATGAGCCTCAAGTAAAATCGTTTAAAACCGAAAGTCATAGTAACCTAAAACGGTTGCAACAAAAAGAAACCATTGTGCGGTATCAGTTTATTAACCGTGTATTAAAACAAACCTATAAAGTAGATAAAGAGAAAGCCACCGATTTACGAAGTAGATTGGATAGAGTACTTACTCATAAAGTTTGGGGATATATAATTTTTATTGCCATCTTATTTGTTATTTTTCAAGCAATTTTTGATTGGAGCAGTTACCCGATGGATTTTATAGACCAATCCTTTTCTACCCTTTCCGAATGGATAAAAAAAGTTTTCCCGGCTGGAGAATTTACCAATCTTATTGCCGAAGGAATTGTTCCTGGATTAGGAGGAATAGCTATTTTTATACCGCAAATTGCATTTTTATTTTTCTTTATATCCATATTGGAAGAAAGCGGGTATATGAGCCGTGTGGTGTTTTTAATGGATAGAATAATGCGACGTTTCGGCTTAAGCGGAAAAAGTGTTGTTCCGTTAATTTCAGGAACTGCTTGTGCTATTCCGGCAATTATGGCGACTCGAAATATTGAAAATTGGAAAGAACGACTCATCACCATTTTGGTAACACCTTTTACAACCTGCTCGGCACGTTTGCCGGTGTATTTAATAATTATTGCTTTGGTAATTCCCGAAGAAAAAATGTTGGGATTTATAAGCTTGCAAGGATTGACACTTTTAGGATTGTACTTTTTAGGATTTGCCACTGCAATTGTTGCCGCCTTTACCTTAGATAAGTATTTAAAAGTAAAAGGAAAATCGTTTTTTGTGGTAGAAATGCCTAACTATAAGCTTCCGTTGGCAAAAAATGTAGGTTTAACCGTTTTAGAAAAGACCAAAGCATTTGTTTTTGGTGCGGGAAAAATTATTTTATCTATTTCTATCATATTATGGGTTTTGGCATCTTATGGTCCTGGAGATTTTAGTAAGGCTGAAGAAATTATCACTTCTTCTAGTAAATCGAGTTCATTAACCCAAGAACAATTACAAAGTAAAATAGCCGCTTTTAAACTGGAGCATTCCTATATTGGGATCTTAGGTAAAACCATAGAACCTGTTGTAAAACCATTGGGCTATGATTGGAAAATAGGTATTGCGTTAATCAGTTCGTTTGCTGCCAGAGAAGTATTTGTAGGTACATTAGCCACCATTTACAGCGTGGGAAATAATGATGAAGAAACCATAAAAACACGAATGAAACAAGAGGTTAACCCCAAAACCGGACTTCCGGTGTTTACATTGGCTACCGGAGTATCTCTATTGATTTTTTATGCTTTTGCGATGCAATGTATGAGTACGTTGGCAATAGTAAAAAGAGAAACCAATAGTTGGCGATGGCCTTTATGGCAATTGGTTTCGATGACAGCTTTGGCATATTTAATTGCCTTACTTGTTTATCAATTAATTAAATAATTGAGGTATGCAAACCGTATTAGTAATTATTGTCTTTATTGTTGCTGCCGGATTTTTAGTTAAAAAATTTATTTGGAATCCATCCTCTGCAAAAAACAAGAAAGGAAAATGTGGTGGTAAAGATTGCGGATGCCATTAATTAACTAATAGAAGAAGTGTATAGCTGTCTTTTTCTATTTTATTTTCTGCCGAGGGGTAGGGAATTAAACCAACTACTTTGATAGTGAAAGCCTCATTAAAATAAAGACTGTATCCCGTGTGTTCTTCGGGTAATTTTTTCCCCAAAATTAGTTCTTTTTGAATAGGATCTTGCCCTGTTTCGGTAACTTCTATAAGCACTTTTGCTCTACCTTCCCAAACACAAGTAGTACCGGTTGGGCAACGAGAATCTTCTAAAACATCTACTAGCCTAATGCTTAAGTTTTTAATAATAATAGGTTGATTATAAGGTGCTTTAATAGTAATAATCGGTGTTTTTCCTTCTTTGGTTTGCGAAAAAAGAAAAGTGGAAAATAAGATAAAACTTAATAAAAGTAAGGTGTTTTTCATAATACAAAGATGTTAACTATAAAAGTAAAGGAAAAAATCGTACCAAAAATTAATTGGCGATATTTTTTAACAAATTAACCCAACCCAACATCCAGTGACATCATCACAATAAATCCTCCTATAAACCCTAAGGTTGCTATATCGGTATATTTATCACGTTGCGTTTCAGGAATTACTTCTTCTACCACTACAAAAATCATTGCTCCGGCTGCAAAAGCCAGGGCATACGGTAAAATGGGAGTAAAAAAAGAAACTGCCATAGCTCCTAAAACCGCAGCAACGGGTTCTACAATAGCAGATAATTGCCCGTACCAAAAGCTTTTAAACCTGCTTAAACCCTGTCTTCGTAACGGCATAGAAACGGCAAATCCCTCCGGGAAATTTTGAATACCAATACCCATTGCTAAAGTAATTGCAGCAATTATCATTTGTGTTTGTTCGACTCCGGTAAGTGTTGATGCTGCTCCAAAAAGAACACCTACTGCAAGACCTTCCGGTATATTATGTAAGGTTATGGCTAATACCAACAAAACGGTTCGATGCCATTTTGTTTTTATTCCTTCGGCTTCGCTAACTCTAAAATTAATATGTAAATGAGGTAATATTTTATCTAACCCGAAAAGAACCAATGCACCAAACGCAAAACCAATAGCTGCCGGAATAACTTTTACAAACCCTTCTCCTTGGCTATTTTCGATTGCAGGAGCTAATAAACTCCAAAAACTTGCGGCTAGCATAACGCCTCCCGTAAAACCCAACATACCGTCTAAAACGGCTCTGTTTGCTTTCTTAAAAAAGAATACTAAAGAAGCACCTAAGGCGGTTAATCCCCAAGTAAAAAGTGAAGCATATAAGGCTACTTGTATCGGGTGTTGTTTTCCAAATTCTATTAATTGATCAAACATGTTCACTTATTTGTATAAAAAGATTTTTCGCTATTTTTTTTGAAATAAAAAACTGTTCGTTTCTAACTTGAATAATCATCGATCCGTCAAAAAATTCTTTTCCCAATACTTTAATTTTTGTACCGATGTTAATTTTTCGCTTATCAAGAAATTTTAAAAAATCACTTCCCGACTCTTTTACTCCCACAATAACACCACGTTGATTTTTCTTTAATTCTGAAAGCAATTTTTTTTCAGTAACTTTTATATTTCCGTTTTCATCAGGAATGGGATCTCCGTGCGGGTCAAAATCCGGAAAATCAAGAAAAGCATCCATCCTTTTTATCAACTCATCCGACTGAATGTGCTCCAGTTGCTCGGCAATTTCATGTACTTCATCCCATTGAAAGTTAAGCTTTTCAACCAAAAAAACTTCCCAAAGTCGATGTTTTCTAATAATGTTTGAAGCAACTTTTTTTCCTTTTTCGGTCAAGGAAACTCCTTTGTAGGGTTTGTGTAAAAGCATGTTTTTTGCAGCCAATTTCTTAACCATATCGGTTACCGAAGAAGGCTTGGTTTGTAAACTTTCGGCAATTAGATTGGTGCTTACACCTTCGCTATTTTCAGTTTGAAGGTGATAAATGTTTTTTAAATAATTTTCTTCTGCAAGTGTAAACATTTGGCAAATATAAATATAATTTTAGTTGTATAACGTAAATTATTTTAGTTTAGTCTAAAAAAATAAAATGAATAGTTTTCCCACAGCCCTATGGGCAAGATATAATTACCAAATAACAGAACTTTAAAAGCCTTTTTCTGCCTGAAGTTGTTCGTAGGCCTCTTGTACTTTTCTAAATTTTTCTTCGGCTCCCTTACGGTAAGCTTCATCCAAATGTTGCAATTTATCGGGATGGTATTTTTTTACCATAGTTCGGTAAGCTTTTTTTATTTCTGCAACGGTGGCGGTGCGTTCTATTTCAAGAATTTTATAGGCACTATCGGGATTGCTGAAAAACATGGCTTTGATGCTTTCAAAATCTTTAAAATAAATCCCCAAATAGGTCGAAATTTGATTAATAACGGTTGCTTCAATTTGAGTAACCACACCATCAGCCTTTGCAATCCCGAATAAAAAGTGGATGACTTGCAGTCGTGACTCGTATCGCATATTGTTTCGCATTGCTTGCCCGATGAGCATTCCGGAAATTTGCCGTTTTTTCTTCATTTCGTTAAAAGCACTAAAAAGTTTGTCGGCACGTTGTTTTCCGTAGGCATTTCTAAAGTAAGTTCGCACATAATCCAATTCTTTTTGGTTAACCGTTCCATCGGCTTTAATTACCAGCGAGGATAGAGCGAGGAGATTTATTTCAAAATCAGTCGGCGAAACATTTTTTTGTTGTGTGTAAACGGGTCTTTTTCCGGTTGCTTTTTTACCAACTTTTGTCCCGGTATTATCTAAAAGAGTTCCGATTAAATAACCAACAATAGCTCCAGGAAACCTAAAAAACACATAACCGATAATGGCAGCAAACCAACGAATCATATAAAAAGAATAATAGTAAGTCTTTGCAAATATAACAAACTACTGGAGCCGGCGTCGCAAAACGCCTGTTAAAGTACTTTTTGAAAACAAAAACCTGTTATTTACATATCAAAATTAGTTATCTTTGCCATCAATTTGTTACACATTTAAAAAATAAAATTATGTATCCACCAGAATTAGTACAACCCATGCGTGAAGACCTAACCAATAATGGTTTCACCAATTTATATACCGCCGAAGATGTAAAAAACACTGTTAATCAAGAAGGTACTGTTTTGATAGTGGTAAATTCGGTATGTGGTTGTGCAGCTGCAAATGCTCGTCCGGCTGCTGTTATGTCTGTTCGGAACAAAAAAAAACCGGATCGTTTGGTAACCGTTTTTGCTGGCGTTGATAAAGAAGCGGTTCAGGCGGCTCGTGAGATGATGATTCCTTTTCCTCCCAGTTCTCCTTCAATGGCATTATTTAAAGATGGTGAATTGGTGCATATGTTAGAGCGTCATCATATTGAAGGACGTCCTGCCGAAATGATTGCCGAGAATTTAATAGATGCCTACAACGAGTATTGTTAAAATTTTCAAAATGTCTTTTGTTAGACAAAGGACTTGATGATGAAAAAAATTAAACATTTATTAAGCTACCCGTTCACGGTACTTTTTTACCTGTGTTTCGGGTTAACATTGGTGTTCTTTCATTTGGCTCAATGGATTACTTTTAGCCTGTTCGGTTATCAAGCACATAAAAAAACCGTTGATATTATGAATTGGTTTATCCTTGCTTGCCTCCGAATTTTAGGAACGGGGTTTGATTTTGATAAACCTATCAATATTCCAAAAAATATACCTGTAATTGTTGTTGCAAATCATCAAAGTTTGTGGGATATTCCGCCTATTATTTGGTATTTACGCAAACTGCATCCCAAGTTTATTGCAAAAAAAGAATTGGCAAAAGGAGTTCCGGGGGTTTCGTATAACTTACGCCATGGCGGTTCTGTACTCATTGATCGAAAAGACCCAAAACAAGCAATGAACCAAATAAAAAAAATGGCTGAATATATTTCTAAAAACAAAAGAAGCGTGGTGATATTTCCGGAAGGAACCAGAAGTAAAACCGGAACTCCCGGTCCGTTTAAAAAAAAAGGATTAAGAACGCTTTTTGCTTATGCTCCTGATGCATATCTACTACCGATAACTATTAATAATTCGTGGAAATTACAACGTTACGGAATGTTTCCTATGCCATTGGGAGTAACTATTGAACACAAACTACATCCGGTGTTAAAGGTGTCTGATTTTCAACCCGATGAACTTATTGATTTGGTTGAAAAACAAATTACTTCATCAATAAAGAAAGTGTAACGATATGAATACCGATATTATTCAAAAAACCATTGCTTTTGTAAAAAAAGAATTGGCAGAAGCCGAAGGAGGTCATGATTGGTTTCATATTGAGCGAGTGTATAAAAATACGCTACTAATTGCAAAATCTGAAAATGTAGACTCTACCGTTGTAACTCTTGCCGCTTTATTACACGACATTGCCGACAGTAAGTTTAATGATGGCGATGAAACCATTGGTACTAAAAAAGCCGAAGCATTTTTAATTTCGCAAGGCGTTTCAGATGCTACTATTGCACACGTTACGGCTATTATTGAAAACATTTCATTTAAAGGTGGAAACAAAAAACAAACTTTTGAGTCTAAAGAGCTTGAAGTAGTACAAGATGCAGATAGGTTAGACGCCATTGGTGCCATTGGAGTTGCTCGTGCTTTTAATTACGGAGGTTATAAAAATCGAAAATTATACGACCCCGAAATTGCACCTAATTTAAAAATGACACCCGAGCAGTATAAACAAAGTACCGCTCCTACAATTAATCATTTTTACGAAAAATTACTATTGCTTAAAGACAAAATGAATACCCAAACCGCAAAAAAAATTGCATTAAAAAGGCACCGGTTTATGGAGGACTTTCTAACACAATTTTATAAAGAGTGGAACGGGGAGGGTTAAATAACTACATTCTATTCTCCTTTAAAATTTGCTTTTCTTTTTTCTAAAAAGGCTTGTGTTCCTTCTTTAAAATCGGCTGTGCCAAAACATTTTCCAAACTGGGTTACTTCTTCGTCAAAACCGTTTTCTCCATCTTCATAACCGGCATTAATTGCTACAATGGCAGCTGCAATAGCCATTGGTGAGTTTTTGTTAATTTTTGAGGCTATTTTGTGGGCAAAGGGTATTAGTTCTTCTAAAGAAGTTACATGATTTACCAATCCGTAAGACAAGGCTTTTTGCGCGTCTATCATTCCGGCCGTAAGTATCATTTCTAAAGCACGTCCTTTTCCTATGAGTTGTGGTAGTCGTTGGGTTCCGCCATAACCGGGGATAACACCTAACGATACTTCCGGAAGGCCCATTTTAGCATTATCGCTTGCAATACGTATGTGTGCTGCCATGGCTAATTCAAGTCCGCCACCCAAAGCAAAACCATTTACTGCAGCAATAACCGGCGTAGAGAGGTTGGCGACATAATCAAATAACAACGCTTGACCTTGTGAGGCAAGGCTTTCGCCCTCAACTACCGAGAAGTCGGCAAATTCGGCTATGTCTGCTCCTGCAACAAAAGCTTTATCGCCACTTCCGGTTATAATAATAACACGGATGTTGTTGTCCTCATCTGCTTGCTTGAATGCGTGATGCAGTTCTTGAATAGTTGTACTGTTAAGTGCATTGAGCTTTTTTGGTCTATTTATGGTTATGGTACAAATAAAATCGTTGGTATTGCTTAGTATATTTTGGTAACTCATGATATATATTTTACAAAGGAGGTTTACAAATCTACAAAAAAATTATGATAGATTTTTGGGTAAAGTCACGGTAAATGTTGTTCCTTTATTTTCTTCAGATACAAAAGTAATGGTTCCTTTATAGGTTTCAATAATTTTTTTAATCATTGCCAATCCTAATCCCATACCGCTGCTTTTAGTGGTAAACTGAGGTTCAAATACTTTGTTTTTATGTTCTTCTGTAATGCCTAATCCGTTGTCGGAAACAGAAATAATGATGTTTTTCTCATTTTCTGAAATAAGCACGTTAATTTTAGGTTTGTCCGGATTTTTCTGTGTAATGGCTTGAATACTGTTTTTAACCAAATTTGTAATAATTCGTATAAGTTGTGTTCGGTCTAAGTTGGCAATTATTTGTTTTTTATCTGCATGAAAGCGAATATAGTCTTCATTAAAAATATCGAGAGCCAGTTTGGTAACTTTTACTACGTCTAATTGTTCGTCTTTTTGAGCCGGCATATTGGCATACGCCGAAAAAGCCGAAGCAATGGCGCTCATAGTATCAATTTGCTGAATAAGACTATTGGAAAATTCTTCCACTTTTTGGTTGATTTTTGGATCATTAGGGTTAAATCTTCGTTGAAAACTTTGTACTGTAAGTCGCATTGGGGTTAACGGATTTTTTATTTCGTGTGCTACTTGTTTTGCCATTTCGCGCCAAGCAGCCTCACGCTCGCTTGCCGCTAATTGGGCGGCGCTATCTTCGAGTTTGTCTATCATTTGGTTGTAGGCTTGTACCAACGTGCCGATTTCGTAGGACGTTTTATTTTCAATTTCAATTTTTTTATTACGTTGATAAAGATTTGTGTCTATGATTTTTTGAGTAATGGTTTTTAATGATTTGGTAATGTATCTTGATAAAAAATATGCCAATACGATGGCGGCAATAAGCATAAACATATAGGCAATTCCTAACCTGTAAAGGTATTCGCTGAGTTCTTTGTTAATAAAACTATCGTCTTCTAAGTATCTAATGTTTAAAATAGCAAGTGGCTTAAACTGTCTGTCTGTGATGTAGGTGAAAGCAGATCGGTATCGTTTGTTATCTATTTTATATTCGGCTACAAAACTTTTTTTTATCGAATTTTTAAGTCCGTTTAGATAATCGTTTGGTATTTTTTCGGGTTCGTCGTGTTTTACAAAATCTGCTTCAGAAGAAATCAATAGGTTTCCGTCAAGATCATATAGGTACATATCGAGCCCGTTGATGTCTTTTATTTCAAAAATTTTATCTTTAAAAATAAGCGGAACTTTTCGGGTAATTACGGGATAAGTAGTTGTTTTTAATACATAATCGATACTTTTTCGTATGTTTTTTTCCTTCCGAAGCAAGCGTTGTTGATGGTAATCTTTTGCTTCTTCTTTGTATTGAAAAATAGTCACAACCGCAATGAGTATAGAGGTTCCTATAACCAAAAAAATCATAGACAGAAAAATACGTGTTCGAAGCGATCTGTTATAAAAACTCATAAAGTATTTGCGTTAACAGCGTGAAAGATAACAAAAATTAAACCAAATCAAGTATGATGATTAATTTCGTAATCTATTTTTTATTTTAAGTGAAATTGCAAACATTATACCTATTCTTAATATAAAATAGTCCAAAACTATTTTATATTTTAGAATGGTTAATACCGTTACAGAATGAAAATAGTTCAATGAGAGAACTTGAAATTGAACTATATTGAATTTGTATTCGGTATTATTTCGATAGCTCTTTCATAAAAAATTTGTATAAACGATAAAGTGTGCCGGAATTTGCTTTCCAGAAGGTTTTTGAAAATTAAGCAGAATTAATGCTAAATCATCATCTTAATAGTGTGGCTTGGTATTCGTAAGGCACTATATATAACGATTAATTTAATCTATTTTTTTTCAGAAATAACGGTATGTTTAATAACCTCATTATCTTTTTGAGAATAAGGTATTTTGTTTAAAATATACTCTATGCATTCCACTCTGGCACGTTGCTTTTTATTAGCCCGTATTACCTTCCAAGGAGCTAATTTTGTGTTGGTTGTTTTAAACATTTTCTTTTTATACTCAGTATAACTATCCCAAAGCTCAATAGCTTTGGCGTCCACTTTGCTGAATTTCCACTTCTTTAAAGGGCTGTTTTTAATCTCGTTAAAACGTTTTTGTTGTTCGTCTTTTGAGATTGAAAAATATAATTTTATTAACCGAATTCCGGATTGGATAATCATTCTTTCAAAATCATTAACTTGAGACATAAAGGTATTGTACTGTGCTTCGGTGCAAAAACCGTTAACAGGCTCTACAATAGCGCGATTGTACCAGCTTCTGTCAAAGAAAACAATTTCACCTTCACGAGGGAGCTGGTTGATGTATCGTTGAAAATACCATTGTCCCATTTCTTCGTCGGTAGGTTTTGGTAAAGCGACTACTCTAAATTCTCTGGGGTTTAGATGTTCGGTAGCTCTACGAATAGCACCTCCTTTTCCGGCAGCATCGCGTCCTTCAAAAATGATGACTATTTTTTCGCCATTTTTTAATGCCCAATTTTGGAGTTTGATAAGTTCTTCTTGTAATTGTTTTAGTCTTGCTTCATATTTTACATATCTCAAAACCCTGCTAATCGATGTTTCGGGATTGGCTATAAATTGCTTGATTCCTTTTTTAGAATTTAGATATTTTAAGTCTTTTTTTGTAGGTTTTTCTAACATTTTATAAATCTATTTGTTTTACCATTCTGTGGTAGCGTTGAATAATATTGGGATCTGGTAGAATTACCGTTCCCGAATATCCTTTTCCTTCGTAATCAAATTGCGACAAGACATGCCGAATACTTTCTAACCTTGCTTGTCTTTTATCATTGGTTTTAACAATAACCCAAGGGCTAAAAGTAGTGTGTGTTTTACCAAACATTTGTTCTTTGTAATAGGTATATTCGTCCCAGCGTTTTTGACCTTCCTGATCTACAGGGCTAAATTTCCAACGTTTTAAAGGGTTTTTTAATCGCGAGTTAAACCTTCTTAGTTGTTCGTCTTTTGATATGGAAAACCAAAATTTAATAAGATGAACACCATCTTCATATAGCATATGTTCAAATTCGGGTACTTGCACCATAAACTTATTGTATTGCTCTTTGGTACAAAATCCCATTACCGGCTCTACAACGGCTCGGTTGTACCAACTACGATCAAAAAAAACCAATTCGCCCGGATTGGGTAACTCCTTGATGTATCGTCTAAAATACCACTGCCCTTTTTCTACATCGGTAGGTTTTGAAAGTGCAACTACCCGCATCGAACGAGGATTAAGATGCTCGGTCATTCTTCTAATAGAACCTCCTTTTCCGGCAGCATCACGCCCTTCAAAAATAACAGCAACTCTTTTTCTGTGTTTGGCAACCCATTGTTGAAGGTTAACCAACTCAGCTTGTAATTTGACCAACTCTTTTTCGTATTGAACATCATATAAAATTTTGTATAATTTTTCTTTCGGAATTTTCTCTTTTAAGATAGCCAAAAATTTATCTTTATCCCTCGCTTGCCGGAAGTCTTCTAATGTTAGCATAGTATTGTTTTATGTTTTGTAAAGTTCTAAAAATTACGAAATAGAAAAAATGATTTATATCATTAATATATTAATTGATATCAAGATTAAACTTTTTTGAAAACAATTAGTCATAGAGTACAAGAAACCATAAAAATATTAAAAATGAAACTAAAAATTGTTAAATCAGGAATTGTTTTACTTCTAACGGCACTTTTCGTTGTCTCTTGTAGTAAAGATGATTCCTCAGTTACTCAAGATCAATCAACAGATCTTACTATTGAAGAAACCCAAAAAAGCACTGATGCAGATTCCGCAACAGACCAAGCCTTGTTTGTGGTAGAAACGGCTTATGCCGAATTGGAAGAAGATGCTGGACGCGCTACTTCTCTTTTTTCAGATTGTGTAACCATTACCGTTAGTACCGAAAACGAAGTAACTTTTGTAACACTGGATTTTGGGTTGGGTTGCGAGCTTCAAAACGGAACTATAGTTTCCGGTAAAATACACATTACCTACAGTCCCGTTCAAAACGGAACCAGAACCATTAATTATTCATTTGAAGATTTTGTAATTAATGAAAAAAGCGTAGAAGGAGAAGGAACTATTTATAGAGAGCGTTATAATGCCTCCGGAAATCCACAATCTACCTTTCATTACAATTTACTGGTAACATTTTCAGATGGTTTAACGGCTACATTAAATGGAGTGCGAGATAGAGAATGGGTTGAAGGTGTAGGGAGCGGTACTTGGATCGATAATGCTTTTTTAGTAACCGGACATTGGAATATTCAGCTGTCAAACGGTCATTCTAGAAGTGCATTGGTTATTGAAGCATTGCGTCGTGAAGCCACTTGTCAATACTTCGTTAGTGGTGTGGTAAAAGTTACGCGCAATGATGTTGTTGGAATATTAAATTTTGGCGATGGAAATTGCGATAATTTGGCAGTTCTTACCGTAAACGGAGAGGAACATATTATTACATTACACCCCTAAAATTTGTTTTTTAGTTTATTTAAAAAGGTTGTCTTTATAAAATGGCAACCTTTTTATTATACCAAAAGGATTTATCGGACTAAAAATAGTTGTTTTTGGTAATATACTAACGTTATAATATAAGCCTATGCAATCATTCAAAAAACTAATTCTATATCTGTAAGATTAGCTGTAATTTTTGACTATCTTTGCGCATTAAATTAAATAAAAATAAAAAATTATGGCACTAGAAATAACAGATGCTACTTTTGAAGAGCAAGTATTAAAAAGCGACAAACCGGTATTGGTTGATTTTTGGGCGGCTTGGTGCGGACCTTGCAGAATGGTAGGACCCATTATTGAAGAATTATCTCGCGAATATGAAGGAAAAGTTGTTGTCGGAAAAGTTGATGTAGATTCAAATCAAGAATTTGCAGCAAAATACGGTGTTAGAAACATACCTACCGTTTTGGTTTTTAAAGATGGTGAAGTAGTGGGGAGACAAGTAGGAGTAGCTCCTAAAAATGTATATGCAGAAGCATTAGATTCGCTTTTAAGCTAATGAAAGAAATGTAATATCTTGCTAAAGGTTTGGCAGTGAGCCAAGCCTTTTTTATTTTTACTCGGTGGATTTTCAAAAAGAAATAAACGAAATAAAAGGATTTAAAAATCTTGAGCTACTTGCCTCTCAAGTAGTAGAAGGATATATTTCCGGTTTGCATAAGAGCCCGTTTCATGGTTTTTCTGCCGAATTTGCCGAACATAAAATTTACAATCAAGGAGAGAGCACCAAGCATATCGACTGGAAACTCTTTGCAAAAACCGATAAACTTTATACCAAAAGGTTTGAAGAAGAAACCAATTTGCGATGTCATTTGGTTATCGACAACAGCAGTTCTATGCATTACCCGAAACAAAAGCATTTTTCGATTAATGAATTAAATAAAATAGGATTTTCGGTCTTAGCAGCAGCGGCAATTATGGACTTGCTAAAGCGACAACGAGATACGGTAGGTCTTAGTATTTATAGTAATAAGTACGATTATTATTCTTCTGAAAAAGGAAGCGAACGACACCACCAAATGATTTTGGGAAAATTAAGCGAAATTGTTGAAAACCCGCCCAAACAAGTAACCACAAAAACCTATCAATCACTTCATGAAATTGCCGACAAACTAAAACGTCGTTCTATGGTGTTTTTGTTTACCGATATGTTTGAGAATGATTCGCAAGAAGAACAATTGTTTGAAGCGTTACAGCACCTTAAATACAACAAACACGAAGTAGTGTTATTTCATATCTTAGATAAAGAAAAAGAACAATTTTTTGATTTTTCCAATCGCCCCGGACGATATGAAGATGTAGAAACCGGTGAATATGTAAATCTTTATGCAGACACTATAAAACAATCCTATCAAAAAGCTATCACCGATTATTTTACCAATTTAAAATTAAAATGCGGGCAGTATAGAATTAACTATGTACCGGTTGATTGTCAAGGTGATTTTAGTACCATTCTCACTACCTTTTTGGTAGAACGAAAAAAGTTTGGGTAACAGAAGTGAATTTTTCTTAAAAAAATATTTGTGAAAATAAATAGGAAGCGTATATTTGCCACCGCTTAATACAACAAGCAACGTTCTTAAAACAAAAAATATTGGTCTGGTAGTTCAGTTGGTTAGAATACCTGCCTGTCACGCAGGGGGTCGCGAGTTCGAGTCTCGTCCAGACCGCAAAAGATTACAACAATATATAGAAAAATATTTGTAGTCTCGTTTCAGACGTTTCACTGTGTGAAAGTCTGAATTCCGACCTCAAGCGTCGGAACCAGACCGCAACAAACGTGTTGTGATGTTCGTCTTCGACGAATACGTGGTTTAGCAATAAACCTATGAAGGGCTTTTCCTATTTGGAAGGGCTTTTTTTGTTTAAGTAAAATTAATATTCCTTACCAATCCCGTCCTAAAATTTATTTAGGGCGGGATTGATTCTGAATTTAGAAAACTACTTTTATTAGTAAAATCTATAGAGAAAAAAAGACCTGCATAAAAATTAATGCCAAAAATTCTTTTAACTCCTTAAAAAAAGTTGCAAATTTGCACCCGCTTTAAAAACAAGCGATTCATTAATTTAATAAAAAAACATGAAATCTATTACAATCAACGGATCTAAAAGAGAAAACGTAGGCAAAACAGCAACCAAAGCCTTACGTAATGCTGATAAGGTTCCTTGCGTGGTTTACGGAGGAGAACAACCCATACACTTTTCAGCAGATTATTTGGCATTTAAAGACTTGGTGTATACTCCAAACGTACACACAGTTGTAATTAAATTAGAAGATGGAACCGAGGTAAATGCAATTATGCAAGACATTCAGTTTCATCCGGTTACCGATCGTATTTTACATATTGATTTTTATCAAATTTTTGATGATAAAGAAGTAACAATGGAAATTCCTGTTCGCATTGTAGGTAACTCTGTTGGTGTACGAGCTGGTGGAGTGCTTAGAGTTATTAGCCGAAAACTTAGAGTAAAAGCAGTACCCGCAAATTTACCCGATTTTATTGATGCCGATATATCTGAAATGAAAATCGGAAACAAAATGTATATTGCCGATTTACCGCAAGAAGGATATAAAATTATGCACCCCGATAATATCGTGGTATGTCAAATTAGACGCTCTCGTGCAGCTATGTCGATTGAAACCGAAGATGAAGACGAAGAAACTGCTGAAGGTAGTGAAACTCCGGCAGAAGGAGCTAACGAATAACCTTGCTTTTATAGAAACAATTAAAAACATCCCTTTTTCCGGGATGTTTTTTTATTTTTACCACAAATTAAACAATATGTTTTCTTGGTTTAGAAAACTTTTTGTAAATAATACGATACTAAATTCAGATACATCGAAGGATGTACAAGACCCTATGAAAAAATTTCTTATAGTCGGATTGGGAAACATTGGCGAAAAATACCAAAACACCCGACATAATATCGGGTTTACCATACTGGATTATTTTGCTAAAAAAGAAGGGGTTTCATTTGAATCTAATAGATTGGGTGATATTGCAAAACACAAAATTAAAGGTCGGACGGTGGTGTTTTTAAAACCGAGTACGTATATGAATTTAAGCGGAAAAGCCGTTAAATACTGGTTGGATAAAGAAAAAATTCCGTTGGAAAATCTATTGATAATCACCGATGACTTAAACCTTCCGTTTGGCACCATTCGAATTAAAACCAAAGGAAGCGACGGTGGACATAACGGCTTAAAAGACATTCAAAATACCTTGCAGACTACGAAATACAACCGGTTTCGGTTTGGAATTAACGATGCTTTCTCAAAAGGAAAACAAGTTGATTATGTATTGGGCGAATGGACCGATGAAGAAAAAGAAAAACTACCCGAACGTCTTGAAAAAGCTTCAGAAGTGCTAAACTCCTTTCCGCTTGCCGGAATTTCTAACACCATGAACTCTTTTAACAACAAATAAGTGAAGCAATATTCTTCTATTTCGCAATACCAAAACAAACAGGCTTCTATTTTGACAGTAGGTACTTTTGACGGTGTTCATCTCGGACATAAAGCCATTTTAAACCAACTGGTACAAACTGCAGAAAAAGAGCAACTGGCTTCGGTAGTACTCACTTTTTTTCCACATCCCAGAATGGTATTACACAACGATACCGATATTAAACTCATTAACACCATTGACGAACGCATTGAATTACTTCAAAAAACAGGATTGCAACATGTTATTATTCATCCGTTTACTAAAGAATTTTCGCGTTTTACGGCATTGGAATATGTACGAGATATTTTGGTTCACCAACTTCATATTAAAAAAATAATTGTTGGGTACGACCATCATTTTGGAAGAAACCGAACTGCCACGTTAACCGATTTGGAAGATTTCGGAAACCCTTTTGGCTTTCAAGTTATTGAAATTAGCGCTCGACAAAGTAACGACATTGCCATAAGCTCTACCAAAATTAGAAATGCATTACTGCAGGGAGATGTAACTACTGCAAACACCTATTTGGGTTATCACTTTATGCTCACCGGAACGGTAGTAAAAGGGAAAAATATTGGGACAAACATCGGGTTTCCTACTGCCAATCTTATGGTTAAAGAAACCTATAAACTTATCCCGAAAAACGGGGTATATGTCGTGCAAGCAACTCTCGCCGGAAAACTTTATTACGGAATTACCAATATAGGTACAAACCCAACAGTGGGCGGAACCGTCAAAACCATTGAAACGCATTTCTTAGATTTTAATGATAATCTGTATAACCAAAATCTTCGTATTGAACTTCTAACTCGAATAAGAGACGAATACACCTTTTCCTCATTAGAACAACTAAAAAAAGCCATTGTAGCAGACGAGGCATTTGCAAGAAATTTTATAAAACACCTCTGATTTTTTTACCATTAAGAAATTAAGGAAAATTAAGAGAACATAAATCTTAATGAAACACCTTAACGGAACTTAATGCCTTAATGGTTCCTATTTTTTTAAAACATTTAGAAATTAAAAAAAATTAAGAGAACATAAATCTTAATGAAATGCCTTAATGAAACTTAATGCCTTAATGGTTCAAGTATATCTTTTTTAAAATAAACCCCTATGTAGTTTTGAAAACCTTATAAGGCTATGTAACTTTGCGGTTCAAATTTTTTGATAATGTTACTGATAAATAAAATTAGAGAAAATAAAGATGCCTTTATACAGGCATTAAACAAACGAGGGTTTGATGCAACCGAAGTTTTTGACAAGGCGTTACAGTTAGACCAAGAGCGTCGTGCTACCCAAACCCGGTTAGACGAGAAATTAGCACAATCCAATACATTTTCAAAAGAAATAGGAATGCTTTTTAAAAACGGGGAAGTTCAAAAAGCCAATTTGCTTAAAGAAAAAACCGTTCAGTTAAAAGAGCAATCAAAAGAATTACAAGAAAGGTTGAATACTTTGGTAGAAGAACTTCAGCAAGTGCTTTATACCATACCTAATATTCCTAATAAATTAGTGCCTGCCGGAACAGACGAAAACGATAACGAAGTTGTCTTTAAAGAAGGTGAAATTCCTACTTTATTTGAAGGAGCTTTACCGCATTGGGAATTGGCAAAAAAATACGATTTAATCAACTTTGAATTGGGTGTAAAAATTACCGGAGCCGGTTTTCCGGTTTATAAAGGAAAAGGAGCCAGATTACAACGTGCTTTAATTGCTTATTTTCTGGATAAAAACACACAAGCCGGCTATACCGAATATCAAGTACCGCATTTGGTAAATGAAGCTTCGGGATTAGGCACCGGACAATTGCCCGACAAAGAAGGACAAATGTACCACGTAACGGGAGATAATTTATATCTTATACCTACGGCTGAAGTACCGGTAACCAATCTTTTTAGAGGCGATTTGTTAATGCACAACGATTTACCAATAGCTTGCACCGGTTATACTCCGTGTTTTAGACGCGAAGCCGGAAGTTACGGCGCACACGTTAGAGGATTAAACCGTTTGCACCAATTTGATAAAGTAGAAATTGTACGTATCGAGCATCCCGACAACAGTTACAAAGCCTTAGACCAAATGGTAGAACACGTAAAAGAAATATTAAGAGAATTAAAACTCCCTTTCCGGATTTTACGTCTTTGCGGAGGCGATTTAGGCTTTACTTCTGCTTTAACTTATGATTTTGAAGTGTTTTCGACCGCACAAGACCGTTGGTTAGAAATTTCTTCGGTCTCAAACTTTGAGACTTTTCAAGCCAACCGGCTAAAATTACGTTTTAAAGATACTAACGGAAAAAACAAATTGGCACACACGCTTAACGGAAGTTCGTTAGCCTTGCCTCGCGTACTTGCCGGAATTTTAGAAAATTACCAAACTCCAAACGGAATTAAAATCCCTGAGGTTTTGGTACCGTATTGCGGGTTTGAGACGATAGAGTAAATCGTTCAATGCCTTCCTACAAAAAGAAGAGAAACTTTTACAAGTATATTTTTAAGAAAACAAATTGGTTTAAGGCTTAATTTTTGTAATCTATAAACAAAATCAATTGTGTATCTTTACCCAATGAAACAACTCATTGTTTTTTTATTATTAATTAGTTCAATTTGCGTTAGCGCACAAAACGATGCGTTGGCAAAAAACTATTTCCAACAAGGGCAGTACGAAAAGGCGGCTTCTATTTATAAAAAACTCTATAAACAAAACACCTACCAATTTAAATACTTGCAGTCTTTAGTTGCTTGCTACCAACAACTCGAAGAATATGAAAAAGCCGAAAATGCTTTGCAAGAAAAACTTAGCGAAAAACGGGCAAACCCATCGCTTTACGTAGATTTTGGCTACAATTTCGCTTTGCAAAAAAAAGACAGTTTGGCAAAAGTAAATTACGAAATTGCCGTTCAAAAAGCCAAAGAAAATAAAAACTATGTTTATGTTGTAGGAAAACGTTTTGAAGATTTTTCATTACTGGATTATGCTATAAAAGTTTACGAAAATGCTTCCGATGGCGACTCTAGAAGAACTTTTGAAACCAAACTTGCACGAATTTACGGTGAGCAAGGAAAAACCCGAAAAATGTTTCAGGCTTACCTCGATTTAATTACTAAAAACCCTGGATATTTAAGTACCTCACAACGAATTTTCAGTCAATATATTACCGAAGACCCTTTTAACGAAGCAAATGAAATTCTGAGGAAAGAATTGCTCAAACGCTCGCAAGACAACCCCAATATTCTGTATAACGAGTTACTTAGTTGGTTGTTTATCCAACAAAAACAGTTTAAAAAAGCATTTATTCAAGAAAAAGCCATCTTTAAACGAATGGAAGACAATGATCTATCCGGAATTATAGAGCTTTCATATATTGCTATTTCAGAAAAATATTTTAAAGAAGCCTCTGAAATAGTACAATTTGTTGTTGCAAACGCAGCAACTCCCGAAACAAAAATGCAAGGCGAACAATTATTACTAAAAATTAAGTTGGAAACCGCTTCGCCAAAAGAGTATGCAAAAATAGACGAACAATATAAAAAGCTACTTCAACAATACGGCAACAACACAAACAGTTTTTTGCTTCAACTGGATTATGCTCGGTTTCTATCATTTAAGTTTGCCAAAAAAGAAGAAGCTGTAACAATGCTGAAAGCATTTAGCAAAAACCATAGGCTTAGTCGTTACCAAGAAGCCAAAACAAAGATGTTACTGGCAGACATTTTGGTTTTTGAAGAAAAATTTAACCAAGCTCTTATTTATTATTCGCAGATTCAGAATAAGGTAAAAGGAGATGTTTTAGCTCAAGAAGCCCGTTTTAAAATTGCTCAAACCAGTTATTTTAAAGGCGATTTTCAGTGGGCAAAAATACAATTGGATGTATTAAAAAAATCCTATACGCAACTTATTGCCAACGATGCGATGCAACTTAGTTTTATAATTCATGACAACTCGTTGGAAGATTCTACCCAAACCGCCTTAAAAAAATATGCCCGAGCCGATTTGTTAGCCTACCAAAACAAGCCCAAAGAAGCATTAGTGATTTTACAAGATATTTTAACCCATCATAAAGGCGAAAAAATTGAAGATGAAGCATTGTTTAAATCTGCCCGAATAAATGAAAAATTGCAGCAATACACAAAAGCCGAAGAAGCCTACTTAAAAATTATTGAATTTTACAAAGATGATATTTTGGCAGATGATGCATTATTTAACTTGGCAAAGTTGTACGAAACACAATTAGATATGCCCGAAAAAGCAAAGGTATTTTACGAACAACTTATCTTTAATCACCAAGACAGTATTTATTATATCGAAGCACGAAAGCGATTTAGAAAACTTCGCGGCGATACTATTGAACAATAACACTATCTTAGCCTCTAATGTATATATACAACGTAACAGTAAATATAGAAAACAGCATAAAGGACCAATGGTTACAATGGATAAAAAACCATATTCCGCAAGTATTGGCAACCGGAAAATTTAGTGGTGCCAAGCTCACAAAAGTTTTGGTAGATGAACAAAACGATACTACCACCTACTCCATTCAATACCGGGCCAAATCACGTAAAGATTTAGACGATTATTATACCCATTTTGCCGAAAAACTCCGTAACGAAGGATTGCAACTTTTTGCCGATAAAATGCTTGCCTTTAGAACCGAGTTGGAAATTATTGATGAATACCATGTAACTTTTAATAATAATGATGATGAAGAAGAATAGATGCAGTTGGTGTGGCAACGATCCTTTATATGTAAGCTACCACGATAAAGAATGGGGCGTTCCGGTTTATGACGACAATAAGTTGTTTGAGTTTTTAGTACTGGAAACATTTCAAGCCGGATTAAGCTGGATAACCGTTTTAAAAAAACGAGAAAATTTTAGGAAATCTTTTGATGATTTTGATTATGAGAAAATTGCTGCTTATTCCGGAAAGAAAATAGATTCCTTACTTCAAGATAAAGGAATTATTAGAAACAAACTTAAAGTAAAAGCAACGGTTACTAATGCACAAGCATTTATAAAAATACAAAAGGAATTTGGCAGTTTTAGTAAGTACATTTGGAGCTTTGTAAATGGCAAACCCATTGTAAACACCTTTAATTCGCTATCTGAAATTCCCGCCAATACACCGTTAAGCGATACCATTAGTAAAG
The DNA here is from genome assembly GCA_027081505.1 of Flavobacteriaceae bacterium. Classification (GTDB taxonomy): domain Bacteria; phylum Bacteroidota; class Bacteroidia; order Flavobacteriales; family Flavobacteriaceae; genus Marifrigoribacter. The sequence goes on from JALWKK010000042.1 coordinate 49,956, forward strand.
ACTTAAAAGAACGCGGATTCAAATTTGTGGGCAGCACGGTGATTTATGCACATATGCAAGCCACCGGAATGGTAAACGACCATATAACAAGTTGCTTTAGACATAAGGAAGTATAAGAAATAAAAGGAAGAATTAATTGGTGCTTACGGCATTCAATTTTTCATTTTTAGGCAACTGTTCTCCCAGCGCTTTTAACGTTTGGTTGTATCTAAACAAAAGTTGTTTATCGGTTATGGTTGTTACTTCAAAAAGCTTTTTAAACCAGTATTTAGATTTTTCAAAGTCGTTGTTAAAATAATATGCATTTGCTAGTTCTTTATATATTTCGGGAGTTCCATAACCATCTTTAACATAAGCTTCATATACCTTAACACGGTCAATATCGGTGTTTACATTTATGGTCGAATTGACTTTAGATTGAGAAAAACCGGAAAGCGAAGCACAAAAAAGTATAATAAAAACGGGGATTTTTATAAATTTCATTTTTCGGAATAATTTGTAGGTAAATATCTACTTTTTTTGTTAAAAAACAAAATCTATCCGGCAAATAACAATTATTTCTTGTTTTTTAAGTATTCAACAAAAGTGATTCTTGGTATTTTTTCGGCTCCTAAAGAAGCGAGATGCGGGGTATAAACTTGGCAATCTATGAGTTTGTAGTTTTCTTTTTTTAGTTTTTCAACCAAAAAATACAAACCTGTTTTTGAAGCGTCACTCACTAAAGAAAACATACTTTCGCCACAATATACACCCACATCGGGCAAATTTACGCCATACAAACCGCCAACCAGTTTTTCTTCTTGCCATACTTCGACAGAAAGAACATGCTCCATTTCAAATAATTGCCGGTAGGCTTGTTGCATCTCGGGTGTTATCCACGTACCGGTTTGTCCGTTTCGTTTTGCTTTGGCGCATTGTTCGATTACACTATAAAAATCTTTATTAAAAGTAACTGTAAACTTTTTTTTTCGAATGGTTTTTTGAAGGCTCTTAGAAACTTTTAATTTATCCGGAAACAACACCATTCGCGGGTTAGGACTCCACCATAAAATAGGTTGCCCTTCTTCGTACCAAGGAAAAATTCCGCTTTGATATGCCAACAGTAGCCTTTTTGGAGATAAATCGCCTCCTGCGGCAAGCAAACCATCTTCATTTGCTTGATTTACAGGCGGAAACCAATTATCTTTTGTGAGTAAACCAACCATTTATAATTTATAAAAGTAATAATCCTGTAATAAAAATAACCGTTCCTACCAACATAAGAAGCAAGGTGTACGGTAAAATTTCTTTAGCTTTTAACCGGGTAATTCCCAGTAAAGGCAATGCCCAAAACGGCTGTAACATATTGGTTACTTGGTCACCATAAGCCAGTGCCATAATGGCTTTGGGTAAAGGCACGCCGAGTTTCAAGGCACTTTCAATAACTATGGGACCTTGTACAGCCCATTGTCCGCCCCCGCTGGGAACAAAAATATTGACCAATCCGGCACTAAAAAAAGTATAAACAGGAAGCGTTAAAGGAGTAGCAATAGAAACAAAAAAATCGGCTATTTGAATCACCATTCCGCTTCCGCTCATAATTCCCATAATGCCAAAATATAACGGGAATTGTATTAATATTCCCGATGCTCCCTTTATGGCTTCTTCTACCGCGACCAAAAAACTTTGAACAGACCGGTGCATAACCAATGCCAAACCAAACATAAAAAAGTTAAGCATATTGGGTGTAATGATGATGTTTTCTAAATTTCCGGAATATTGATAAAAAAAGGTAATAAGAACCAAAATGCCAAAACCCGTACCAAACCACTTGGAGTAATCTATTTTTTCAGCTCCTTTAATGGCTGTGTTTTTTTCAACTATTCCTTTATAAATGGGCAAATTTACCTGTGTTTTAGGAACTTTCTGCCCTATTTTATACAAAACAAAAGGAATTACCACCAATAAAACAGCAAAAATAATAAGGTTAAATGTGCTGAAAACCGTTTGGCTAAAAGGAATTAAATCGGGTAATTGCGTACTTAAAGAAGCATCTTGAATACTGCTCATAAAACCTTTTAAGTGTCCGCTTTCGCTAACTTTTAATGGTGCCGAACCGCTAATTCCGCCATGCCAAATCATTAATCCCACATATCCGGAAGCACCAACCAACGGGTAATTAATTGAAAACCCTCTATGCTGTGAAGCCTCGGCAACTTTTCTTGCTAAAATAGCACCAAAAATAAGCCCCAATCCCCAATTAAAAAACGAAACAAGCATCGTAGTAACACTTACTAACACAACAGCACTCGAGGTGTTGTTTACAAATTTAGTTAACCTTAAAATAACCGAATTTACCGGTTTGCTAAGTACCAAAATATGACCCAACACCAAAATTAACATCATTTGATAGGCAAAAACCAGTAACTTGTTGTTCCAAATACCGTCTTCCCAATACTTTAAAATGGCAAAGAAGTGAGGTTGATTAGAAGGTGCTTCGGTGAAAAAAAATGCCAAAACCATGGTTAACAAGGTTAACAACAATGCAATGCTAAAAGGAGAAGGCATAAACTTTTTAAAAAGTGTTTCTATTGTTTTTGTGATGGTCATACTTCTTAAAATTTTACAACTAAATATATTATAATTTCTTTACGAAAGCTGTTTTTTACTATTAAATTTTTTGAAGTCATTAAAAAAACAAACCCTCTGACAAAATAACTTTATCAAAGGGTCTGTTAAAACTAACTAATACCTAATACGAATATAATATAGTTTAATTTCAAGTTTTCTCATTGAACTATTTTCATTCTATAACGCATTAACCATCCTAAAATATAAAATGGGTTTGGACTATTTTATATTAGGTATAACACTTCTTATGCGTAGCCGGTTTATCATTTTCCGGAGTAAAAAAGAAGTAAACTCAGTACCAATGATTAGATATTATCACCTTCAGTTCTTGAAGTTAACACAATTTTGGAAGCCGTTTTGCCATGAAATACAACATTAATTAAAATCACATCTGTTTCTGTAGAATTTATCGTTAATAAAGAAATATTCTGAGATACAATTCGTATCTTGCCAATGGTTTTACCATCAATTTTTTTTTAACTCTTTTCTGCGAATATAAATTTGCGGTTAAAAACAACAACAGCACAAATACATTACGAAACAATTTATACATTCAAAATTTTGATTTTAACAAAGATATGATAATTTTGTAAGAAAATTTTCACACAATTAATTCCCAAATATAATGCAAACAAAACTTTCTATTTCTTTCAACCTAACAGAATACAAAATTCTTTTTGCTTTGGTTTTATCAGTAACCTTAAGTTTATCATCCTCTGCACAAAGGAAAGAAAAAAAGCAAACAAAAGCACAAATAACAACCGTTTCACTTAAAAAATATATTCAAAATAAGCCCGGTTCTTTTGTTATAACTTCACAGCATACCAGTAAGCAAAGCGGTATAACGCACACCTACTTGCGTCAAGCCATAAACGGAATCGGAGTATTCGGAACCGAATCTTCAATGCATACAGATGCTTCGGGAAAAGCAGTGGCAGAACACAATAAGTTTATTGATAATATTCAAGCCTTAATTCAAAGTTCTTCGGTTTCATTAACTGCTAAACAAGCAATTTTAAAAACTGCCCAAAAAATGGGTTATTCGGTTTCCGGTTTAACCGAAAAAGAAAAAATAGGCGGAACCAATCAAAAAACTATTTTTAACGGTGGAGGAATTTCGGGAGTGGATATTCCCGTACAGCTACAGTATTATTTTGAAGAAGGAAAAGGTATCCGTTTAGCTTGGGAACTTTCTATTCAAGACGTAAATTCGTCAGATTGGTACAACTTTAGAGTTGATGCAAATACCGGTGAAATTTTACATAAAGAAAATTGGACGGTAAGTTGTTTTAACGAAAATCACAATCATACACATAAAGATTCAAACCCGACTCTGTATTACACAGTCGAAGAAAAACCTGTTCTATCCGGAAGTTATAATGTCTTCGCGATGCCGATAGAATCTCCTAATCACGGTGCCAGAAGCGTTATTACAAATCCAAACAACCTCATAGCTTCTCCTTATGGCTGGCACGATACTAATGGAAGCACTGGAGCAGAATACACTGTAACAAGAGGAAATAATGTAAATGCTTATGAGGATGGAGACAATCTCGGATATCAGCCGGATGGTGGAGTCGGTTTGAGTTTTAACTTTCCTTTTGACCCCGTTTATTCATCCGGAAACCAATCTGAAGATGCAATAATCACAAATTTATTTTATTGGAATAACATCATTCATGACGTAACTTATCAATACGGATTTGACGAAGCAGCCGGAAATTTTCAGGAAAATAATTACGGAAATGGTGGAATCGGAGGAGATAGTGTAAACGCCGAAGCCCAGGATGGTAGCGGAACGTGTAACGCAAACTTTGCAACACCCGTCGATGGTAATAATCCTACTATGCAAATGTATATTTGCGGATCACGCGACGGAGATGTTGATAACGGTGTTATTGTTCACGAATACGGTCATGGCATATCTAACAGATTAACCGGAGGAGCAGGAAATTCTTCCTGCCTTTATAATACCGAACAAATGGGCGAAGGATGGAGCGATTATTTTGCTTTAATGCTTACCATAGAACCCGGCGATGCTGGTACAGACTCAAGAGGAATTGGGACTTGGCTCTTCGGACAAGGAGCCGATGGTCCTGGAATACGCACTTATCCGTACAGCACCGACTTTGCTGTTAATCCACATACTTATGACGCTATAAAAACTGAAGTTGCTCCACATGGTGTTGGCTCTGTTTGGGCTGCAATGCTTTGGGAAATGACTTGGGATTTAATTGCCGTGCACGGATTCGACCCTGATTTTTATAACGGTAGCGGAGGAAACAACATTGCTTTACAATTGGTAATAGAAGGTTTAAAATTGCAACCTTGTAGCCCCGGTTTTGTAGATGGTAGAGACGCTATTTTACAAGCAGATCAAAATCTGTACGGAGGTGCTAACCAATGTACTATTTGGGAAGCTTTTGCAAGAAGAGGATTAGGATATAGTGCTACACAAGGTTCAACAAACAGTAAAACCGATGGTACAGAAGCCTTTGACCTTCCTCCCACAATGGCAGCTTTTACAGTCTCTACCGACCAAGTTTGCCAAACACAAGGAACTCAAAACGGCTTAGGAGGTGGTACACCTACAGGAGGAATCTATAGTGGTCCCGGTGTTACCGACGACGGAAACGGAACTACCTTTACTTTTGATCCCGTTGCTGCCGGTACAGGAACTATCACCGTAACTTATACAGTTAACGATGCTTGCTCCGGTGGAGCAACAAGCAAAACAGACACCATTGAAGTTACAGATGGCAACCCGGTTCTTGTTTGCCAAAATGCAACCGTTACACTTGACGGAAGCGGTAACGCAACAATTAATCAGGCAGATGTAGTTGCCAATCTCCAACCCAGCGGAGCTTATACCATAGACCAAACCGGAACATTTGCTCCAATCGATATTTCAACAGGAGCAACAAATCTATCGTTAGGAGATGATTCATCCTCAAATGTCTCTTTAGGTTTTACTTTTAATTTTTTCGGAACCGATTTTACTGCCGTAAATGTTTCGTCTAACGGATTTATTTCTTTTAGTTCTTTGGGTTTAACCGAATTCACAAATGACACATTACCGGATGTCGCTGTTCCGCAAAATATAATAGCCGTTGCTTGGGATGATTTAAACCCTACTTTAGGTGGAACCATTCGTCATAAAATGGTTGGATCTGCTCCAAATCGCATTATGGTTATTGAATACAACAACTTACCACATTACGGAAACGCCGGAATAACAGTAACTACTCAAGTACAACTCTACGAAGGATCTAATAAAATTGAAATACACAGTACCGATGTTCAAAGTGACAGCGGTACGCGCACCCAAGGTATTGAAAATGGAGATGGCACAATTGCCTATACACCTACCGGAAGAAACAATACCGACTGGACTGCAACCAACGATTATGTTTCGTTTATTCCTGTTCCCGGAAATCTTGCTGATAATTGTGGAAATCCGGTAACCGTAAGCCTAAGCGATTCTACTTTTACATGTAGAGATATTGGGGATAATCTTGTAACGGTTACTGCCGATGATGGAAACGGAGGTGTTTCAACTTGTGTTGCAACGGTTACTGTTGTTGGACCTACCTCTACCTTTAATGCAGGTAGTTGGGATGTCGCCCCTAATGCCGGAAGAAAAGCATTATTTAATGATAATTATTCTACTGCTACTAGTGGCGATGTAACGGCATGTTCTTGTGAAGTAGCTACCGGCAATACCGTAACGATTACTGCCGGAAACTTCTTAAACATCGATGGCGACATTACCGTAAACGGAAGCCTGATTGTAGAACATCAAGGTAGCGTAGTGCAAACTGATTCTTATGCATCGGTAACCAACAACGGAACCATCAACGTAAACCTTTCCACGCCCAACCTTGCATCCCGCGACTTTATGGTATTGGGAAGCCCGATGACCGCCGAAACCCGTAACG
>JALWKK010000043.1 GCA_027081505.1 Flavobacteriaceae bacterium
TGCTTACTAAGCTCTCTACGCGTACATAGACCACATCGTTATACTGTACATTATTTGTGTAAATAGTAGGTAAGGGTAAGATGCCCGCATCGGCATTTGCCTGAGTATCGTGGTAGGTTACTGCTAAATCTGGATCACCACCTGTGATAATTCCGTCCATAACACTTAAATCAAAATCGAAAAATCCATCGTTGTTGTCGTCGCAGAGAATGTAGGGAGGCAAAGGAGGTATTACCGGGGGAGGAACAAACTCAATTAAAATAACACCCGAGGTGGTGCAAATACCGGCAAAATCTACAACGAGTTGGTAGCTACCTGTTGTTGTAACGTCAAGAGTGGGGTTTGTCTCCGGCGGTACAAAAGACACAAAGGTTCCCGATCCGGGAGGATCTTCATATTGCCATTCATAGGTAGTTCCGGGAGGTGCAGTAATGTCGGGTGTAATAGTATAGGTTTCTCCTACACATCTTGCATTGTTGTTTCCGACTGTTAAGTCAGTTCCTATATCTACGCTTCCAACACTAAAGCTACCGGCATTTAGAAAAACAGCAGAATCATATGCGCTATCTCCTCTATCTGCAATCACCATTTTCATAGTATAAACAGCTCCGGGGATAATACTTACCGTTGCTGTAGTAAGCGAAACGGTAAGTCCGTCAAACTCGATAGGTACATCATTTATATTGTCATTATCATTGCTTACGTATAAAGAAGGAAAATAATTAACTCCAGGCACTTCGCCACCACATAAAAAACCATTTACCGGGTCGTCTGCAGGGTCAAGGTGTATGGTTGCGGTACTTACCGGTACATTGGCAGATCCGGGTATGGCGGCAATATTAACTCCGCCAAAGGGAGCGCCGGATATATCGGGAATGCCGGGTCCTTTTACCAAGAACGCAAAGCCATCTCTAAAATTATCGCTACACTCCCATTGGTTTTCATATTCTTCAGATGCAAAGATGTATTCAAAACTTACTTCGTCTAAAACCGAGGTAAATTCAAATTCAAAAACAGTGGCATTATTGGTATCAACAGTAGTGCCGTATTGGTTGTTTAATATGGTTTCTATATCGATGTCTCCATTCCATCCCGGTCCGCTATCGGAGGTTCCGCCGTCGTTGTTTGGTCCTTCGGCACTTACTGCATGTCCAGATGAAAGGATAATTCCTTCCGAAAAGGGAAAAGAAGTTCCGCCATCATCAAAATAGCCCCAGCTACGATTGCTTAGGTTTCCTACACCATCCGGATTTTCTTGAAGATAGGTAAGATTCATCGTTACACAACTTCCTCCATCAATGAATACTTGGTCGAGTAATTCTTCAGCCGTAAGCGACGTTTCTGGGTCTGCCGGATTATTAATATCAATAGATTGAGAATATATAAAAGCAGTAAAGAATAAAAGTATGGGGTGTACAATTTTCTTCATAACATTTTTTTTAGTTTCCAAATATATTGAATACATCGGTTTTCTTTTCATATTTTTGCAAAAAATTTGACTTATGACTTCATTTACTTTAAAAATAGAGCCTACTTCTTCAAAAAACATCATAAAATTTGTTGCCAATACTTTTCTTACACAAGCAAAAAGTTATGAGTTTAACAATATTGAAGAAGCCATTGAAAGTCCCATTGCACAAAAATTATTTTACTTTCCGTTTGTAAAAACTGTTTATATTTCCCAAAATTTTATCGCTATTGAAAAATATGATATAGTAGAATGGAAGGATGTACAAGATGAAGTTGCCACAACAATTTTAGATTATTTGAATGAAGGGAAGCCTGTTGTTACTGAAAATACAAAAAAACAACAACCTGTAACGGTGTATGCCGAAAGTACTCCCAATCCGGATGTTATGAAATTTGTTGCAAATAAAACCCTTATTTCAGGAATGTTTGAGTTTAAAACTCCCGCAGAAGCACAACAAGCACCTATTGCTTCGGTTTTATTTAATTTTCCGTTTGTAAAAGAGGTTTTTATAAATAAGAATTATATTTCGATAACCAAAAATACGATGGTAGAATGGGAAGATATTGTTATGGAGCTTCGTAATTTTATTAAAAATTATTTAGCTGATGGAAAACCGTTATTTAATGATTCGATTATACAAAACAGTAGCTCTTCTGCTATTACAATCTCTGAAAAAACACCTTCGACACCCGTTGAAGAAGAAATTGTAGCCATCCTTAATGAGCATATAAAACCTGCTGTTGCACAGGATGGAGGAAATATTGCCTTTCAAAGCTATGACGAATCAAATAAAACGGTTAAGGTAATTCTACAAGGAGCCTGTAGCGGTTGCCCGTCTTCTACCGTAACACTAAAGAACGGTATTGAAACAATGCTTAAGAATATGCTTCCCGGAAAAGTTAATCTTGTTGAAGCCGTTAATGGTTAGTTTATTTTTGGTACGGAAACAGGAGTAAGAATTAAAATACGAATAATTTAACCTTACTAAGTTTTTATACATTTAAAAAAATATACTGTAAATTATTTCTTTTTCACAAAGTAAAATTGTACTTTAGTTGCACAAATTTTAAAACCTAAATATTATGTCTGTACTCAAAGTTATAGAAATTATGTCTAACTCTGATAAGAGTTGGGAAGATGCAACCGCAAAAGCAGTAAAGCACGCTGCAAAAAGTTTAAAGAATATTCGTTCTGTTTATGTTCAAGAACAGAGTGCCGTTGTAAAAGATGATGAAATTACCGAGTTTAGGGTAAATGTAAAAATTACTTTCGAGGTAAAATAATTCAATTTTTTAAACGCATTTTATTTTCATACGCTTTTTGAAAATACAAAAAGCGTATTTTTGTTTTATTATTTTACAATCCATTATGCGAATTGTTATTTTTTTTCTTCTATCCGTAGTGATTTTATATTCTTGTAATTCTCGAAAAAAAGAACCTGTGAAAAAATATAAATATACCAATGCACTGATAAATGAGTCGAGTCCTTATTTATTGCAACACGCTCATAATCCTGTTAACTGGATGGCGTGGAACGATAAAACACTTGAAAAAGCTAAGAAAGAAAAAAAACTACTTATTATAAGTATCGGTTATGCTGCTTGCCACTGGTGCCATGTGATGGAACGTGAGAGCTTTGAAGACAGTACTGTTGCAGCAGTAATGAACACTTATTTTATTAATATTAAAGTTGATAGAGAAGAACGACCCGATATAGATCAAGTATATATAAACGCGGTTCAACTTATGACCGGTAGTGCCGGGTGGCCCCTAAATGTAGTTGCCTTACCCGATGGAAGACCCGTTTTTGGTGGCACTTATTTTAAAAAAGAACAATGGATAAAGGCATTGGAGCAAATGCAAAAAATATACGAAACCGAACCTGAAAAACTCTATGATTACGCAAATAAACTAGAAGAAGGAATCAAGAGTATGGATTTGGTGAAATTTAATACTTCCGAAAAAGATTTTAAATCTTACGATACAAAAAAAGTTATTAATAAGTGGAAAAAAAGCTTTAGCAAAGCCTTTGGTGGTTACAACCGAGCTCCAAAATTTATGATGCCTAATAATTGGGAGTATTTACTGAGGTATAGCATTCAGCAGAACGACGAAGAGATAAAAAACCAAGTGTTTATAACCCTAGACAAAATGGCTTATGGCGGTTTATACGATCAAGTTGGTGGTGGGTTTTCCAGATATAGCACCGATACAAATTGGCACATCCCTCATTTTGAAAAAATGTTATATGATAATGCCCAATTGGTTAGCCTTTACAGCCACGCATACCAAGTAACTAAAAACCCATTATATGAAGAGGTGGTAAGAGAAACCCTAAATTTTGTTGCACGTGAAATGACTAACGATGAAGGTGCTTTTTATTCGTCTCTTGATGCAGATAGTATGACTAAAGAAGGACACCTTGAGGAAGGTGCTTATTATGTTTTCACCAAAGAGGAATTAGAGTCATTAATAGGAAACGATTTCAAATTATTTTCTGAATATTACAACATTAACGACTACGGAAAATGGGAAGGTGATAAGTATGTATTAATTAGAACAAAAAGTGATGAAGAAATTTCTGAAAAAGAAGGGATTTCGATTAAAGATCTTCTCTCTAAAAAGAAAAACTGGAAAAAAATTCTTTTAAACTATCGCGAAAAACGCACACGTCCAAGGTTAGACGATAAAACACTTACATCTTGGAATGCACTTATGTTAAAAGGTTACGTAGATGCGTATAAAACTTTTAGGAATAAAGAGTACCTGGATGCCGCTATAAAAAACGCAGTATTTATAGCCACTAAACAACTGCAAAATAACGGAGCATTATTTCACAACTACAAAGACGGAAAAAGTAGTATTAACGGCTATTTAGAAGATTATGCTTCTGTAATCGATGCGTTTATCTCATTATACGAAGTAACACTTGATGCACAATGGATAACGAAAGCAAAAAAATTGACTGACTATGCGATTGAAAATTTCTTCGATAATGAGAAACACATGTTTTATTTTACATCAAAGAAAGATGCAAAATTAGTTACAAGAACTATTGAATATAGAGATAATGTAATTCCATCTTCAAATTCAATAATGGCAAAAAACCTTTTTGTTCTTTCACATCATTTTGACGAACACAATTACGATACCATCGCTCAACAAATGCTACACAATGTACTTCCCGAAGTAGAAATCTATCCTAGTGGTTATTCAAATTGGTTGGATTTGTTGTCTAACTATCAAGATAATTTCTATGAAGTGGTGGTTGTGGGTAACGATGCCGTCTTAAAAGTTGCTGAAATAAACACCCGCTATATCCCAAACAAGTTAATTGCCGGAAGTACAACCGAGCAATCTACTCCTTTGCTCAAACAACGATATATAAACGGCGAAACCTTAATTTACATTTGTGTAAACAATGCTTGTAAAATGCCGGTTTCTAAAGTAGATGAAGCGTTAAAATTAATACATTAATACGTTATAATTTTTATCTGTTTTGCGATAATTTAAACAACTGAAACTTAGACCTTTCTTTGTAAAAGTTTTGTACTAATACTTCTTTTTTTTCATTGGGTTTTCCCCAGTTGCTGTACAAAGTAAATTTAAAATACGTAGGTTCCGGTTTTTTGTTACCGAAATAGGTAATGTTTACCAACC
>JALWKK010000044.1 GCA_027081505.1 Flavobacteriaceae bacterium
TCCGGATTAACGGTTTTTCAACTCTCATTATTTGGCTTTCTTGTAGATTTGTTTTTATGTATAATAACTTTATTAATAAAATGCATAATATTTTAAAAGTCGATAGCATTGAAAAAAAGTACTTTCAACGATATATTCTCACAGATATTTCTTTGTTGTGTAAAACGGGAGATATTATTGCTCTCTATGGAAGAAACGGAAGTGGAAAAACTACCTTATTAAAAATTATATTCGGTTCAGAGGAAGCACAAAACAAATTTATTAGTATAAACAATAAAGTGTATAACAAACCCTATAAAAAATGTAATTTGATAAATTTTTCGCCAAGCTTTTTGTTTTTACCTGGAAATATTACCGTAAAAAATATAGTATCACAATGGTTAGGTCAAAAAGGGATAAAACAAGTCGAAAAAGACGAGACAATATATCTTTATCTAAATACAAAAATAAAACATCTTTCAAGTGGCTTGAGAAAATATTTACAAGTAAAATTAATTTTACTAAAAGAAGCAAAATTTTGTCTTTTAGATGAACCTTATTTAGGGTTAAGTCCTATTAATATTCAAAAAATCAATGAATTAATTCAACAAGTTTCCTCTTCTAAAGGAATTATCATTGCAGATCATAACTATCACAATTTATCCTTAATTTCTAATAAGACATATCTGCTAAAAGAAGGAGTTATAAGAATAATAAAAAGCAAACAAGACCTTATCTATTACGGTTATATAAATTCTTAATCCAAAAAAGTATTAAAACATATAGAAACGAACTTAAAATCAACGCCCATAGCCAAGTAACAATCGTTTCGTCTTTATTTTATAACCTACATCCATACCATTCTTAGTAAGAAATTACGTAAATATACTAACAATTTTACTAAAGTAGAAAAAAAGTTTGATAACACTTTACTTATTAGTTTGTTATTTAGCACATAATAACTCCCTCCATATTTTCAAACCAAAAGGCGGAAACCGAAAAGCCTTTAACAGAGTAGGTATTATTTAAACTTTTTTATTATGAAATTTTTTTTTTAACATTTCAGGACTCATTTTACTACTTATGCTTACTTTTAGTTGTAATGTAGAAGAAGACGCACCACAACAGGAGGCGGTTGCTAACAAAACCATTGTTTTAAACTCCAAACAAAAAGTGGCTTCGGCAAATTTAGATGTAAAATATCATTTAAACGCTGAGGTTTATAACAAGTTTCTTTCCAAATTGGTCTTTGAAAACGGTCACATACGAGGAGCTTATTATGGAGACATCCATAAAGTACTGGACGAAAAACAAAGAGAAAATTTTTGGAACGAGTTTGGCATTGTCTATAAAAATGGTGAGTTTGTCGAAAATACCAGAGGATTCATACTTTTAGTTCACCACTATCGAGATTCTGAATTGCAGCTAACATGTCAATTTATTTGGGATCATTTTTGCTTATTATGGGTTCCCGATGATGATCAACAAAAATAAAAATTCGCTATTTTTAAAAATACATTATAAAAGTCCCTTATAAGCGGAGGGACTTTAAATAATTTTATTACCTTTAATGCTTGAGTTAGTTTAAAAATTTAATACAAATGTGCCTCTCTTTCTTAAAACAAAAATATATTTTTCTTTTGGTACTGTTTAATGTTACTACACTCTTTGCTCAACATAACCAAAAAGATTTACGAGAAATTACCGGAACCGTAACCTACCAAGAAATGCCTTTGGCAGGAGTAAATATTATGCTTAAAAACAGCATAAAAGGCACAAAAACAAATGCACAAGGCTTTTACCGTATAGAGGCAAAACCCGGAGACGTACTTACCTACAGCCATTTGGGTTATAAAACGTTGTCGTTGCTGGTAGAAGATGTTACCAACGTGCTTAATATAGAGATGGTTTTAATAACAGAAGAACTGGAAGAAGTAACAGTTAAAGCCGAGAAGGAAGACTATCTTAAAGAAAGAAAAGACTCCTATGGGAAAAGTAAAAAAATTTATGATGCTATCTCGACCTATTATGTGAAAGGAGAAGATTTAAGCCAAAGCTTTGACAATGTTGTTGATGCATTGGCAAACGAAGGTATTCCGGGAGTTAGTGGTAATGGTGGTATTTTAAAAAGCAATAGAAACCTTTCCATAAACAACAGTAAAAGTTTTTTATGGGATATAGACGGTATGCTTTTCAATACACCTCCCTACATACACGTCTCTATGGTTAAAGACGTACGAGTAATAAAATCCTTAAGTGATATCTCCCGTTATGGTAGTGAAGGAGCAGGTGGCGTAATTGTAATACGAACCAATAATGCCGCCAATATGGATGAGGTAAAAACCGAAGAGATAGCAAAAAAGTATTATAGCAATGTTTTTTATAACAATAATGCCGTAAGCTATAAAACCAAACAACCCTATTACCAAGTGCTTCTTTCGCAAGTAAAAGCCCTTGGCGATAAGCAAAAAGCAGTATTGTTTTTACAAGAGCAAATAGACAACAAACAAGTTTCGTTTCATCAAGCCATAGAGGCAGCGGTATTTTTAAAAATCCATTACCAAGACATACCGGGAATGGTAGCCGTTTTACAAACCCTTACTAAGCAATACCAAGACAATCCGGAGTTGCTAAAAACCATTGCCTATTATTACCAAGAATTGGGCAAAAACCAAGAGGCTGTTTTGGTTTTTGAAAAGGTCTTTAAATTACGACCTGCTTATTTGCAATCGTATATAGACTTGGCAAATGCCTATAAAGATACTCGCCAATACAAAAAAGCGTGGCGAATGTATATGAGTTATTTAAATCAAGGTAAGGATATAAGCAATCTGGAAATTTCCAAGCTAATAAACAGCGAAATGGAGTGGTTGTACTATTTGCAAAAAGCCAATGCCGGTATAAAGACCAAATTTATACCGCAGAGTAATAGTATAAAAGACTTTCAAAACGATGTACGGTTGGTTATAGAATGGAACACCTCCGACGCCGATTTTGAAATGGAGTTTGTAAACCCCGAAAACAGAGCCTATCATTTTAAACATACCTTACAAGAAAATCAAGACGTAGTAATGAGTGAAAAACAAGTGGGTTTTTCAAGCCGTGAGTTTATTATAGACGATTTAGGCGAAGGACAATGGTTGGTAAACATTACCTATTTCGGTAACAAAAAACCGGAACCTACGTATTTTAAATTTACTTTGTACAGCAACTGGGGAAAACCCAATGAAAAAAAAGAAGTATTAGTACAAAACTTTTACAAAGAGCGGTCTAAATTTCAATTGCTTCAATTATCAAAAAAATCTTTAAAATTTGCGACAAGTCAGTAAATTTTAAATATTTCCTGCTGGAAATTTTAGAATATGTTTTTCAGTTTTTTTACTAATAAGTGTATTGTATGGTGCTAATTTTTAAATATTTATTACTAAATTAGAACTTTAAAAACATACGGTTATGAAAAAGCCTCTCGTATTATTACTTTTTATTTGTAGTGTTTCTTTTCTTTTTTCTCAAAATCCCAAATCCGATTTACGAGAAATTACCGGAACCGTAACCTACCAAGAAATGCCTTTGGTTGGAGTAAATATTATGCTTAAAAACAGCATAAAAGGCACAAAAACAAATGCACAAGGTTTTTATAGTATAGAGGCAAAACCCGGAGACGTACTTACCTACAGCCATTTGGGTTACAAAACGTTGTCGTTGCTGGTAGAAGATGTTACCAATGTGCTTAATATCGAGATGGTTTTAATAACAGAAGAACTGGAGGAGGTCGTGGTAGCGGCAAAAAAAGAGGATCATTTAAAGATTCGAAAAGGCAGTTTTGGTACTAATAAAAAAGTTTACGAATCACCCTCTACCTTTTATATAAAAGGAGAAGACTTAAATCAGGGGTATCCGGATATTGTATCTGCTCTGGAAAACGAAGGAATTCCAGGTGTCTTATTCAGGACAAATTCTATTGATCCAGAGCAAAACCGTATGAAAAGCGTAAGGACGATATCGATTAACAACAGCCGCGATTTTTTATGGGATGTAGATGGTATGTTATACGAGAAGCCTCCCAGTTTTTTACAGGTTTCTATGGTAAAAGAGCTATGGGTAATAAAATCGTTGAGTGACTTAAATGCGTATGGTACTTTAGGAGCAGGAGGCGTAGTGGTTATACGAACCAAGAATGCCACCAATATGGATGAGGTAAAAACCGAAGAGATAGCAAAAAAGTATTATAGCAATGTTTTTTATAACAATAATGCCGTAAGCTATAAAACCAAACAACCCTATTACCAAGTGTTTCTTTCGCAGGTAAAAGCCCTTGGCGACAAACAAAAAGCAGTATTGTTTTTACAAGAGCAGATAAATAAGAAACAAATTGCATTTCACCAAGCCGTTGAGGCAGCGGTATTTTTAAAAATCCATTACCAAGACATACCGGGAATGGTAGCCGTTTTACAAACCCTTACTAAGCAATACCAAGACAATCCGGAGTTGCTAAAAACCATTGCCTATTATTACCAAGAATTGGGCAAAAACCAAGAGGCTGTTTTGGTTTTTGAAAAGGTCTTTAAATTACGACCTGCTTATTTGCAATCGTATATAGACTTGGCAAATGCCTATAAAGATACTCGCCAATACAAAAAAGCGTGGCGAATGTATATGAGTTATTTAAATCAAGGAAAGGATATAAGCAACCTGGAAATTTCCAAGCTAATAAACAGCGAAATGGAGTGGTTGTATTATTTGCAAAAAGCCAACGCCGGTATAAAGACCAAATTTATACCGCAGAGCAGTGGATTAAACGATTTTCAAAACGATATACGGTTGGTTGTAGAATGGAACACCTCCGACGCCGATTTTGAAATGGAGTTTGTAAACCCCGAAAACAGAGCCTATCATTTTAAGCATACCTTACAAGAAAATCAAGATGTAGTAATGATTGAAAAACAAGTAGGTTTTTCAAGTCGTGAGTTTATCATAGACGATTTAGGCGAAGGACAATGGTTGGTAAACATTACCTATTTCGGTAACAAAAAACCGGAACCTACGTATTTTAAATTTACTTTGTACAGCAACTGGGGAAAACCCAA
>JALWKK010000045.1 GCA_027081505.1 Flavobacteriaceae bacterium
AACCAAAATTACCTCGAACATCACCAGCCCTAAAAGCTCCTTTTCTTGGATTAAAAAACATACGTGTACCGGTGCCTGTTAACGTAATTGCATCGCCAGAATTAAAGGTTCCGGTTACTTGAAGCCCGTCACCTCCATTTATATTTACAGCACCGTTATCTGCGGTAATGGTTCTCCCGGCTCCAGCACCACCCTCGTCATAGGCTTGGTCTAAAGTGTTTTTTGCACCGCTTATTGCAATCCAACTAGTAGAGGTGTTATCCCAATAATAAAATCCGGGTGGATTGCCTCCGGAAGTAGTGGTTAAATACACCATCATCCCTTGTTGGTCTGCTCCGGGATTGGTTACCGGAAAGGCATCAATACGTGGTATTAAGACACCATCGGTATTTGCCGGTGTAGCAGGATTGGTAGCGGTGATGTCTAAACTTGCTCTTGGGTTGGTGTTGTTAATACCTACTTGGGCATGGCTGTATAAACTCAATACACAGAAAACGGTTGTTAGAACTAATCTTTTCATTTTTTAGGTCTTTAGTAATTATATTAATTTTAACCAAAAAGCAAAGTAGGTAGTTCTTGTTTTTTATTCGATTTGGGTTCGAGGGGGCAAAAAAATATTTAACGGTGCTAAATTATGTAGGTTAAATTAAAAAAGCCTCTATGAATTCATAGAGATATGAAAATAAAAGAAGGTATAAAATGTTAAAATTTTGATTTTTCGTAGTGTTTTTTGATACTTATTTCTTTACGATGTGATTTTTAACCCGCATTTTTTATATAAAAAGAAGTGAATTATTGAATCTGCTATGAGCAAAAAGGAAAAAAAGGAAAAAAACCAGAAAACCCTTCTCTTTTTTATTTTTTGGGATGATAAGAAAGAATAGGATGTGCTAGTAAAAAAAATAAACCTCAATCAAGGAATACAAATTTTAAGAATTATAAATAGTTGTAAAATCCTTGCTTGAGGATTTATGTAATGGCTTTGTTTGTGAGGTTCTATTTATTGAAACTATTTTTTAGTTAATTAACAGTTTTTGGTTAACGGTTATCTTATTCGATTTTATTGAAACAAAGTAAATACCTTGATTTAAATTTGATATATTGTATTTTTCTTGCGAATTGAATTTTTTAACTATTTTACCTAGAGTATTGTAAATAGTTACTTCTAGAACGGGTAACTCGGTTTTTATTTGAAAGTAATTTTGAGCCGGATTTGGGTAAATGGCTAAGGTGTTACCGGTATAATCATTCATACCTAAGTTACAATCTTCATTAAAATACGATTGTGGGTCTATGTATGTCCAATTACTCGTACTCCAAGCCGCATCGTCCACTTGGATGCAGGTTAGGTTTGGGTTATTTGTTGAATCAAAATTGTAAGTGGAAATAGCTTGGTTATTTCCGTTTTTTACATTTAAGCCGGTAAGTTGGTTATCACGACAATGTAAGAATGTTAGAGCCGTATTATTAGAAACATCAAGACTTGTCAGGTTGTTTGCTACACAAGAAAAGTATGTCAAAGCTGTATTTGCAGAAACATCGAGACTTGTAAGATTATTAAAAGTGCAAGATAAATTTGTTAACGCGGTACTACCGGAAACATTAAGACTTGTTAGGCTATTGAAATCACAACTTAATGCTAATAAAGCAGTATTGGCCGAAGTATCAAGACTTGTAAGATTATTATAAGAACAACCCAATTCTGTTAAAGCGATATTGGAAGAAACATCAAGATTTGTTAAATTATTTTGGTCGCAAGATAATTCTGTTAAAGCCATATTATTAGATACATCAAGACTTGTCAGGTTGTTTGCTACACAAGAAAAGTATGCCAAAGCTGTATTTGTAGAAACATCGAGACTTGTAAGATTATTAAAAGTGCAAGATAAATTTGTTAATGCGGTACTACCGGAAACATTAAGACTTGTTAGGCTATTGAAATCACAATTTAATGCTAATAAAGCAGTATTGGCCGAAGTATCAAGACTTGTAAGATTATTACTAAAACAAGATAAGATTTCTAAAGCGGTACTGCCGGAAACATCAAGATTTGTTAAGTTATTTTCTTGACAATATAAGATTTCTAAAGCCGTGTTAGCTGAAGTATTAAGACTTGTTAGGTTATTATCATCACAACTTAGTTCTGTTAAGGCAGTATTTGCAGAAACATCAAGGCTTGTCAGGATATTTCCGCTACAGCTTAATTTTGTTAAAGCAGTATTGGAGGAAACATCAAGGCTTGTTAGATCATTATAACCGCAATATAAAATTTCTAAAGCAGCAAAATCTTCAATACCTGTTAAGTCGGCAATGTTTCTGGCAGATATATCTAGTGAGTTAATCGAATTAATATTCGTCGTAAGCACATAGTCGTCTAAAATATCGTCATAACCGAGATCGATAAGGGCTTGTTCAAAATTATCGTCGGGTACGTAGGTTACGTTTACAGAATTACAATCTTCGCTAAAATACGATTGCGGGTCTATACCTGACCAGTTGGCAGTACTGTAAGCCGCATCGTCCACTTGGATGCAGGTTAGGTTTGGGTTGCTTATAGTATTAAATTGGGTAATATTAGAATTGTTTCCGTTAGCAATATTTAAGTCGGACAAGTTATTATTTGCTCCCCAAAGTATTACTAAATTGGTATGAGAAGACAGGTCTAATGAGGTAATGTCGTTTCCTTGAAAACGCAACGTTTCTAATTGTAAGTTATTTGATAAATCAAGTGTACTTAATAGATTAGCTCCACAAATTAAATCAGTTAAATTGTTAAGGGTAGATAAATTGATTGATGAAATAGAGTTATTAAAAATATTTAAAAATGTGAGTTGTGTATTATTAGTTACATCCAAGTTGCTTAAATTATTATCAAAGCATTGTAAATATTGAAGTGCAGTATTATTAGTTACATCCAAGTTGCTTAAATTATTATCAGAGCATCGTAAATATTGAAGTGCAGTATTGTTTGAAACATCTAAGGTTGAAAGGGAGTTAGTACCACAATTAAGATTTGTTAAAGCAGTATTGGAGGAAACATCAAGGCTTGTTAGATCATTATAACCGCAATATAAAATTTCTAAAGCAGCAAAATCTTCAATACCTGTTAAGTCGGCAATGTTTCTGGCAGATATATCTAGTGAGTTAATCGAATTAATATTCGTCGTAAGTACATAGTCGTCTAAAATATCGTCATAACCGAGATCGATAAGGGCTTGTTCAAAATTATCGTCGGGTACGTAAGTAGTTTGAGCGTAAAAGCCAATTGTAAATAAAATTAATAAAATACTAATTGTTTTTGTTTTTTGAGTTTTTGTAGTTTTCATGACAATTATTTTTAATTTATCTGGATTTGGTAGAAATAACCAAGGTAAATTCACCTTCTTCAAGTCCGTCTGCACCGGTTACTCCAATAACCATTCGGTATGGATTGTTTATGGCTACCAAATCATTAACAATACGGGTGTGGTCTTGTGTTTTTCCTCTTTTGGGACGATCCCATTTGTGGTCTGCTTCACAACGGATACAACGGGGTAAATTAGGAACCAAATCGTTGCTGTTTACTCCTATCTCGTATGCATACACACTAAAGTTTGCATTGGGGTCTTTAGGAATTACCGTAACTGTAATTTCGCTATATTTTGGTATAATTCCGGTAAAAAACACGTGCTTACCTGTAAATTTTTGTTTTTGCGTTTCGGGGAAGCAGGCGTTTTGGCTACTCCAAGCCCAAGAAAGATCGTCTAAAACAATACCTTGGTTTAAGTTTCCGGTATAGGCAACATCTTGATTGGGTACAGGTTCTACTTTGTATACGGTGGGTTGGTCTTGTCCGTTCATAGTTAATGAATAGATGAGGAATAATAGAGTTAATAATGTTTTCATTTTTTATAGTTTTCAGATTAAATAAAGTAAGTGTTATCTGTTCAAAGAAAACACTTCCCGTAAAACTTGGTTAGTTTTTTTTATTAGTTTGCAAAATTTTCACATAATTATTTCTTTTTACCATTTATGCGATATTTAAATTTATTTCCAACAGATTTGTTCTTCATAGCAATGATGATTACTTTGCCTCTTACATTGTTTAAAACAAACTTTTTAACCTTCCCGTTTCTGCTGTTAGGAAATGTATAAGACACTTTTTGGGTTGTAACTCCATCTCTTCCTTGTACGCATATTACTACACCGGTTTCTGCTCTGCCGTCATACTTGTTAATTGTTATTTCAACTTTATTATCAAAAGAAGGAGGGGTAACAAAGGTTCGTTTGGTTTGTCCTGTAATAGTGCCCGACTCATTTCCACCATCTAATTCTAAAAGACGAGGACCAATATTAGCACCTCCATTTGCAGCAACCCAATTCCAAACATTTTTTAATTTTTGTACTTCATTTTTAAATGGAACAATTGAAATGTTAGGTTTCCATGGTCCCCATTTTGCCCAAGTTTTTTTTGCTAATTTGGAACCTTGATTACAATTTTGAGCTTCTATAGAATACGAGAAAGCTGTTGCGACAAGTAGTATTAAAACTATTACGGTTGTTTTCTTAATGTTGTTTAAAGATTTCATAATTAAAATTTAATTTGTCTGTTTGTAGCGCTAAAGTAGTTTGGTTAGATTGTTTTGCTATCTACGAAAACCTATAGAGGTTAAAAATCTATGAATTCATAGAGGGAATTTTAGCAGTTTTCAGTGGGCAGTTTGCAGTTTGTAGTTTGCAGTTCCTTGTTTCTGGTTTCTGGTTTCTACCAGAGAAAGGCAAGTTTTGTTAAAGGAAAATCATCAATTAGTAGGCAGTCTTCAGTGGGCAGTTTTCAGTCGTGAGTCGTGTTTCGTGAGTCGTGATGTCCTAAGTCCTAAATCATCAATCAGTAGGCAGTCTTCAGTGGGCAGTAATCCAGTAGTTTCTAGTTTCTCTAGTTTCTGGTTCTTGGTTTCTACCTGCGGTAGGCAAGTTTTGTTAAAGGAAAATCCTAAATCATCAATCGAAAAAATCATCAACCTCTAATTATTTCTTCTCTTTGATAAGTAAAATATAAACTGGGAAGTGATCGCTATAACCTCCGGTAAATCCACCACTGGCAAAACTTCGATACGGATATCCTTTATACCTGCCTCGCGGATTGCTTAAATAAGGTTTGTTAAAAATTCCGGCTTTGTAGTAGCGGTATGTACTATAGTCTTTTTTAAGTAACTCGTGCGAAATGATTATTTGATCAAAAAGATTCCACCCGTCTCTATATGCCAAAGTCCCCAATCCTTTTTTATACATCGCTTCCATTGGGTTGTAAAGCTCTTTTATTTTTACTTTTTCTTTTTTGTTTTTCGCTTTTAAATATTTTTTTACACTCGGGCTGGTAGGGTCATCGTTTAAATCGCCCATTGTAATAATTTTTGCATAGGGATCGTCACTAAACAACGAATCGATAATACGTTTGTTAAGCTTTGCAGCTTCAATACGTTTGTGGCGGCTTCTGGCTTCACCACCACTTCGTGAGGGCCAGTGGTTTACAATTACATGAATTTTTTCTCCGTCTAACATACCGCTAACTAACAATTGGTCTCGTGTAAAAATACGTTTCGATTTGTCTTCATTATCATAGATTAATAATGGGTAGGCTTTGTATCCCGTAGGTGTAAACAAACGTTTTTTATAGAGTAAAGCCACATCTATCCCGCGTCTGTCGGGAGAATCAAATTGTACAATTCCATAATCTTGAAGAAGTAAGGGTTCTTGATTTACCAAATCTTCCAATACTCTGCGATTCTCTGTTTCGCAAACGCCTATAATAGTAGGTGCTGTTCCTGTTTCATCTTTACCTATTTCAGAAATCACTTTTGCCATGTTTCTTAATTTGGCTTCATAAATTTCTTTCGTCCAGTGGTCTTTTCCGTCTGGTGTTCGATCGTCATCAAAGGTTAACGGGTCGTCTTCATAGTCAAATAAATTTTCAAGATTGTAAAAGGCAATCGTATTGACTTTGTATTCTTTTTTTTGTTGACCAAAAGAAGGACTTATAATACTAATTGAAAAGATAAGAAAAGCGTAATAATAGTTCATAGAAAAAATTGTTAATAAATAGTCAAAAAGAAGCATTGCAAAACCTACGCCAAAAGTACATATTTCCATTAAAAAAATGTAATTTTGCTCAGATTTTATAATAAACTAATTTATAACAACAAACTACAGAATGAAAAAAAACTTTTTAACCCTTTGCGTGGTGCTATTGAATAGCTTTATAATGCTTGCCCAAGATGCTATCGTAAAGGGAAGAGTGGTGGATACTAATTCTAGCGACCCCATTCAAGATGTGGCAATTCGTATTCAATCTTCAAACTTTAGTACGGTTACCGATGCTAAAGGATTGTTTTCTATTTCAGGAAATAATCTTCCGCAGGGCGAACAAGTATTATTAGTTAATAAAGATGGGTATGTTGCTCAAAAAATTCAAATTACCATTCAAAATGGTAAAACTATTAACTTAGACCCTATACTTCTGGAATTGGATCTAACCCAAATCGAGGCAGAAATAGGTACAATAAGCTTATCCGATAATGAATTGGATCAAGATGAAGGTACGGCTTTTAGTATTTCCGGACTGTTACAAGCCTCGCGCGATGTATTTTTAAATGCTGCGGCTTTTGATTTTAGTGCCACGTTCTTCAGACCAAGAGGTTTAGATAATAACAACGGTAAAGTGCTTATTAACGGTATCGAGATGAACAAACAATTTTCGGGTCGTCCGCAATGGGCTAATTGGGGAGGACTAAATGATGTGCAACGAAACCGTGAATTTACTATGGGACTTAAAGCAAATGAATACACCTTTGGTGACCTTGCCGGAACCACAAACATTATTATGCGAGCTTCACAATACCGCAAAGGAGGGCGTGTTTCGTATGCTATAGGAAACCGTAGTTATACCGGAAGAGTTATGGCTTCTTATAATAGCGGACTTAATGCCGAAGGATGGGCATACAGCGTATTGCTTGCCAGACGTTTTGGAACCGAAGGATATATTGACGGAACCTCGTACAATGCCAATTCATTTTTTGCTGCTGTAGAGAAAAAAATAAACGATGCGCATAGCTTAAACTTTACAGCTTTCTGGACACCAAACCGAAGAGGTAGATCAACCGCTATAACCGAAGAAGTATATCGGCTTAAAGGTAGAAAATACAACCCGAATTGGGGTTACCAAGACGGAGAAAAACGAAATAGCCGAATTAGAGAAATCTCAGAACCGGTAGTTATGTTGAATCATTTTTGGGACATCAACGACAAAACTACCTTAAACACAAATGTTGCTTACCAGTTTGGAGGAATTGGAAATTCACGTATTGACAGCGGAAACAATCGTAATCCTCTAGGAAACTATTACCAAAATTTACCGAGTTATTTTTTACGTGATCCAAACCCAACACCATATGATTATCAACAAGCATACATTGCAGAACAAGATTTTATAAATGACGGACAACTAGATTGGTCATCTTTATATCAAGGTAACGCAAATTCATCTTCCGGATATGCACAATATGTTTTACAAAACGATCAGGTAGATGATACGCAACTTACCTTTAACAGTATTTTGGCTACTAACTTAACCGATAATATTCAACTAAATGCAGTTGTAAACTACAGAAGCCTGAAAAGTGAAAATTATGCCGAGATTATCGATATGTTAGGAGCCGATGGTTACCTTGATATCGACTATTTTTCAGATAATGATACGCCAAGTGATTTGCAAAATCCAAATGCAGTTGTAGGTGAAGGAGACCGGTATAAATATAATTACCAAATAAACGCCAATGTACTTTCGGCTTTTGCTCAAGCCCAATTTAAAAGCACGATGGTAGATTATTTTATCGCAGCCAATTTTGGTCAAACCTCATACCAACGGACAGGACTATTTGAAAACGGGTATTTTCCCGGCAACCGCTCTCTTGGCGATAGCGAAAAGAAAACTTTCTCAACCTACGGAATAAAAGGCGGTGCGACCCTTAAAATTACCGGAAGACATTTAATAGATGTTAACACCGGATACTTTACCAAAGCACCAACTATTAGAAACAGTTTTGCAAATGCAAGACAAAATAACGACTTTGTTGTAGGTCTGTCTGAAGAAAAAATACAAAACGTCGATATAAGTTATATTTACCGTTCACCCATCGTAAAAGCCAGATTAACCGGTTTTTACACCGGCTTTAAAGATGCAACCGATATTGGTTTCTTTTTTACACAAAACGCACTGGGTACAGACGATAACAATGCCTTTGTACAAGAAATCGTTACCGGAATAGACAAGCGAAACCTAGGTGTAGAAATGGGAATCGAAGCACAAGTAACAACAACCATCAAATTAAAAGCAGCCGCATCGGTAGGACAATACCTTTATACCAATAACCCGATGTTGTACCTTTCCAGTGATGATTTTATAGGAGAAGGAAACGATATTTCTTCAAGAGGACTTAGAGAAGTAGCTTTAAAAAATGTTCACGTAGCAGGCGGTCCCGAAAGAGCCTACCAAATAGGTTTTGAATATCGCGCACCAGACTTTTGGTGGGTAGGTGTAACCGGAAACTACTACTCCAATGCTTATATAGACATAAGCAACCTGCGAAGAACATCAGACTTTTATACAGATACAGACGGCTTACCTTACAACGACTATAGCGAAGAAGTAGCAAGACAATTATTAAAACAAGAAAAATTTGACGACTATGCTTTAGTAAATGTAGTAGGTGGAAAATCCTGGAAAATTAATAAATACTTCGTTGGTTTTTTTGCCACTATTAACAATGTTTTTAATCAAGAATTCAAAACCGGAGGTTTTGAAGACTCACGTAGAGCCAACTACAGACAACAAGTAGAAGAACAAAACCGTGAAAACGGACCCTTGTTCGGAAATCGCTATTTCTACGGAAACGGCACCACATATTACCTAAATGTTTACTTACGATTTTAACAATATAAACACTATTAAAAATGAAAAATTTAAAAATTTATAAACTATCCATATTGATATTTGCCACGATAATGGTAGCTTCTTGTGTTCAAGACGACGACTTTGATACGCCGCAAATAAATGTTGAAGCACCCGAACTTCACGGAACCGAAATTACGATAGATGCATTAAAACAACTTTTGGTTACCGAACAAACTAATAATGGAAATGACTTATTAACCATTGAAGAAGACTATTACATAACAGGTTACGTAATTTCTAACGATGAATTTGGTAATTTTTATGAAGAAATTATCATCCAAGACCAACCGGCTAACCCAACAACCGGTGTTAAAGTGTTGGTTGACGTAAACCCGTTGTTTATTACTTACGAATTTGGAAGAGAAGTACACGTACAATTGCAAGGATTAACAGTTGGTTATGATAGTGGTGTATTATCTGTCGGAATTAGAAACGGAAACCAAGTTGACCAAATAGGAGAAGCTCAAATGACCGACTACCTCAAACGCGATGTAACCGTTGCCGAAATTACACCATTGCCTATGGGAATTGCAGATTTTACAGATGATAAAACCAATTTGTTTATTCAATTAAACGATATGCAGTTTTTTAGAGATGAAATAGGAAAAACCTTCTCAGCCGAAGAAACCGATAATTTTGACGGCGAACGTATTCTGGAAAGTTGCGCAACCGGACTTACAACTACTTTTAGCACCAGTACCTTTGCAGATTTTAAAGCCGTAACATTACCTAGCGGAAAGGGTTCTATGAACGCAATTTTAACCAAAAATTATTTTGGAGACATATTTAATGTAGTGGTAAATTCGCCTAACGATATTTATTTTGACGATACCAACCGTTGCGACCCGTCTGAAATAGATTGCGGATTGGCAAATACCACCGGAAGTAATGTGTTATTTGAAGATTTCTTCGAAACACAAACCACCGGACAACCCATTAGCGGTAACGGATGGACTAATTATATTGAGGCTGGAACAAGAAACTGGAGAGCATACTTTAATAGCGGCACCAACGCTTCTTTAGGAATTTCTGCTTCTATAGGTTCGTATCAATCCGGAGATGATAGCTCCATCGCTTGGTTAATTACACCACAATTTGATTTTGACGCTCAAGATGGAGAAACACTTAATTTTAAAACATCCAACAGCTTCTCAGACGGAAGTACGTTAGAATTGTTATTCTCAAGCGATTGGGACGGAAACCCCGATAACATTACCAGTGCAACATGGGATTTGGTTCCGGAAGCATATATCGTACAAGATTCCGATTTTTATGGCGATTGGTTCGATTCGGGTAACGTAAGTCTTGACTGCATTACCGGAACCGGTTACATCGCTCTAAAATATACTGGAAGCGGCGATCCCGACTTTGACGGAACCTATGAGTTTGATGAAATAGTTATTAACTCCAACTAATAAAATCTATAATTTGAATTTAAAACCTGCTAAGTCTGAAAAGATTTAGTAGGTTTTTTTTATTTCAGGCAACCCTTATTCAAAAATTCACGTCTATTAAAATAGAAGCAAAAAAATAAAGCCGAGTTGAAACTTATCTCGTTACATAAAAACTATTCGTCGCTTATTAAAAAAGCCGAAAGAGGAAACCGAAAAGCCCAACACGAATTATTTGAGCTTTTTGCACCAAAAATGCTAAGCGTTTGCAGACAATATGTAAAAAATATAGACCAAGCCGAAGAGGTGATGTTAACCGGATTTTTAAAAGTGTTTACCCACTTATCATCCTTTTCATATCAAGGAAGCTTTGAAGGGTGGATACGAAGAATAATGGTAAACGAATCCATTTCTTATTTAAGAAAGAAAAGGAAATTAGAATTTGATAATCATGCGCAAATTGAAAATTCTTCAGAACACGTTTCTTATATCGAAACACAGTTTGAAGAAGAAGAAATTCAGAAATTGATAGATACCCTTCCGGCAGGATACAAAACAGTTTTTATGATGTATGTTGTTGAAGGATATAAACACAGCGAAATAGCCGAGTTGCTTAAAATTTCTGAAAACACTTCAAAATCACAACTTTTTAAAGCACGAAAAATGCTTCAAAAAATGATTAATAAACAAAATAACACACATTATGGAACCGCTAAACTTTGAAGATAACATCCGCCAAAAACTACAAGAACGCGAGATTATTCCGTCTAAAAATGCGTGGAGTAAACTTTCCGATAAACTGGATGCGCAACCAAAAAATAAAAAACCGATATTTTTTTGGTACGCTATTGCTGCCACACTCGTGACTATGTTAGTGGTAGCCTCATTAGTTTTTAATGAAAATCCTGTAAACCCGAATAAAAATCCTATTGTAGTTGTAAACCCTGCTAAAAAAGAAAACAACAAGAAAAACAACAAAGAAAATAACAACAAGATAGACGTTAAAAAAGAGATACAGTTAAAAGAAGAAAAGGTACCTTCTAATATTAAGTTAAGCCAAACTTCTAAAAATACGACCAAGAAAAAACACGGTCTAAACAAAAAAGAAACACATTTTAATACAGCTAAGAAACAAGAAACAACCCATTTGGCAACTGTTATAATCCCTAACGAAGAACAAAAGGATAGCAAAAAACAGTTGGTTGCAATTACTACTACCAAAAAAGATAACGTAATCAACAAAAAAGTAAATCAAGTAGTTACTCAAATTGAAGCACTAAAAGCCAAAAATAAAAATGTAACAATGGCAGAGATAGATTCACTTTTAAAAAATGCACAACGTGAGATACAACTTCAAAAAATAATTAAATCAAAAAAAATAGATGCAAATCAATTATTGGCAGATGTAGAGTTTGATATGTATAACAGTTTTAAAGACAAAGTTTTTTTAGCCTTGGGCGAAGGATTTGAATATGTAAAAGGAGCTGTTTCAAATAAAAATAATTAGTGTTATATAACATTTTGTTAGACTAACATACAATTTTAGTAAAAATAAATTCATTCATTAATCCGCTTGTTTTTTTAAAAAGCAGGCTTAAAATCAAATCAATATGAAAACAGTAATGTACACTGTAGCGGTAACCTTATGGCTCATCACCATAACAACGGTACAAGCACAAAACGACAAAACACAAACAAAAATTGAACATCTGCAGCAATCTAAAGAAACTATTGTAGAGGAAGAAAAAGATGCCTTAAAAAAAGAAGTAGAGCGTATCAATCAACAACTTGAAGAAAATGTAATTACACCGGAAGAAGCCGATAAATTAAAACAAGAAGTAGCACAAAAACGCGCCCTAAACATCGAAAATAAATTAGCTATTGTCGATAATAAAATTGAACTCTTAAAACGCAACGGAAACGACACATTAACTATTGGTAGAAAGTCACTTGTAATAGGTATTTTTAGTGAAGGTGAAACTGTAAAGAACAGAACAAAAGAAAAACAAAAAAAATACGACATTCGTACGTATAACAACCCTGTTCTGGCTTTTGGAATTAACAATGTGATAGGAGATGGAGCGACGTTGGGAAACAGTGATTTTAAATTAGGAGGCAGCCGTTTTTTTGAAATGGGTTGGGAATGGGAAACCCGTGTGTTTAAAAACACGAATTGGTTGCGAGTAAATTACGGATTTTCGTTTCAGTTTAACGGTCTAAAACCTACCGGCGATAGATTTTTTGTAGATACCGGAGACCAAACCGAATTACAAACACATCCTCAAAATTTAAAAAAATCTAAATTTAGAGTCGATAATCTTGTTTTTCCGGTACATTTTGAGTTAGGTCCCTCTACAAAAGTTGAAAAAGAAAATTACATTAGATACCATACTTATAACAAAATTAAAGTGGGATTGGGAGGATATGCAGGATTTAATCTTGGTACGCGCCAAAAATTAAGTTATAAATTAGACGGCGAAACCATTAACGAAAAAATAAAATCTTCCTTCAATACCAATGATTTTATTTACGGACTTAGCGGTTATATAGGTTGGAAAGATATGGCTTTGTATGCAAAATATGATTTAAACCCATTGTTTAAAAACAATCCTGTTGAGGTGCACAACCTTTCGTTAGGAATACGTTGGGTGTTAGATTAATCGTGAGAACTAACTTTTTTGATTATAAGACCTACTAGGTTTTTACTTGTCCGCCTATGGCGGAAAACCTAGTAGGTCTAATTACAATATTAGCGGTAAAACTATTGAAACTTGTTGGGTTAATGTTACTGTTTTATAATTTTTTTACTAACTACACCGGCTTTTGTAACCAGTTTTATAAAATACAATCCCGCGGGAAATTTAGACATATTTATACTTTTTATTTCGGTATTCCATTCATTTAGTAATTTTCCTGAAATATCATAAAGTTCTATTTTTGTTATTCTTAACACGCCATCTTGCTTTATATATAATATTTTTTCAACAGGATTCGGGTATAGACCAATAGTAGCGTCTTTAATTTCTAATAAGCCTAAACTACAATCTTCGCTGTAAGAAGTCCAATCATCTATACACCAGCCCGTAAAAGGGAGTATATCACACTCCGGATATGTAGCATTTTCATCATCCACCTGAATACATGTTAGGTTTGAATTTCCTATAGTAACCATATTAAACATATTAACATTATTCCCATTTTTAATGTTAAGGCTGTTTAACTGACAATTAATGCAATAAAACTCTACAAGTAATGTTTGTACGGAAAGGTCTAAGTTACTTATTGGATTTTCTGAAAGCGATACTGTTTCAAGAATAGGGTTTTGTGAAACATCTAAACTGCTTAACAGGTTATTATCACAAAGTACTATCTTTAAGCTCTGGTTTTGTGTTATATTCAGATTGGTAAGTTGGTTATTAAAACAAGATAATTCTTCAAGATTTAGGTTTTGAGAGAAATCTAAGGTACTTAATTCATTCCTCGAACAATCCAACTCTTCCAGATTAATAAAACTCTGTATTCCTTCTAAAGATAAAATATTTTTAAAACTAACGTCTAAATTTATTACTGCTTCTGCCTCACTTACTTGTATTTCGCCATCATTATTGGTATCTACACCTTCTTCAATTAAGGCGTTTTAAAGTTAGCATCCGGAATAGTTACAATTTGTGCATAGCTTGAAAGAGATATAAATAAAACTATAATTGCTTTCATGATTTACTGTTTTATAGGGTTTTGTAAAAATCTTACGGAATGTTATGGCTGCAATCCTTTGAACCCTGTGAGGTTAGTCTTATCAAGACAAACCGGATATTTTTCCGTTATCGTTAATGGTCATCCCTTCCGATGCCGGTACGGCTGGAAGCCCCGGCATACGCATCATATTGCCCAAAATAGGAATAATAAATCCGGCTCCGGCAGCAAATTCAAATTCACGAACCGTTACATTAAATCCGGTAGGTCGCCCTATTAGTTTATCGTTATCTGAAAATGATTTTTGCGTTTTTGCCATACATACTGCTAAATTATTCAGTCCGAGAGTTTCTATTTTTCGTAAGCCTGTCAAGGCTTTTTTTGAATACTCTACACCCTCGGCTCCGTAAATTTCTTTGGCGATGGTTTCAATTTTTTCTTTTACCGGTGCATTCCAATCGTATAAAGGTTTAAAGTTGTTTTTACCGCTTTCTATTTCGGTAACCACTTGTTGGGCTAATTCTTTTGTGCCTTCTCCTCCTTCGGTAAAACCTTTCGATTCAACTGCGGTTACGCCCATAGCTGCACAACGTTCTTGTACCAATTTAATTTCTTCGGGAGTATCGCTGGGGAATCTATTTATGGCAACTACGGGATTAAACCCGAATTTCTTCATATTCTCAATATGTTTTTCAAGGTTTGCCATTCCGGTAGCAACACGTTCAACACTCGCATCATTATATTGTTCTCTGGCAGCTCCACCATGATGACGTAACGCTCTAATGGTTGCAACCAATACAACGGCTTTGGGTTTTAATCCTCCCGAAACGCATTTGATGTCTAAGAATTTTTCAGCTCCCAAATCAGCACCAAAACCGGCTTCGGTTACTACGTAATTTGAGTGCGAAAGCCCCATTTTTGTAGCCAAAATGGTATTGGTTCCTTGTGCAATATTGGCAAAAGGACCTCCGTGAATAATTGCCGGATTGCCTTCTAAGGTCTGTACCAAATTAGGATTAATAGCGTCTTTTAATAAAATTGCCATGGCATTTTCGGTTTTTAAATCGCGGGCATAAACAGGTTTTTTATCAAATGTTTGTCCTATATAAATAGCACCTAATCTCTTTTTTAAATCGGAAAAATTTTCAGCCATACAAAGTATTGCCATTACCTCGGAAGCCGGAGTAATGTTAAAACCGTCTTCTCTCGGAATTCCGTTTGCCGTTCCTCCCAAACCAATCACGATATTTCGCAAGGCTCGGTCGTTCATATCCATCACTCGTTTCCACGCAATAGTACGAGGGTCTATTCTTAGACTTCTTGTTTTAGATTGAATGTTGTTATCCAGTAATGCCGAAAGTAAGTTGTTAGCTTTTTCAATTGCCGAAAAATCTCCGGTAAAATGCAGATTAATATCTTCCATAGGCACTACTTGCGAATAGCCACCACCGGCAGCACCACCTTTAATCCCGAATACGGGACCCAACGACGGTTCTCGTAAAACAACGGTAGCTTGTTTTCCTATTTTATTTAAACCTTCAGTTAGACCTATAGATACAGTTGTTTTTCCTTCTCCGGCAGGTGTAGGTGTCATAGCCGTTACCAAAATTAAGTTGTTTTGGTTTACCTTATCTTCATCTATAAGTTGTATAGGTAGTTTGGCTTTGTATTTTCCGTAAAGCTCTAACGAGTCTTCTTTGATGTTAAGCTTTGCTGCAATTTCTTTAATGTGCTTAAGTTTGGCTTTTTGGGCAATTTCAATATCGGTCATACAAATAGAATTTATGGTTGAATTAGAAAGGCAAATCTACTAAAAATATTTCCGCTATTGAAATGATAGGAGTGAAGTTGATTCTGAAAAAGAACCAATCCTTATTCTTTCAATAATTTTTCAATTATTTGATGAACCGATTTACTGTTCCATTTGGCGGCACCGGTTTTTTGAATAACAATTTCTCCTTTTTTTGAAAGTAAATAGGTGGTTGGTAACGAATTTGTTTGAAGTAGCTTAGGAGCAGGAGAATTTTCAAAATAAACCGGAAATGTATAGTTGTTCTTAGTTAAAAAAGTAGTGACTTTTTCCGGAGGGTCGTTAGTAACAAAATAAAAATCTACTTGGTTACCATAGGTGTCAAACAATTTTTGTAATTCATGCATTTCTGCCACACAAGGCGGGCACCAAGTTGCCCAAAAGTTAATTAAAACAACTTTGTTTTCAGATTGGTTAAAATTAATTTGCGTATTGTTTGCTGTACGTAAAAACCAATGGTAATCGGTAAGTGTTCTACGATCTTCCGGTGCAACTTGCGAAGGAGAAAAGGAGATGGCTCTTTGAATAAAAGCCATTACAGGTAATCGAGTTTGCGGTAGTAGCAAAACGAATAGCAGAATAATAAAAAGAACATTACTCCGGTTTTTTTTAAGGAAGTTCATAGAGATAGTATAAACTACAAGGTTGTTTTTAATTTAAAAACAACCTTGTAGAAATTTACTTGGCATTTTCTTTTTTAATAAGATTTAATGCAGATCCTTCGCGATACCAAGCAATTTGGCTTTCGTTATACGAATGATTTACATCTATCATATCTACACTTCCGTCTTTATGTCTTATTTGAATCGTTAACGGTTTTGCCGGAGCAAAATCGGTTAAGTCGATAAAATCAAAGGTGTCGTCTTCTTGAATAAGATCGTAATCGCTTTCGTTAGCAAAAGTAAGCGCAAGCATTCCTTGTTTTTTTAGATTGGTTTCGTGAATACGCGCAAACGATTTTACGATAACGGCAACAACTCCAAGATGTCTGGGTTCCATAGCCGCATGTTCGCGCGAAGAACCTTCGCCGTAATTATGGTCTCCTACTATTATACTGGGTACTCCTGCGGCTTTATAAGCTCTTGCCACATTGGGTACGGCATCGTATTCTCCGGTTAATTGGTTTTTAATAAAGTTGGTTTTTTTATTAAAAGCGTTTACGGCACCAATAAGCAAGTTATTGGAGATATTATCTAAGTGACCTCTGTAGCGTAACCAAGGACCAGCCATAGATATATGGTCTGTGGTACATTTTCCGAAGGCTTTAATAAGTAATTTAGCTCCCTTAATGGTTTCGCCAATAGGATCAAAAGGAGTTAAAAGTTGTAATCGTTGTGAATTTGGGTCAACTACAATTTTTACATCGCTTCCGTCTTTTTTAGGTGCAACATATCCGTTTTCTTTTACTTCAAAACCTTTTGGAGGTAGTTCCCAACCGGTTGGCTCGTCCAACATTACTTCTTCTCCGTTTTTATTAATAAGTTTATCGGTCATCGGGTTAAAATCCAATCTTCCCGAAATTGCTACCGCAGCAACCATTTCGGGAGAGGCTACAAAGGCGTGTGTGTTGGGGTTTCCGTCTGCACGTTTGGCAAAGTTCCGGTTAAACGAATGTACAATGGTGTTTTTTTCTTGTTTGTCTGCACCTTCTCTGTCCCATTGCCCGATACAAGGACCGCAAGCATTGGTAAATATTTTAGCATTGAGTTTTTCAAATACTTGAAGAATTCCGTCTCTTTCGGCTGTGTATCGTACTTGTTCAGAGCCGGGGTTAATCCCGAATTCCGCTTTGGTTGACAGACCTTTGTCTAGTGCTTGTTGTGCGATGGATGCAGCACGCGATAAATCTTCATAACTGGAATTGGTACACGAACCTATAAGTCCCCATTCTACTTTAAGAGGCCAATCGTTTTCTGTTGCTTTTTTGTTCATTTCTCCAACGGGAGTTGCAATATCGGGCGAGAAGGGACCGTTCAAGTGTGGTTTTAATTCCGATAAATTTATCTCAATTACTTGGTCAAAGTACTGCTCGGGGTTTTGGTAAACTTCTTTATCGCCGGTTAGGTATTCTTTTATTTTGTTTGCTTCGTCTGCAATATCACTACGGTCGGTTGCTCTTAAGTAGCGTTCCATAGCATCGTCGTATCCGAAATTGGATGTGGTAGCTCCAATTTCGGCTCCCATATTACAGATGGTACCTTTTCCGGTACAAGACAAGGAGCGAGCACCTTCTCCAAAATATTCCACAATATAACCGGTTCCTCCTTTAGCCGAGACAATTCCGGCAACTTTTAAAATAACATCCTTAGGTGCAGTCCATCCCGAAACTTTCCCGGTGAGTTTTACACCGATAAGTTTAGGGAATTTTAACTCCCAAGGCATTCCAGCCATGACATCTACCGCATCGGCTCCGCCTACACCTATGGCAACCATTCCCAGTCCACCGGCATTTACGGTGTGTGAGTCGGTTCCTATCATCATTCCTCCGGGGAAAGCATAGTTTTCTAATACGACTTGATGTATAATACCGGCTCCGGGTTTCCAAAACCCGATTCCGTATTTATTTGAAACTGATTCTAAAAAGTTAAATACTTCGTTGCTATTATTCAGAGCGGTTTGTAAATCTTTGTCAGCACCCATTTTGGCTTGTATGAGGTGGTCACAATGTACGGTTGTTGGTACCGCAACTTTTTCTTTTCCGGCTTGCATAAATTGTAACAACGCCATTTGAGCAGTAGCATCTTGACAAGCTATTCTATCAGGAGCAAAATCTACATAATTTTTGCCTCGTTGAAATGCTTTGGTAGGCATCCCTTCCCAAAGATGGGAATATAATATTTTTTCGGAAAGTGTAAGAGGGCGACCTACTAATTCGCGTGCTTTATTAACGCGAGCAGGCATATTTTCGTACACCTTTTTAATCATATCTATATCAAAAGCCATAATGCAATATTTTAAAAAATTAGGAATGCAAATTTATTAAAAATATAAGTAATTAACAAATATTTATTAAAATTGAATTTTAATTGAAAATTATTTTATTAAATTGAATTATTAATGTGTTTTATATAAAAACATCTTAATGATAATGTAAAAAAATAAGAATATATTAATGAAAAAGGTGTATGAAAATTTTCAGACACATTTT
>JALWKK010000046.1 GCA_027081505.1 Flavobacteriaceae bacterium
GTAGAATACATTACCGGAATGGATACTCGCATAGGATATCCCAACGAACACCTTGCCGGAAACACACAAAGCGACGCCACCACCCCAATGTATGCTACTGCAGTTGGACTAGTGTTAAACAGTTTGGTAAACAAAAAGAAAGAAGGAGAATATACGTTGGGAGAAGATAAGACAATAGCCGAAAATAAAGAAACAATCTCACAGGACGAACAAGTTGCTGTGGAAAAAAAACCTGCCAAACCCAAAAAAGGTTTTTTTGAAGGTTGGGCAGAGCGTTTCAAGAAATTTTTAGATGACGTAGAATAAAAAAATAGAAATAAAAATAGAAATAGAAAACAACATAATTAACCTCACATACAAACAATAGATTATGAACCAAAATACAGAATTTGACAATATCGCGTTCGATTTACCGAAAAACCAGTCCAATGTGATTAAGGTAATTGGAGTTGGTGGTGGTGGAAGCAATGCCATTAATCACATGTTTCGTCAAGGAATTAAAGGAGTGGATTTTGTTATTTGCAATACCGATGCACAAGCGTTAGAAAACAGTCCGGTGCCTAATAAAATTCAGCTGGGAGTTTCCTTAACCGAAGGACTGGGAGCCGGAGCTAACCCTCAAATTGGCGAACAAGCAGCTGTTGAAAGTTTAGAAGAAATTAAAAGCATGCTTACCACCAACACCAAAATGGTATTTATTACAGCCGGTATGGGAGGAGGAACCGGAACCGGAGCGGCACCTATCATCGCTAAGATAGCAAAAGAGCTGGATATATTAACTGTAGGAATTGTTACCATTCCGTTTCAATTTGAAGGAAAAATGCGTAATGAGCAAGCCCAAATCGGGGTTGAAAACCTTCGTAACAATGTAGACTCACTTATAGTTATAAATAATAACAAATTACGTGAGGTTTATGGTAATTTAGGCTTTAAAGCAGGTTTTTCAAAAGCCGACGAGGTTTTAGCAACAGCAGCAAGAGGAATTGCCGAAGTAATTACCCACCACTATACCCAAAATATTGACCTTCGCGATGCCAAAACCGTATTGGCAAACAGCGGGACAGCCATTATGGGTAGTGCCTCTGCCGGAGGCGCCAATCGCGCACACGAAGCCATAAGCAAAGCACTGGACTCTCCGTTGCTAAACGATAATAAAATAAAAGGAGCTAAAAATGTATTGCTGCTTATCGTGTCAGGAACTGAAGAAATAACAATAGATGAGATTGGCGAAATAAGTGATTACATTCAAACAGAAGCCGGTAATAATGCAAACATTATTATGGGAATCGGTGACGACGAAACCCTAGAAGACAATATTGCCATTACCGTAATTGCAACCGGATTTAACTCAGAACAACAACACGAAATCGTTAACACCGAAGCTAAAAAAATAATCCACATACTGGAAAATGAACAACCTGCACAACAAGAACTCTCGCCAACCCCAACAGCAACCCCGATAGAACTTCCTAATTTAATAACCGAAGAACCCAAAAAAACGAGTGTTGAAAATCCTCAAAAAGTTATTAGACACACGCTATTTGATGACGAACAATGGGTAGAAACAAAAAGAAGCGAACCTTTTACCGGTTATATTGAAACATCAGAATTAATTAAAAATTTAGATGTTACCTATGAAGAAGTGACCATAACACACATGGCTGAGTTTAAACAAATTAATATTAATGAAATAGATGTAAATGAATTTGAAATAATTGAAACCACAAATGAAGATGATACTAGTATCGCAAAAACTACAGTTGAAAAAGAAGACAAGAAGCCACAAGAAGAACCTATTTTAATGTTTGATTTGCCCATTTCTGAAGACGAAACCAAAGAAATTCTCAATGAGGAAGTAAATGAAGAACCAAAGCTTGTACAACAGTCAAATATTGAAGAGATAGAGGTTAAAAACCCAATTGAGGTAGTGCCTATTACCGAAATAACTAACGAAGGTATAAAACGTTACAGCTTAGACGATTATCAAGAAACAGAAGATTTTCTTACTCAAGCAAAACCCAATGATAAGGTTGCAGAAGAACCGGAAGAGCTTCAATTTACAACCAAAACAATTGAAAAGGAAGAAGTAACCACAAAAGAGGAAGAAGACCCTTTAAATACGCCCATTTCAAAAATTTTAAGAAACCGAACCGATGAGCGTAAACGAAAATTAAAAGAGTTTAATTATAAATTTAGAAACAGTACTTCAAAACTAGATGAATTGGAAAAGCAACCTGCTTACAAAAGAATGGGGATTGAATTAGAAGAAAATAAAGAAGAAGATATCACGCTATCACGCACATCTGTAAATGAAGAAGATGATACCATTGAGTTTCGTTCAAATAATTCGTTCTTACACGATAATGTAGATTAAAAAAAGCGGTATATTTGCATTCCAAAATTAAGAAAGGATGAGTTTACAAAAACAATTAACGGATGCTATGAAAACGGCTATGAAGGCTAAAGACAGTTTAGCACTTCAAGCTTTGCGTGCTATAAAATCTGAATTATTGTTGGCTAAAACCAGTGGTAGCGGAGAGGAATTGTCGGAAAATGATGAGATAAAAATCCTTCAAAAATTGGTAAAACAACGCAAAGAGAGTGCAAAGATTTTTAGCCAGCAAGGAAGAGAAGATTTAGCAAAACCGGAGTTAGAACAAGCAGATGTTATCGCAAAATTTTTACCCGAGCAACTCTCTGAAGATGAAATTGAAAAAGTTGTAGTAGAAGTAATT
This sequence comes from Flavobacteriaceae bacterium, assembly GCA_027081505.1. GTDB lineage: Bacteria > Bacteroidota > Bacteroidia > Flavobacteriales > Flavobacteriaceae > Marifrigoribacter. The sequence continues at coordinate 2,736 of JALWKK010000046.1, forward strand.
GCGCAAACAGGAGCTGTAAGTATGAAAGATATGGGAAAAGTAATGGGCTTGGTAAATGCAAAACTAGCCGGAAAAGCCGATGGCAAAACCATTTCAACCATTGTGAAGCAAAAACTTACTTCTTAATAACATTTTAGGCCCCGTAGTTCAACTGAATAGAATATCAGATTTCGGCTCTGAGGGTTGCAGGTTTGAATCCTGCCGGGGTCACGAATAAATCAAAAAGCAAGCAAAAATAGAAAGCTTGCTTTTTTTTGTTTTTGCGGCTTTTTGATTTTCAAAGCGGAGCTTTGTCAGGAATACCGAAGGTAATCCTGATGAGTTTTCAAAGTGGAGTTTTGTTAGGAAAACCGGAGGTAATGGTACATCACGATTTATTCGGTCGCAGAGGAACGCGAAAGCAATCGCGCACCAACAGGGGACTTATTCATTTTATAATTTACTGATAATCAAAATTTAATTTTAGTCATTTTCTAAAAGTGCCGGTTTAGGACATTACCGTGCGGGAGCTGGGTTTTCTTTGCTGTAACGCCACACGATACAATCGTGCGGTAGCGGGGGTTTAATATTTTTTATTGAGTTATTAATTTAGCTTCCATTTAATTTTTTCCCAAGTAATAGGCTCACTTTTAATCATTCTAATAATTGAATTATGCCAAATAGTTTGTTTTGATTGTGACCTATTGATACGATAACAAAACTCATCAAAATACTTCTGAATATGTTCTTTGCTTACATGAGTTGGTATGGTTCTCAACCAAGATTTTACCTGATGAATAATAATATGTAACTTTTTAAAGTTTTTACCATTATCACTTTTAATCTGTGTAATATCATAGGTGGCTTTAAGTGGCTCATATCCACGCCATTTATCTGTAAATATTCTTGCAGAAGTACTGATATGCTCCTCAAAAATTGGAGTTATTGATTTTGCTGAATAATCATCAATAGACTTAATGTACACGCGTTTTACTCGGTGTTTATCTGTTAATTCCACAGCAATAATTGCCTTTTTCTTTTTACTATCGTAGCTTCTTCCTTGCTTTCCATCTTCTTTTCCGCCAATGGTAAATTCGTCTATATGAACTAATTCTGATAATGGATATTTCTTGCTGCTTTCCATAGCCTTACGGATTTTTTGCATAAAAAACCAAGTAGAAGTTTGGCTTACTCCATATCGCTGTCCTAGTTGTACACTTGATAAGCTTTTGCTACTTGTTGTCATTTCAAAAACCATACAGAAAGCTTTTTGCAAACCAAACTTAACTTTATGAAAAAGTGTATTTGCCGTAGCACTTTCTACATGATTACAAGAATAACAATGGTATTTATATCCTTTTTTCATACAACCTTTTGTTCCTTGACATTTTGAACATTTAAAACCATCTTGCCACTTGTATTTGGCTAAATATGCTTTACAAGCATCATCATTTGGAAGTTCTTTTACAAAGTTTAGTATGTTTTTATCTCTAAATTGTTCCATAAGTATTAATTTTAAAGGCGCAATGTACAGAAACTAAATTAATAAGTCAATGAATTTATTAAAAATAACAAAAACTTGCTTTACACACTTTTTGGGATAGTATCTAATGAAACAGAAGTTCAAAATCTCATAGTAACAGGAAAAAGTGGATAAATCAGAAGTTATACCGAATACGAACTTAATATAGTTCTATTTCAAATTCTCTCATTGAGCTATTTTCATTCTGTAACTGCATTACCACTCTAAAATATGGAATAGTTTTGGACTATTTTATATTAAGAATAGATATAATTTATCCAATGAGACATTAAGGTTTGTTGCAGTTTATCAATATCTAATTTAGCTACTAATTCACTGCTGATTAATTTCCCAAACGATTGCATTGTAAGTAAATATCGCAGAAGAATTGCCATTCGTTCTTACCGTTAGATGTTCAATAAGTTTTTTGTCTGATACGCCTGCATAGTGTTTTAAAAACATTAGTGCTATTTTTCCTCGTGGTAAAAAATAACTTTTCTGACATCAACGAGTTTAAAACTTTTTACTAGCCTATGCCAAGGTGTTGCCATATATTTTACCTAAATCACTTTCAAAAAAGCGTTTTAAATTACTCAAAATTATTTTCTAAAAAATAAAACGGAATTTGCAGCTGAAATTGATTAATTCTATCTATGTATCTTCAATGTTACAAGTTTATAAATGACCCCGATTTTGTGACTTTCTACCTATATAATTTGCCGCTTTTCGGGGTTTTTACGCTATAAAGGCACAAGTTATTTTTATTGATAGCCAGTTGTTTCTATTTA
>JALWKK010000047.1 GCA_027081505.1 Flavobacteriaceae bacterium
CGCATCAAGAGCAAATGCCTGTACTTTTGTTAAAATTGAGTAGTCTCGGTTTATATGTCCCCAACGGGTTTGTACAACACCTATTTTAGAATCTTTAAAGTAAGGTACGGTTTTTTTTAACCAATCTTTTTGCGGAAGAAAATCGGCATCAAAAATAGCTATAAATTCGCCTTTAGCGGTTTTTAAACCTTCTTTTAAAGCACCGGCTTTAAAACCCACTCTGTTTTCTCGGGTTATGTGTTTTATATCGAGTCCGGTTTTTTGAAGTTCAGCGATTTTTTTTGCGGTAATATCAAAACTTTCATCGGTTGAATCATCCAGCACTTGAATCTCCAATTTATCTTTGGGATAGTCTATTTGTGCCATATTTTTAAGCAACCTGTCCATTACATACAGTTCGTTATAAACGGGTAATTGGATGGTTACTAAAGGTGTTTCATCCGGATTAGACAAATCAAACTCGGGTGCGTCTTCAAACTTCTTTTTTGATCGTAAATAATTGAACAACAGATTAAGTTGTGCCAAAGCGTAAGCAAAAATCAGCACCAAAGCGATAGAATAGACTGCTATGATAATAGATTCAAAAATCATTTCTTTATACTATATTTAAAAATCCACCAAAGAATTTTAAAGCCTGCAAATATAGCACCTTTTATGGTACCTGAAACTTTTGATGTACCAATTCTGTTCCTGTAATTCACAGGTATTTCAACATAACTGAATTTCTTTTTTAATACTTTAAGTTGCATTTCTACTGTCCATCCATAAGTTTTATCTTCCATGTTAAGTAACATCAATGTATCGTATTTTATTGCTCTAAAGGGACCTAAATCTGTAAATTTTGATTTATAAATTATTCGCATTAAAGTAGTTGCCAGCCAATTACCGAATATTTGCGGTAGTGTCATCGAACCTTTTTCGCGCAAGTGTTTTACTCTGGCTCCTACTACAAAATCGAGGTTATTTTCTGTAATAGGAGTAATTATTTTAGTAAGCTCTTCCGGATAATCGCTATAATCGCCATCTAAAAACACAACAATGTCGGGTTTTTTTTCTTTTTCGGAAATGTATTTTATTCCTTTTAAACAGGCATAACCGTAGCCTTTGTTTTTTTCGATTAGAACGGTAGCTCCGGCTTTTTTTGCTACCGTTTCGGTGTTATCTGAAGAATTGTTGCTTACCACAATAACTTCGGAAACTATTTTAGGAATGGCTTTGATAACCTTACCTATTGAAGCCTCTTCGTTATAAGCCGGAATAATAACGCAGATGTAAGGATGGTTCATGTTGTTTTCTAAAGAAACAAATATAAAAATATCTCAGGCATTAGACAGGTTTGCCCACGTGTTTGTGATAAATGTGAAAAAACTTCCGGCTTTACAAGAGTAATAAGAAGTTATTTTTTTTCCAATAAGATTGCTTCCAGTTTTTTAAGCCTTTTATTCAAATTGTTGTTTTCCTCTTTTAGTTTTTCGATAATGTTTTGTTGTTCTTGTACGGCTTTAACCAGCGGAACTACAAATTGAGAATAAGAAAGGCTGTAGAGTTTAGTATCTCCTTTAGGCTTTGAAATTCCACTAAAATCATACCCTGAAGCTTTTGCGGCTTCTTCTACTTCTTGTGCTAAAAACCCGCTCTGTTTAACCTTGTTAATTGCATATTTTTCGGGATAGTCGGGAGTTTTTTCAATACCTAAAAGAGCATCTTGCCTGTCTTTGTCGATATGGTAGGTAACAGGGTGCAATTTCAAGATAAAATCAAGTCCTTTTACATCATCTTTGATATTGGTTTTGATACGCTTATCGGAATAAGTTGACCAATTTACTTGACCACCAATCCACGTTACCGAAGTGTTTCCCAAATGAATCATATTACTGGCGGTTGGCGAGGCTCCGTTTCCGAGTGCTGTGGTGTTTGTATAAGAAGTTCCGTTGTAAAGAGCCAAGTATCCAATGGCGGTATTGAATCTTCCGTTTGTGTTTGAATACAAAGAATAGTCTCCAACAGATGTATTATAAACTCCATCCGTGTTTGAATACAAAGCTCTGTTTCCAACTGCCGAATTATTTGTTCCGTTGGTATTAGATGTTAAGGAAGAAAAGCCTATTGCGGTATTAAAGTTTCCGTTTGTATTAGACCCTAATGAATACGATCCTACAGACACATTATAAGAACCTAATTGGTTTGAGTACAGGGTGTTTTGTCCCAAGGCAGTATTAAATTCTCCCGAAGTGTTAAGGTAAAGTGAAAAAGCCCCATAGGCAACGTTGCTACTCCCATCGGTATTAGATGCCAAAGAAAAAATTCCGGCTGCTGTGTTGTAAACTCCGGTGGTATTGGCTTGCAATGTTTGTGAACCAAGTGCCGTATTCCAAGAACCGGAAGTATTGGCTGAAAGTGCTTGATATCCAACACCCACATTTCTAGTTCCGGAAAGATTACTATATAACGAACCGGCTCCTACGGCAACATTTTCATCACCGGATTGATTAGAGTATAATGATTGAAAACCGCTAGCGGTATTATAGGAACCTCCTATATTACTGTAAAGTGCGTGGTATCCGTCGGCAACATTGCTACTACCGGATGTATTTGAATATAAAGATTGGTAGCCTACAGCCGTGTTTTGAGAGCCGCCGACATTGCTCATACCCGTGTTGTACCCTACAAATATGTTTTCGTTGTTTGACAAATCGTCATTAGCTCCTGCACTTTCTCCTATAAACACAGACCGACCTGTGTTTAATATTTCTATTTGACCCTTTTGTGTTATTCTTGTTCTTATAACATTATTGGTGCGTATATCCAAATCTTGTGTATCTGTAGTACCTATAAAATGGGTTCCGTTGGTGGTACCGGAATTTCCGGTTGTTAACCAGCCTGTAAAATTATCTGCATTTTTAATTTCTACCCATTGTGTTCCGTCCCAAAACCAAAAACTATCTGTTGTACTGTCATAAACCGTAAGACCTTCCTCCGATAGACCCAAACCTGAAATACCTGTTCTTTCAACCGTTGTTAGACGTGGTATTAACACGCCTTTATCTGTACTCTCAATATCCAACATAGATGAGCTGTTAGGACTTGTAGTGCCAATTCCTACTTGACTATAAGTAACACAAATTAAAAATGTAAATACCGTTGATAAAAGTATGTTTTTCATTTTAATAAGTTTTATTTGCTTGCAAATATAAACAAAAACATCATTGAAGTGCTTTTCTTTCAAAGTGTTTTTTGTCGGAAAAATAGCACACTTTATCGAATAACATTACTATTTATGAGCATTTTTTTATTAAAAATATGTAACCCACAGTATTCATATATATTTTTACAAATATCAAATTATACGGTTTTTCCGGCTTCCATTTTCCAATTTTAAAACTCCTCTGGGGCAAACCGCACTGCAAATACCACAACCCACACAACCGGCTCTTACGATGTTCTGTCCTTTTTGTGCATAGGCTCTTACGTCTATTCCCATTTCACAATAAACAGAACAATTACCGCAAGAGATACATTGTCCTCCATTGGTTGTGATTCTAAACTTGGAAAATAAGCGTTGTTGAATTCCCATCATTGCTGCCATCGGACAGCCAAAACGGCACCAAACTCTACTCCCTAAAATCGGGTAAAATCCAACTCCAATAACACCCGAAAATATTGCTCCAATTAAAAATCCGTATGCTTTTTTTAAGGTTTCTGCCGGAATAAAAAACAACGTATTTCCGGTAGAATAATGAAGCAATATCAACCCGATAATAATTATAAAAGCTCCAATGGCTCCATAACGGGCATCTTTTTTTAATTCGTTGCGTTTAAAAATAAAAATTAATGCAAAAACTAACGTGATAAATAGGGTAACACCTATTAAAAACGTATCTTTTGTTAACCAATATTTTGAGGAGTCTTCTCCCAGATAACTGTACACAACAGCGGTGGTCATTAAAACCACAAAAACCAAAACGGTATGAATTAACCAGCGTTCCAACTTCCAAGCACTGAGTTTTTTATTAGATAAATGTCTAAAAGGGTCACCTGCCGTTTCGGATAAGCCACCACAGCCGCAAATCCAGCTACAGTACCATCTTTTTCCGTATTTATAGGTTAAAACAGGCGTGATAATAAAAGTAGCAACCAAACCAAAAGTTAGTAATACCAACCCGATAGTACCCGAATTTAAGTACCCATCTACCCGGTATTGTTCAAAGTTATAATAGGCAAGCGGCCAAAGGTTTTTTATATCGGTGTACGGAAGGGTACTGTTTAACCGTGCCATTATTTCGGGAATAAGAAAAGCAAAAGCCGTTTGAAAAAACATAACACTAATGGTGCGAGTAACTTGATACCGGTTATGACGGTATTTAAAAACAAATTTAATTCCGAAAGAAAAAACAGCAATGGTATATAAAGTGCTATACACAAACCACCGGTTGGCAGGATTGCCGTTTAAGGATTTACTTAACGGGTCGAAAAGCGCAATTAATCCGGTATTATCACCACTTTCTTGAAAACCCAAATACTGCGGATAAAAGTAAAGTACAATGTAAAAAAGGGTGAGAAAAACGGCGGTTATCCAACCCAATACACCTTTATTTGTTAAAGACCTGAACCAAACCCCGTTATTTTTTATTCCTTCGGGTAACCCTTTGTAACTTTCGTAGCCATACCAACTAATTCCGCAAACAAGCATAAGCAAAGAAACGGTTAACCAACTCGTTGTATTTGGTGTCGTTATATTAAATAAAGAAAGCAACAGAAGAAACAATCCTGAAATTCCGATAAGGAGGGAAATTTTTTGTTTTGCAGAAAGATCCGGAAAATATCCTGCAGTAAAACTCCTATTATGTTCTATTTTGTTCATTTCTGAAGGCTTTTTGAAAGACGAAAAAAGGCTTTTTTGATAAACGGTTCAAAACCGGAATAAAACTCGGGGTCAAAATTGGCTTCTCTTAAATTCTGAATTACATAATCGATGGATTTTTTTTCGTTTAACCAGCGGTTAAAGACTTCATGTCGCATTCTTATCCCAAAAGTGTTAATTCCTAAAAACCGGTTTGTTTCTTTATGATAAGCAAGGGTTACACATATATTCTTCTGAGGATGTTTCCAGTGAAATTGTTTTTCGTAAACGGGTTTTCCTGCTAATCCGTGTACGCATCCGTAGGTTTGGTATTCGATGTCGAGAAATTTGGCACTGTTAAACCAATGTCCGGGTTGGTAGGCGGTTTTATTTCCGCAAATGGTTTGCGCCACGGTTTTACCCATTATTTTTCCGGTGTACCAAACGGCTTCAATGGGACGTCTTCCGTTTACGGGTTCTTGTTGTTCGGCACAATCGCCAATGGCATAAACATCCGGAATGTTGGTTTCTAAAAATTTATTTACTTTAACACCTTTTCCTATCGCAATGCCACTATCTTTTAAAAAATGTATATTTGGGGAAACACCAACGGTAAGACCTACAAAATCGCATGCTATTTCTTCTCCGGTTTCGGCAATTACTACAGCTCGTGCCTTACCGTTTTTATCGGGTAAAATTTCTTTTAAATTTACTCCTAATCGCAAATCGATGTAATGTTCCTTTATATGATTGTTAATCATTTGGCTTTCGCCGGAAGGCAAAACCGCATCCCAGAAACTTTGCTCTCGAACTAAAAAAGTAACCGGGATATTACGGCTTCTTAGCATCTCTGCCAGTTCAATACCAATAAGACCACCACCTACAATAACGGCTCGTTTACAAACCATAGCGTTGGGCGCAAGGGTTTCTATTTTTTCTAAATCTTGTTTGGAATACATTCCGGTAACACCTTTTAAATCTTGTCCTGACCAACCAAATTTATTGGGCTTGGAGCCAACTGCTATAATGAGTTTGTCGTATGTTAATATTTCACCGGAAGTAAAGACAAGGGTTTTGTTAGTATGATTAACTTTTTCTACAAATCCTTCTTTTAAGTTAATCTTGTTTTTCTTCCAAAACCAATCTTCATAAGGTTGGGTATGTTCAAACTTTATATGTCCCATATAAACGTACATCAATGCAGTTCGGGAAAAAAAATATTTGTTTTCGGCAGAAATAACCGTAATTTTTTTATCAGATTTTTTTCGGATATGTCTTGCAGCCGTAATTCCGGCAATTCCGTTTCCTATAATGACAATGTGCTCCATTGAAAAAATTTTATCGAAGGTATTGTAAACAGGGTGCTCTTACCGGTTTTTTTTTTAAAATTGTTTTATTATCCATACAATTCTTCCAATTCCAGTTTCTTAATTCTTGACCGAATAGCTCCTTTTGTACGTCCAAAATGTTTAGATAAATCCCGAATATTTACACCTTCACAATACATTACAGTCAATTCATCATCAAGTTCAGTTGTCCAGGGTTTGTATGCTCCGTTGTGTTTTTTTCTAATCTCTTCTACTGAGTATGTTTTTTCTTTTGGTTTGGTTGATTTTGTTATCGTATTATCGAGAATTTTTCTTTCATATTTTTCTTCCTCGCTTTCTACATGCATAACGTGAATTTGATTAGCTTTGGATAAGCTCTTCGGCACTAAATTTTGCGGAATATAAATACTATTTCTTGTTCTTGTAACAGCTACATAAAGTAAATTTATTTCCTCGTTTATTTTTGAAAAATTTATATCTCTCACTTTTTCATCTTCTTTGAGTTTTTCTAATTTTTTTTCTGTAATAAAGTCGTTTACTATTTGGATAGCATCATATTCCATTCCTTTGCATCTGTGAACAGTTGAGAAAATCATTTCTGCTTTTTCTTTTTCATTATTTTCTACGTGTTTGGATTTAATTTTCTTTATAATGTTTGGTATTTCATTTCCGTATTCTCTAACTATTTCGATCATAAGAGCAAGTTGCACATCCTCTGTTTTTTCAATATAGTCTTCTAATTCGTCAAAGTCTTTCATACCCTTGATTAACTTATCTTTAATTAGCCTGTTATTTCCATTATGGAGGTTTAAAATATCGTAAAGTGAGGCTCCTTCATCTGCATAAGTATATGAGTTGATGTTTCCTTCAAAATAGATATGCTTTATTTTCTTTTTTTCCGTTACATACTCAATTGCTTTAAGTAAAAGTCCGAGATTAGTACGTGCAAGAACCGCTTTTACTTTATGTTCTTTATTTTCTCCTTTTCCGGTTATAAACAGAGGTTCGTAGTCGTCTAAAATATTTTTCCAATTTAGGATCTTCATTGCAAGATTTGCAATATCCTGACTAAATCGAAAACTTGTCGATAGGTGATATGTTTTAAAATCGGTTTTTTCTAACGAATTTACTGCGTGTCGCCATCCGTATATTTGTTGATGTGTATCGCCTACAATTACTTTTGTTGCTTTTTGTTTTAAAAAAATATCGAGCATTGCAGGTGAAGCATCTTGACCTTCATCAAAGAGAATGTAATCAAAATTTAGTTTGGGATTGGAAAGTTGAAATTTCTTGAGATAAAAGTCATGTATGATTTCTATTTCGCCTTTGTCCATTTTACTTAATAAAAGTCGAGTTTGTTTCTCAATATAATTGTAAAATGTGGTTACGAATGTTTTTGCTTTACTGTCGGAAACAATATCAAGATAATTTAGGTCTTTAATTTTTTCTTTGTTACTATTGCAGAAGTAAGCGATGAATTTATTTATATGATTTGCAATAATGTATTTAGCGTGTTTTTCTCCATTTCCTTGAAGATTTAAGAGTTCGGCAACTTCATAAGTTTTATACCCTTGGTGCCTAACCTTGTATTTGTGTTTGAAAACAATGTTTTTGTATGCTAGTGAATGTGCTGTTTCAACTTTTACATTTAAAAGCCCTTTTTCCCGGAACTTTTTTACGGCTTCCAATTTGACAGACTTGTTAAATGCCAGATAAAGAATTTTACTTTTTTTTGGTCGTGCTTTTGCATATTCGATTACGGTAGTTGTCTTTCCGGAACCGGCAACAGCATTTATCTTGATGTTGCCGGTTGAGTGGATAATATCAAGTTGTTCTTTTGTTAATCTCACTTTTTGTAATATTGTCGATAGTTTGCTATGACGATTTTGTTTTAACGCCTTTTGTTGTGTTTGTCAAGTACCAAGATAGTAAAAAAATCAAAATTCGGCTATTTGATAGCTACTTAGTACCACACGCTTGTATTGTACTTCTACACTATAATCCATTTGTTGCAAAATGGTTGATAATACCAAATCTTTTCGGACTATTTTATATTTAAAATTGGTATAACTTATTGTTTTGTGTTTGGTATTTGAAGGGTTTTGTCGGATTTTATTTTTACTGCTTACGGTTTTTGCGTGAAAATGATAACAAACTGCTTTAGTATTGTAAATTGTTCGACCTCTGCGTAATAGCATAAGAGGCGCTCTCTTACAATTGGGATATTAGTTGGGTAAAGAGGGTTATCATATCGGGTTCGGTTTGCATGGCGGTTGCAATGATTTCTTGTACATCTACAGGTTGAAGCTTGTTTGGGTCGCACTCATCGGTGAGTACGGATACGGCACTTACCGGAATGTTTAAATGGTTGGCTACTATTACTTCGGGAACGGTGCTCATTCCTACGGCATCTGCGCCAATTATTCTTAGATAGCGGTATTCTGCTCGGGTTTCCAGTTGGGGTCCTACCACACTGGCATACACGCCTTGATGAAGTGTAAGGTTGTTTTTACGAGCAATGGCTGTTATGGCTTGATTCATTTTTGCATCATAGGGCGCGCTCATATCCACAAATCGTTCGCCCATTTTTTCGACTCCTTTAAAGGCTAAGGGAGAGCTTCCTTGTAAATTTATATGGTCGTCTATAAGCATTATTTCGCCTTTTTTATAATTTGGATTTAAGGCTCCGGCTGCATTGCTTATCAATAATTTTTTTATTCCTAACTGATGCATTACGCGTACCGGAAAGGTAATATCTACCAGCGAATAGCCTTCGTATAAATGAAAACGTCCTTGCATGATAATCACTTTTTTTCCTGAAAGCGTTCCGTAAATGAGTTTTCCTTTATGAAACTCTACGGTTGCGGTAGGGAAATTGGGAATGTGGTTGTAACTTACTTCGCTTTCTATGTTTACTTTTTCAACTAATTTTCCGAGCCCGGTACCGAGAATAATACCTATTTCGGGATTATTAAACCCTCTGTTTTGTAAAAATTCGGCAGACTCTTCTATGTATTTTATCATTTGTTTTAATTTGAAATAAAGACCTGCTTTTAGAGCCTATAAACTCATTTTATTGATAATAATCGTTGGCTAATCGTTTTCTTTTAGTTTTTTGACTTCTACCAATTCTATTTTAGTGTTGGATACTTCTACAATTTTAAAGGTATAATTATTTATAGTAATTTCTTCTTGTTGTTCGGGGATGTTTTGAGTGGTGCTTACTATGAGTCCGCCGAGTGTTTCGTAGGCTTCACCTTCGGGTAGTTGCAGGTTGTAGGTTTCGTTTAGATAATCTACTTCCAGTCTAGCCGAGAAAATATAGTGTCCTTTTTTAATTACCTTTTCGGTGAGTTGAGGCGAGTCGTGTTCGTCTTCAATTTCGCCAAATATTTCTTCTATAATATCTTCTACGGTGAGGATTCCTGAGGTGCCGCCATATTCGTCTATTACAACCGCTATACTTTTTCTTTTTTTGGTAAGTATGTTAAGTACGTCTTTTGCCAGCATGGTTTCGGGAACAAAAACTACGGGAATAAGTATTTTTTTTAGGTTTTTAGGTTTTTTAAATAATTCGAAAGAATGTACGTATCCTAAGATGTCGTCTATATTTTCTTTGTAAACCAAAATTTTTGAGAGTCCGGTTTCCGAAAATAATTTTGCGAGTTCTTTGGGTTTGGTATATACATCTACTGCAATGATTTCGGTTCGAGGAATCATTACCTCACGAGCTTTTACATCTGAAAAATCGAGTGCGTTCTGAAAGATTTGTATTTCGCTATCAACTTCTTCACTTTTTTCTACTGTTTCCATTTGCTCTGAAATATAGTTACCCAATTCCATTTTGGTAAAGGTGAGTTGTACCGAATCGCCTTCGGTTTTAAAGAGTAGTTTTAGGACTTTATCGGAAATCCATATAACCAATTCGGAAATCCAAGAAAAAATCAGGTAGAAAAAATATGCCGGTACGGCAAAAAACTTCAGTAAATTATTGGCGTAAATCTGAAAAAAAACTTTGGGCAAAAACTCTGCGGTTAGTAAAATAATAATTGTTGAAATAACGGTTTGCACCAACAATGCCGTAAAACCTTGCAGATGTATGTATTGCATAAGCAAATCGCCCATATAAACCCCATAAACAACCAAGGCTATATTGTTACCAACGAGCATAGTAGCAATAAACTTTGAGGGTCTTTGAGTGAGTTTGGCAAGTACTTTTGCCAGAAGGTTTTCCTGTTGTTTTTCAATAGCAATATGAAGTTTGTTGGAAGAAACAAAAGCGATTTCCATACCTGAAAAAAATGCCGATAAGGCTAACATTGAAATGATAATGAGGATGTTTTCCATTACAAGTTAATCGATGATTAAAATTTAGTGTTTATCAGCTCGTTGTTTCATTTTTTTTCTGAAACTGCGTTTAAAGAAAAACATAAAGATAGCAACAATGGTAAAAAGCACAAAGAGATAGGCTTTGTTTCTGTCTGTATTCCAATTGGTAATTACTAAATAAATTGAAAATGCCGCCATTGCTATGTACAGGTATTCAAATAATTGAAAGATTTTGTTATTCATCGGTAAGTTCTTTTTTGTCTATAAATTGTATTCCTTGGTTTTTTCGAGAGAGAAAAGTAGTAAAATCTTCGCTGGAATCAAAACCCACTCCGTCGTTATAAGAACCATCGCTAAAAGTAATGGTATAAGGTTGGTCCGTAAACACCCATTGGTTTTTTTGATCCCAATACAATTGTGAGGCATTTAGCACCAAGCTGTCTGCTGTTACAATTTTTACATTTTTTTGCAAGTCTACAAGATTGGTGTTTTCGTATCGTATGGCATAATCTGCTTGTATGGTTGTGGTTTTATTTTCTTCGTAAAAATACAAAATGATCCCCTCGGGAAATTCTCTGTATGGGAATTTGAAGTTAGAAAAGTCTAGTAATTTTGGTGTTATTAAATTTGCAACCAACAAACCGGAGTCGGTATATTTTAGGTTTATTTCTTTTCCGACGGCAATAGGTGCATCGTCTTTAAGGTTTAATTTTTTAATTTCGTTTTTATTTCCTTTACAAGCAAAAAGCGCAACAGCAACAAAGGTTACTATTACGCTTTTAGATACTATGTTATAAAGGTTCATTCTTACAAGTTAGGTACTTTTACGCTTCCACCAATCCAGCAGTTAAAGGTAATGGTTTTTCCAGACATACCTTCGCTAAAAATATCGCTTTTTGAAGGAGCTCTTTGTCTGTAGCTACTCGCTGCAGATCTTGCTGTAGAGGCAATTGATGCATCTACTCTGGCTGCCTTGTCTGCCATTTGTGCGGCGAGCCAATTTACGGCACGTTTTTCAAATACAGTGCTTCCGCAAGCGTCAGAGCTTTTGGCATACATTTGTGCTATTTTTAAATAAGCTCTTCCGTGATTCGGTTTTACCTCGAGCACTTTTCTGTAATAATTTCTAGCCTTGCCAAAACTTCCTTTTTTACGATAGTTTTCGGCAATACTGTATAAATATTTTGCTTTTTTATTAATATCGGTTTCTAGTTCGGCAGCTTGCAAATAATATTCTAATGCTTGACCGCTTTTACCGTCTTTGGCTGCCAATTTACCTAAGTAATAAGCAGATTCTGCAGATGGTTCTAGAGAGTGTAATTGTTGCACCAGTTGGAAAAACAACGGATCGTCGCAATCCTTAGCACTTAATCTGCTTGCTGCTTTTTTAACCCAATTTATATCGTTTTTCTTTGCTTCAAAATCTTTAGAATATAAAGGGATTAAATTAGGACAATCTGCCAACTTACCCAATTTTCCATCTACACTACCTCTAACCGTACCGTAAGCTTTCAGGTTTTTTTCAGCAGCTTTCAATTTTCTTTCTTCTTTAGATGTAAGGGTTTCTCCTGCTTCTTGTTTGTCAACCAATTGGGTTACTATTTTTGCCAGATTTACTTCTTCTTTATCAATTTTTCCGCTTACTATATCATACAGATCAAATATTTCTTGAATATCTTTTTTTCCGTCATTAAACAAATCGACTGCTATCGAAAAATACGTATATAAGCTTTTAGGGCTTTTAAAGTTTTTTTCATCTTTTTTAAAGGCGTTGTCAAAATCTGCAAATAATTCTTCTTTACTTTTCAGTTTATTATCATACTCGGTTTGAGCAATAGCAGAGAGTATTTTTCCTTCTTTTACGGTTTTATGATTAGGAAAGTATTGTAATTGATACTTGTAAGCATCTATTAAATCTTTAACTTTGGTTTTATCTCCTTTTTTTATAAAGTCTTTAAACATTTTTACGGCATATTGATATGTAGCTACACTAAATGTAGGGCAATCTTTTACTACTTTATCATAATGCTTAACAGCCTCGTCATAGTTTTTTACTTTGGCAGGCTCAATAAAAAGTGAAAGTGTTACATGGCAGTCGTTATCTGCTTGTGCAAGCATTTTACTTCCGGTTCCAAGAATTGTTAATAAGGCTACAAACAAGCTTACCTTGAATTTTCCGATTGATTTTAATGTTTTTCTATTCATCTTCATGGTATTTTTTGTTAATGGTATTGTGTTAATCGTAATATTTTTTTTGAAACCACTTATCGTTTAATGATAAACTAATAAAGGTGTTAAAGAAGTTTTCTTGTACCAATCCTTGATTTTTTGTTCCTCGTCTTCCTACTTCCAGTCCTATGTTTACATTGGAGAAAACTTTCCCTACGGGAAGTGATACCCCAAAAGATATGCCAAACTCATTAATATCTTCTCCGTTTATTTGCAAACCGGTTTCTTCAAAACGAATACCGGCTTTATAAACTACACGTTTCCAATAATTTTCAAAAGAATTGTACTGCGGAATAAAATAGCCTCCTAATTTAATACTAGATGCATCTTTAAACGAAACATTTGCAATATTAGACGTTGTGGGATTACTAAACTTGCTTGTTTTAAGATTGGTATATTCTCCTCCTATAAACCAATTTTTTGGTTTTCCAATTCCCATACCTAAGGTAAGTTTTGAAGGAAGCGTAATAGCGGCATTGGCTACAGGAAGGTCTCTTTTGTCAATAATTACTTGTCCGCCTGTATCGGGATTAACCAAAATTGTAAATAACTCTCTTGTGTTTTCTGTAGTTAAATCGGATTTTGGAGTAAATGATATGGCTGAGGATAACTCTAAATTTGTAGTAACCATCTTTTTATATTGTACTCCAAAATTAAAATTGAATCCGGATATTGCAGAATTATCAATTCTGCCTGTACTTAAATCCAACTCATTTTCTATAAAAACGGTGTTTTCAACTTTACCAAAATTATAACTTGCATCTACTCCTATACTTAACTCCGGTGTAACATTGTATGCCAAAGCCATAAAAACTTTATTAACGCCACCCGATCCCGTGTATTGCCTGTTTTCTTCATTTTCCGAACTTTTTAATTTATAACCAACCGAGGTATAAGGTAACAACCCAAAACTTCCGGCAAATTTTCCCATAGGAATCCCAATAGCCAAATAATCTAACGTAGCGGTAGAAAGGTTTTCTGTTTGAGAATCTGTTGCCAATTCACTAGATTTATAACTTCCGCCAATGGCATAGGTAACAAGTTTTAATTTTGAAAGACCGGCTGGATTTTGAAGGTTAAGGTGAATACTGTCTGATAGCATACTAATTCCTCCCATCGCTCTATTCTCAACAGTTCCTTTAAATTTTAGCTCACCCAATCCGTAAAAAGAATATGGAGAAGTGGTGCCTTCTTGGGCAAAAATTCCTACAGACACAAACAATGTTACGGCAACAATTATATTTTTATACATTAATTTTTATTAAGTTCCAAAATGTAGTTTAAACCTTCTAATAGAAAATTTGAGTTGGCAAAGATGTTAAAATTTAAGCTATCTAGCAAGAAATGAGCGTCTCCTCCTGTTAAAATTATTGTTAAATCTTTGTATTCTTTAGAATATTGCGAAATATACCCTTGAATTTCATACAAAACTCCTTGTACAACGCCAATATTTATCGATGATTGTGTAGACTTGCCAATTATACTGTTTTCTTTTTTTGGTGATAGCTCGGGTAAGTTTTTTGTAAAAGTATGTAAAGCTTTGTATCGCATTTTAATACCCGGTGAAATAGCTCCCCCTAAATATTCAGCTTTGTTAGTTACAAAATCGTACGTGATGCAACTTCCGGCATCGATAATTAAGCAATTTGTTTTAGGAAAAGTTGAAACAGCCGCACTTGAAAGAGCAATTCGATCCACTCCTAATGTATTGGGTGTTTCATATTTGTTAATAAAAGGGAAATTCAAATTATGCGAAAGTACAAGCGTTTTGTATCTTTTATTTAGCAATTGCATATTTCTATCCTCAAAAACTCCGACTAAAGAAATAAACGCATGCGTTGTTTTTGGATATTTTAAATCTATTTTTTTTAACACTTCTTCAAAAGAACTATTATTACAAACCCGCTTTAGTTGCAATTTATTATTATAAAAAACTGCCACTTTAATTTGTGTATTCCCTACGTCAATAACAATATTCACACCAATTATTTTTGCAAACCTAAGTAATAAAATGTTAGGATGTTGTTAACCCTCCCTTAAAGATTTGCAAAAGAAGGTAAAATACAGGAACGAAAAAAAACATTCGTTATAAATTTGAGTTTTTTTGCAAATTTTACTTCTAAGAAACTAAAAATTTGCTTTTTCAAAAAATGTTTTTCTACTAAAAATTAAAAAAAATATGTTGAAAACTTTCTTCAACAAAAGCCTCAAAAAAGCAACAAAAACAAGCTTAAAAACACTGAATAATACATAAAACAAGAGTTTATCATACCAAAACTCAAAACCGATTATCTTGTTGATTTGCAGTTGTTTGTAAAAACATTTACAGTGTTGAAAACTTTGTTAAAAATATGCCTGAAATCCCATAAAACATCTCTTAAAATTTTTCATATTTGTTAGTCCCCAGCGACAACTAATAAATAACAACTTTAAAAGAAAACGGAAAATGAAAGCAGCGGAACCCATTTTACAAGAAAACAAAGATAGATTTGTAATTTTTCCTATTCAACATCACGATATTTGGGATTGGTATAAAAAACAAGAAGCCAGTTTTTGGACAGCCGAAGAAATAGACCTTCACCAAGACGTGATAGATTGGGAAACAAAATTAAACGATGACGAACGTTATTTTATAAAACATATTCTTGCATTTTTTGCCGCTAGCGACGGGATTGTTAATGAAAACTTAGCCGAAAATTTTGTAAGCGAAGTACAATACACCGAAGCAAAATTCTTTTACGGTTTTCAATTAATGATGGAGAATATTCACTCCGAAGTTTACTCACTCTTAATAGACACATACGTAAAAGACGACAAAGAAAAAAACAAACTTTTTAAAGCCATCGAGGTATTTCCGGCAATAACCGAAAAAGCCGAATGGGCTTTAAAATGGATAGAAAGCCCCAGCTTTGCAGAAAGACTTATCGCTTTTGCAGCCGTAGAAGGTATTTTCTTTTCGGGTAGTTTTTGCTCTATCTTTTGGCTTAAAAAACGTGGCTTGATGCCCGGTTTAACATTCTCTAATGAGCTTATTTCCAGAGACGAAGGAATGCATTGCGATTTTGCAGTTCATCTACATAACAACCATATTGTCAATAAAGTACCAAAAGAACGCATCACCGAAATACTAACCAATGCACTCGATATCGAACGAGGTTTTATTACCGAATCATTACCGGTAAGCCTTATTGGCATGAACTCTAAATTGATGACACAATATTTAGAGTTTGTAACAGACCGGTTACTCGTTGAATTTGGTTGTGATAAAGTATATAATTCAAAAAATCCATTTGATTTTATGGATATGATTTCGCTTCAAGGAAAAACAAATTTCTTTGAAAAACGCGTTTCCGAATACCAAAAAGCCGGAATCACCAATAAAGATAAAGACGCCAATAAAATAAGTTTCGACGCCGATTTTTAAACCCTGTTTTCTTCTCCCCAAAAGAATTCGGGTAATTTTTTTTTTTCTTTTTTAACCTATATTAATTAAATAAAGGCACTGCTTTTTTGTGCCAAAAAAATAACCATCAACAAAACAAAAACAGATTATGGATGTAATAAAAAGAGACGGGCGCAGAGAACCCATAATGTTTGACAAAATAACCTCGCGAGTTCGTAAATTATGCTACGGACTCAATGAGTTGGTAGACCCCGTAAAAGTTGCTATGCGTGTAATAGAAGGGCTTTACGATGGCGTTACCACAAGCGAACTCGATAATCTTGCCGCAGAAATAGCAGCAACAATGACAACTTCGCACCCCGATTATGCAAAACTCGCAGCAAGAATCTCGGTATCTAACCTTCATAAAAACACAAAAAAAACATTCTCTGAAGTGATGACCGATTTGTACGAATACGTAAACCCTCGTACCGGAAAAAAAGCACCACTACTAAGCGATGAAGTTTATAATGTTATAAAAGAAAACGCCGACGAACTGGATTCTACCATCATTTACAACAGAGATTTTGGTTACGATTATTTTGGCTTTAAAACCCTGGAACGCTCCTATTTACTAAAACTTAACGGAAAAATAGTTGAACGTCCGCAACATATGCTTATGCGTGTTTCGGTAGGAATTCATTTAAACGACTTAGCAGCCGTGAAAGAAACCTACGAGTTAATGTCTAAAAAGTACTTCACACACGCAACACCTACGCTTTTTAATAGCGGAACACCAAAACCACAAATGTCTTCCTGCTTCCTATTAACTATGAAAGAAGACAGTATAGACGGTATTTACGACACCTTAAAACAAACCGCCAAAATCTCTCAATCTGCCGGAGGAATAGGTCTTTCTATTCATAATATCAGAGCTACCGGATCCTACATTGCCGGAACAAACGGCACCTCAAACGGAATTGTACCCATGCTTCAAGTATACAACGATACAGCCCGTTATGTAGATCAAGGCGGAGGAAAACGAAAAGGGTCGTTTGCAATCTATCTGGAACCTTGGCACGCCGATATTTTTGAGTTTTTAGACCTAAAGAAAAATCACGGAAAAGAAGAAATGCGAGCCAGAGATTTATTCTATGCTATGTGGATTCCCGATCTATTTATGAAGCGCGTACAAGAAGATAGCGATTGGACGCTAATGTGCCCCAACGAATGTCCAGGGTTATACGACACCCATAGCGAAAAATTTGAAGAACTATACCTAAAATACGAAAAACAAAACAAAGGCAGAAAAACCATAAAAGCCCGCCAACTTTGGGAGAAAATTTTAGAATCTCAAATCGAAACCGGTACGCCTTATATGCTTTATAAAGATGCCGTAAACCGAAAAAGTAACCAAAAAAACTTAGGAACAATTCGCTCCTCCAACCTGTGTACCGAGATTATGGAGTACACCTCACCGGATGAGGTAGCTGTGTGTAATTTAGCGTCTATTGCGCTCCCAATGTTTGTTAAAAATGGTGAGTTTGACCACAAAGAACTCTTTAGAGTAACCAAAAGAGTAACCAAAAACCTAAACAGAGTAATAGACCGAAATTACTATCCGGTAAAAGAAGCCGAAAACTCTAACTTTAGGCATCGCCCGGTAGGATTAGGAGTTCAAGGTTTGGCAGATACCTTTATAATGTTACGCCTGCCTTTTACCAGTGATGAAGCAAAAAAACTCAATCAAGAAATCTTTGAAACATTATATTTTGCCGCTGTAACAGCCTCTATGGAAGAAGCTAAAGCAGACGGTCCCTACCAAACCTACAAAGGATCTCCTATTTCTGAAGGCATATTTCAACATAATATGTGGGGTATTAAAGATGAAGAATTAAGCGGAAGGTGGAATTGGGAAAAACTCAGAAAAGAGGTACTGAAGCACGGTGTTAGAAACTCTCTTTTAGTTGCGCCTATGCCCACAGCATCTACTTCTCAAATACTAGGAAACAACGAAGCTTTTGAACCTTATACCTCTAATATTTATACCCGAAGAGTACTATCCGGCGAGTTTATTGTTGTTAACAAACACCTCTTGGAAGATTTGGTAAAATTAGGACTTTGGAACGATGATTTAAAAGAAGAAATCATGCGCGCCAACGGCTCTGTACAAAGAGTAGACATCCCGCAAGAACTAAAAGATCTGTACAAAACTGTTTGGGAGTTGAGTATGAAAGATATTATTGATATGTCTCGCCAACGAGGCTATTTTGTAGACCAATCCCAATCGCTTAACCTCTTTATGGAAAATGCAAATATGGCAAAACTTACTTCTATGCACTTTTATGCTTGGAAAAGCGGTTTAAAAACCGGAATGTACTACCTGCGTACAAAAAGTGCAGTAGATGCTATTAAGTTTACATTAAGCAATACTTCAAAAAAGAAGCCCGTAAGCAATATGCAAGAAGCAGTAGTGGTAGCTACTAAAGCCGAAAATAACAAGCCGTTAACTCCTCAAGAATTAAGAGAATTACTGGAAAAATCAAAAAATGCAGACCAAGATGACGATTGTTTAATGTGTGGTTCTTAAACGATTCAAAAATAGAATCGAAAAACTAGTGTTATTACTTAGATGAGGCTGTCTCAAAAGTAATTGAGACAGTCTTTTTTTTATTTAATTTTTTTAATTTTTAAATTTTCTGAATGAATATATTTTTTACACACCAAAATTTCGGTAAATATTAAATAAAAGAGCTTAAAAAACAGTTACTTTTACTGATAAAATTGATAAAACCTGTGTTTTTTATGCTGTTCTAGCATATTTTAGTAGATTGTGTGATAAATAAACCAATCCG
>JALWKK010000048.1:0-33087 GCA_027081505.1 Flavobacteriaceae bacterium
TAACTATTTTCATTCTGTAACGGCATTAACCCTTTCAAAAACATAAAATAGTTTTGGACTATTTTATATTAAGAATAGGTATAAAATAAGAAATCCCCGTCATTTTTTGACGGGGATTTTTTTGCTCCTCCTCTTGGGCTCGAACCAAGGACCCTCTGATTAACAGTCAGATGCTCTAACCAACTGAGCTAAGGAGGAAGTTATTCGCTTTTAGCGGATGCAAATATAATTTATTTTTTATCTGCAACAAAGATTTTTAAAAAATTCTTATCATCTTTTTTTATCCGCCAAATAACCAGCGATATATATCGTTACCATTGGCTAATAGTACCAAAACAATTAAAAATACGAATCCGGCTATTTGAGCATATTCCATTACTTTTTCATTGGGTTTTCTTCCGGTAATAATTTCATAGAGCAAAAACATCACATGACCACCGTCTAATGCCGGAATAGGTAAAATATTCATAAATGCCAAAACAATTGATATAAAAGCTGTGGTTTCCCAAAAACTTAGCCAATCCCAAACCGGCGGAAACATATTACCTATAGCTCCAAAACCACCTACTTGTTTTGCACCTTTAGCGGTAAACACAAATTTAAACTGGCTAATATAGTCGTTTAAAGTATCAATACCATATTGCACTCCTTTTATAATACTTTCGCCTAAACCATAGCTAATGTGTGTGGTTGCACCAAGTATGTCTTTTGCAAAATTGGATACTCCGATTTTTCCGTCTTCGGTTGGAGTAACCTGTAGCGTATCTAAGATATTATTTCTGGAAATTACAACAGTTATTTTTTTGTTTTTCTCTTTGCTAACAGCTTTTGTAAATTGGTTCCAGTAAGCCGTTTTTTTGCCGTTTACCGAAATTATTTTATCTCCTTTTTTCAATCCCGCTTTTGCAGCCGGAAAATCGGGCAAAACAGTGTCTATTACGGCTTCTCTAATAGGCTCAAAAGGTCTCAACGCATCTTTCTCAAAGAGTTGTTGTCCTATATCTTCGGGTATATCAATTATTTGTTTGGTTCCGTCATTGTGTTGAACTTCTACCGTCTTTACATCTCTTAAAAACAGATAACGGTTTATATCCATAACATTTTCAAGAGGTTTTCCGTTTACTGCTAAAATTCTATCTCCGTCTTTAAAACCATAAGGTTTAATAACTTCCGAAACGGCAAATCCGTGTGGTAATTTATCGTTGGTAATTACATCCTTTCCGTAAAAATAAAGGATGCCGGCATAAATAACAAAAGCCACAAGCACATTAACGGTAACTCCACCAAGCATAATGATAAGACGTTGCCAAGCGGGTTTGCTTCTAAACTCCCACGGTTTTGGGGGTTGCGCCATTTGTTCTTTATCCATACTTTCATCAATCATCCCGGCAATTTTCACATAACCTCCAAGTGGCAACCAACCTATTCCGTAAACGGTTTCGCCTATTTTCTTTTTAAAAAGTGAAAATTTCACATCAAAAAACAAGAAGAATTTTTCAACTCTGGTTTTAAAAATTTTGGCGGGTATAAAATGTCCTAACTCATGTAAAATAATAAGTAAGGACAAACTCAATAATAATTGAATGGCTTTAACTACAAACGGACTCATACGGTGTTATAAAAAATAATAAGCGCAAAAATAAAAACTTTAAGGTATTTAAAGCCTTTTGTTGTTAATTTATTAACATTTTTTTGGGCGTTTCCCCCGACAACCATAGGTGTCGGGGGTCGGGCTATTCACTATATCCCTAATGGCATACTTTATAACTTGTATTTTTATAGCATAAAATAAACCATAGTAAAAAATAATATTTTAAACAAAAAGCCATTAGGGGATGCCGTTGCTATCCCTAACGCAAATAGCGCAAACAGAACTTTTTGTTTAATTTTTGATAAAACGCTTTGTTACCGTTCCGCTTTGCGTTGTTAGTTTCACAAAATACATTCCCGATTGCAGTTTACTAATATTTATTTGTTTTTTATCTTTCCAATGTTGAACCAAAACACCTTGCAGTGTAAATAAATCGATGCTTTTTAGCTTGATGAATTCCGGTTTTTTGATGTAATACCAAAAACATCTATTTTTTAATTCAATTTATTTCGGGCTATAAAATTACTCCTTTTGGTATAAGACAATTTGTAACAAAAATTACCTTGACTTTAGTATAATTTTTTGACCTTTGCCGTATGTTACGATACATTTTTAAATACAAGTTTTTTTGGGTTTTCTTTTTCGTGCTTTCCGGTATAATTATTACAATGATATACCAAGTAATTAAACCACCGGAAGTACTGCCCGTTTACCAACCTGCTCAGGTTTCTAAAGAATTGGTAGATAGCACCATACAACATATTAAAAAATATCATACTATTTCCGATTTTAAGTTGATTAACCAAAACGGAGATACTGTTACGCAAAACAATTATAAAGGTAAAATTTATGTAGCCGATTTCTTTTTTACGACTTGCCAAACCATATGCCCTAAGATGACCGATAATATGGCAAAAATTCAAGAAGCCATAAAGAATGACCCGGATGTTATGTTACTTTCGCATACGGTAACTCCTACAATAGACAGTGTACTACAACTTAAAAAATATGCCTTGCAAAAAGGGGTTATTGATAGCAAGTGGAATCTGGTAACAGGAGATAAAAAACAGATTTATGATTTGGCTCGAAAATCGTATTTGGTTGCCAAAGATGTGCCTTATAGTCCCAACGATTTGGTACATACCGAAAATTTTGTTTTAGTCGATAAAAAGAAACGCATTAGAGGATTTTATGATGGTACAAATCCCGATGAAATAGAGAAATTGCTACACGACTTGAAGGTGTTAAAACAAGAGGATAGTAGAAATTAATTTCTACCTAAAAAAGAGCTGTCAAAACCCAGAGGTAATAAGGCTTTAATTGAAGGAGCCTTAATTATTTTTCCGGTTTCACCCATAAAATAAACAGACATAGGTCTCTTTTGTTTTATTTCGTATTCGGCTAAAGATTGTCTGCAGGCACCACATGGAGCTACAGGAGTAGTTACAATTTTATCTGAAGATTTAACGGTAATAGCCAATGCGGTAATAACGGCATTGGGAAAAGTGGCACCGGCATAAAATACGGCTACTCGCTCTGCACATAACCCGGATGGATAAGCTGCATTTTCTTGATTACTTCCTTGTATAATTTTGCCATTATCTAAAGTAATGGCGACTCCTACTTTAAAATGAGAATAAGGCGCGTAAGCTATATCTCTGGCTTGTTGCGCCTTATTAAAGAGTTTTTGTATCGAAACGGGAAGTTCTTCTAAAGAATCATAGACTTCTAAATGTGTTTCGACAGTTATTTTTTTCATGAATAAATTTTAATATTCATCGTATTCATCGTCTCCTATGTTAAAAGTTAACCCAAATCGAAGCGTTCCTTCAAGCGGGCTTCTTACTTTGGAAGTAGAGAACAAATACGAAATATCTATGTTGATAGTAGTATATTTAAAACCTGCACCAAATGTAGCATATTGTCTGGCTCCTTTTTCCGGGCTTTCATGGAAATAACCTGCCCTAAATGCAAAAGAATCTTGATACCAATACTCGGCACCCAATGCCCAGGTGAATTCTTTTAACTCTTCGCTAAAACCGTCGGGAGCATCGCCAAATGATGAAAACATCCCGCTAAAAAAATTTTGGTTATAATAATCGTCTAAACGATCTATGGTGCCGTCTTCGTTAGAATCGCTGGGAGTTGGTACCAATAACTTATTTACTTCAAGGTTTACGCCTACTTTGTTATATTCATCTAAGATAAAATCAAAACCGGCACCCAGTCCTAAATTGATAGGTAAGCTGCTTTCTTGACCTAATTCGTCGTATTTCAGTTTGGGACCCACGTTTGAAATGTTAAATCCGGCACGCCACCTTCCGTCAAAATCGTTATAAGCAATTTCTTCACTTTGGTAATATCCGGAGACATCTACGGCAAACGAACTGGCAGCCGAAGCATCCTCAATTGACGCTTGAATTCTAAGGTCAGAACGAAGGTACCTTCCGGTAACAGCCATCGAAAAGCGTTCACTTAAACGTAAGGCATAAGTTAAGTCAAAAAATAATTCGTTTGGTTTAACCAACAGCGGTTGTTGGTCCGGGGTGTCTCTTAGTTCAATTTCTCCCAGACTAAAGTAACGAAAACTTCCGGCTACGGCACTTTGTTCATTTAGGCGGTTAAAATAGGTTACATTTCCCAGAAATACGTCGTTAACTAATTTACTTAAGTAGGGAGTGTAAGTTACTCCTACTCCTTGTTTGGATAAAGAAAAGGCATATTTTGCAGGATTCCATTGTTGCGAAAATGCGTCGGCAGAGGTAGCTACACCAATATCTCCCATACCTGCTGCTCTGGGGTCACCGGCTATTAGTAAAAAAGGAACTCCGGTTGTAATAACCCTATTGTACTCTTGTGCATTTGTTTTGACAAAAACAAAGAGTAGTAAACTTGCAATAATTATTTTTTTCATAACGAGGTTATATATAGTTTCGACAAATATAATTTTTAATTTTTAAAGGATAACGAGTTTTTCAAATTTTTCGACACGCTTATTGGTTAACGTAGATTTTACGGTAATCTTATAAATATATACACCTTTTCCTATTTTATCACCAAAGTCATCTCTTCCGTCCCAAGTAATATCTCTGGATAGAAACCCGTCGGTAGTTATAATTTGATTTTTTGTCCATACTACTTTTCCGGTGACGGTAAAAACTTGTATTTGTACTTCAAGCGGTTCGAACGGGCGATTGTGGTTAAACCAAAACTCGGTATAGTTTGTAAACGGATTGGGGTAATTAAGGACACGTGTTATTTTAAGTTTATCATCACCGGCTACGACAAATTGTATTTCGGCGGTGGCCGAGTTATTGTACACATCCCAAGCTTTAAGTGAAAGTGTATGCAGTCCTTCCTCAAGGTTTCTTAATTTGTAATTAAGAGTGCCTTTAGTATAATCATCGGTTTCGGCTTGGTAATACTCGTTTAAGTTATACGGATTGGTTTCATCTCCGTCTAAAATAGCTACAATGTCATGACCTATCCCGCCTATGGTATTGATTCCGTTTTCATCCTCTATTTTTGCTAATAAAACGGGTGAATCATTTGTTATTCCTCCCGAAACAAAACTTTCATCATTCATAAATAGCCGAATGGTAGGACCTATGTTGTCTTCGGGGGCATCTTCATTTAACCCGCCTACTTTGATATCTACATTAAAACCTATTTGGTCTTCCAGCGCATTGGTACGTTGTGCATAGAGACTTACTCTACCTTTGTCAACAGGTATTCTAATGTCTCTTGGAACAACAAATTCAAACTCAAACTTCCCATTGGTAACTGATGATTTACCATTAAAAATTATCTCTCCCAAAGTGGTGAAGTTAAGTTTTAAAATATTATTGGTGTTTCCATCGTTGTCGTAATCATTAGCATTATCTCTTACTCCGTCATTTGCAAGTGTTTGTCGTTGTATTTCTTTATCAAAAACTTTTGCCTCTAAAGTTCCGTTATAATTAGAAATTAAATTACCGTTTTCGTCTTGTATTTCACCTTCAAATTTTACTTTACTTAATGCTTTAAGAATGGTTGTAGATTGTGCTATGGGTTGATTATTAAGTTTGGTAAGAATTATTCTAGGTTTTGGAAAAGCCAAATGCATTGCGGGATCACCCAGATAAAAAACCACTCTGCGTAGCGAACCATTTATTTCGTTTTTGGAGAGTCGGAGTGCTTCAGCAGGAGGAACCGGAATATTTTGGTTGTAACCAAAAAGATGCGGGGCAATAACTCTGTTAAACTCTACTCCAAGTGAGACCGAGATGGAGCGCGTGGTAGTAAGCATTGAAATGGCACCACCATTTTTATTCCAAAAAGTAAGTTCGCCGGCTGTTGTACGTGTAGGTAAATCAAACTTGGTAAATTCACAAGTTACGGTAAGAATACAAGGTAAATTATCTATATTTTGAAACTCTTGAGCCATTGTTTTGGTAAAAATAAACTCTTTAGCCAACCCGTCTTCTCCTCCATGTCCAAAATAATTAACAACTAAAGCACCTACTTCAATAGCATCATCGATAGCATCATTTACTGTTGGATATCTGTCTCCTCCGGCAGAACTTTCTTGTTTGAAAGCATCCGAATGTATTTTCTTTACATTTAAAAAAGGTTTATTTGCTAAAATTTCGTCACTTAAATCGTCTAAGTTTTTTTCAATATCTCTGTATTCCCAAGCGGCATCTACATCGTCTGATATAATCACAAAATTATTTCGCCAGTTTCCATATGAGGCTTTCGACTCATAGTTTATTATTTTATCAACCAATGCGTTTGCCAGGGGTACTTCGTCAACAACGATTCTTCCTATGGCTAAATCCAATCTGTCTATATCCGGGCTTTGACCAATGGTTCCTTCGTTACTATCTAGGTTTCCATAAAAATCATCACTCATAAATGAAGTTACCGTATTTGTACTGCTTAATGTATGAAAAGTAGGAACAACATTGTTGTTTCCGGGCAATCTGTTTTTGTAATCTACAGATGTGTCACCAAAAAGGCAGAGGTATTTTATTCTTTTAGAGGGTTCCGAAGCATTTTCGTAAACATACCTTATAAAATTTCGTATTGCTCCTATGTCTTGCTTACCAGTACTAAACTCGTTGTAAATCTGATTTGTGGTGATAACTTTTATATTTAAACCATCAATGTTTTTTCTGTGATTTGCCAATCGTAATGCGGGTTGTAATAAAAAAGGTGCGGTTATAATAATATAGTCTATATCTTTAAAGTTGCCTGAAGCATCTGTAAAAATAGTGCCTTTTAAGTTCTGATTTGGGATTACATCTTTTTTTGCTCTTTCGGGCGAATAAAAGTCGACTGGGTTTAAGGCGATATACTTTTTTAGTTCTCCCATTTGTGCTTTAAATGAAACGGTTGATTGATTGGTTATTGTTTTTGAAGAAATAGCTGTAAAATCTGTAACATCCCATATTTGTGTAAATTGAGAGGCGTTAGCGAGTTGGTATTCTCCAATTCCTGTTTGGTTAACCGCTTCGTTATATTGAAAAGCCAGTTGTTTTCCATCAACACCCTTTAGTTGTCTAAGTACTTCAATTTTAAAATAATCTAAATACCCTACACTGGCAGGGTTTCCGGAATTGTTATAGGCTAAATCTACTGTTATGGTTTCATTCCCAGAAGGTATGGTTACCGTTTGTTGATTAGTACTTAGTAATGTGTTTCCGCTTAAAGGGCTAAATGTTAAGGGAGGAATAGCTGCGCCATTTACTGAAATTGCTAAAGATGTAACAGATTCGGATACTGCTCCGGCTTTAATTGTAAAATTAATGTTAGAGCCACTTACAATGTTTGGGAAAGTAAATTCGTAGGATTGTTCCGGCTCAATGTCAAATCGATTTCCAAACCATCGTCTTCCTACTTTTGCAGGAGTTTCTTCATCCTCTTCTTGAAAAGCATAATCGTTAAATTGCGTTATTATAGTCGAAGCATTGCCCGTTGGTTCTTGCATAGGTTGTACTCTTTTGCCCGGCGCACCGTCAGCAGTAATAAAATAAAAGGCTTCGTCGCTATACGGATTTAAATTGGTGTCGCTTTCAGCATCGTATCCTTCGGTTCCAATAGCGTAAAATAATATATAATCTCCATTATCAAAAGAGCCGTCTTCTTCACCTATTACTTGTATTGCATTTTCGGGAGGATCAAAATAAAAATTATCTGCGTTTAGTAAGGGGAGTGGCTTTCCGCCATTTCCATAAATTTTTATGTTTTTAGGATTTATACTCCCTACGTTCATCCCTAATTTTTTCAAAAAATTTTCAGTAATTTTATAAACACCGGTTTTAGAAACTTTAAACTGATACCAGCTTCCTGTTGACAGGACAGAGTTAACAATAGAGGGAACTCGACTATCATTTCGTTCTATAGTTTCTGAATATTTAATAGAAAATGAAACTATTTTTTTAAAAACCTCGTTTTCTTTAATAATAGGAGAGAGTGAGATCGAAGTGTAAATTACGCCTCTTGCGATACCGCTTTTAATAGAAAAATTCGGTTTGTTCGAAATTATTTTAGGATTAATTTTTTTTATTTCGGAAGCTGTTAAATTTTGATAAACAACAGCAGATACTTTTAATGAGTTTGGGTCTGCCAAAGCATTATCTTTCCATTGTTGAGAAAAAAAACAAAGTTCTTTGTTTACCCACAAGTGGCTTGTTTCTGCCGTTTTTTTGTCGGAAAACGATTCTTTAACCTCTTTGGAAGAAGTGTTAAAATCACTCCAATCAATATAAACAGTGCGCTCTTGTGCAGTAGTTACAAGCGCAAACAAAATAAAAATTGAAATAAAAATATTTTTTTTCATCATAATAAATAACGTCCCAAAGATACACTTAGTATCAATATTCGCTTAGTAAATTATTTTTTATAAATTTGCCATACTAAATTTAACCTATTTGCGTTTCTAAGAGGGTCTGTTGAAAAAATACGACAACCTTGACATTACAAATATTGTAAAATATTATTGCGAATTTACCGTTAATTACTATATTGCGAACCCAATTTTTCATAACTGAAAACTATGAACTTTAAAAAAACCTTAGTATTACAACTTGTTATTGTAGTCATTGCAACTTCTTTTATGGTGAGTTGTAAAAAATCCAGAGACTACAAAAGTAGCTCCAGAGCCACCGGGTGGAAATTTAATTCTAAAGAAGGAGGCTTTAAATACAACACCAATTATAAAGAACAAGAAACCGGTCCGGGACTTGTATTTATAGAAGGAGGAACCTTTACCATGGGTAAAGTGCAAGATGATCCCATGCACGATTGGAATAATTCTCCCAATCAGCAACATGTACAGTCTTTTTATATGGATGAAACCGAAGTGACTAATTTAATGTATCTTGAATACTTAGATTGGTTAAAAAAAGTATTCCCTCCGG
This sequence comes from Flavobacteriaceae bacterium, assembly GCA_027081505.1. Lineage (GTDB taxonomy): Bacteria > Bacteroidota > Bacteroidia > Flavobacteriales > Flavobacteriaceae > Marifrigoribacter. Next base: position 8,995 of record JALWKK010000048.1, read on the forward strand.
AAGATGAGCAGTTTAAAAATATTTATAACGGAGCATTACCCGACACATTAGTTTGGAGAAACCGTTTAGGCTTTAATGAAGTGATGGTAAACAATTACCTTCGTCATCCCGCCTATGCCAATTATCCGGTTGTTGGAGTAAGTTGGGTACAGGCTGTTGAGTTTAGCGACTGGCGTACAGACAGAGTAAACGAACTTATTCTTGAAGAAGAAAGTATTATTGCTCGTGGCGCAAGATATAAAACCAAACCCGGAGAGATTTTTAATACGCAAACATATTTGGCAGCACCTACCAAAACCTATGGTGGCAATGATTCAATAACCCGAGGTGGTAAAAAGTCTCAAATGTTAGCAAAAAAGAGCAAAGACAGCTCAGATTTATACGTACAACGAAGAGACGGTTTACTATTACCCTCTTATAGACTGCCAACCGAAGTAGAATGGGAATATGCGGCATTAGGATTGGTTGGTCTTAGAAATTACAATGTTTATCGTGGGCGAAAAAAATATCCTTGGGACGGACAATATACGCGTTCGGGAAAAAGACGTACCAGAGGTGATCAACTAGCCAACTTTAAGCAAGGTGATGGAGATTATGGTGGAATTGCAGGTTGGAGTGATGATGGTGCCGATATTACTGCCGAAATAAAATCGTACCCACCAAACGATTTCGGATTATACGATATGGCTGGAAATGTTGCCGAATGGGTTGCCGATGTTTATAGACCTATCGTTGATGACGAGTTTAATGATTTTAATTATTATAGAGGAAACGTTTATACCAAGTTTGCCATTGATGAATATGGACAAATAAGTATCGTAACCCCAGATGATATCGTATATGATACATTGAGTAACGGAAAAATTGTAGCTCGCTATTTACCGGGAGAAATAAAAGAAGTTCCGGTAGATGAAGAAGAAACCTATTTAAGAACAAATTTTGACACAAGTGATAATCGCGATTATAGAGACGGCGATAAGCGTTCTTCAAGATATTACCAATCTTTTGCTGATGAAGAAGAAACAGACGACAATAAGCGTATGTACAATGCTCCTAAACATTTTGTTTCTACCGATAGCACAGGTCGTTTAGAAAGAAAGTATGATGAGTCCACCAACAGAACTACGCTTATAGATAACAATGTACGTGTTTATAAAGGAGGTTCTTGGAGAGATAGAGATTACTGGTTAGATCCGGCTCAGCGACGTTACTTCCCTCAAGATATGGCTACAGACTATATTGGATTTAGAAATGCAATGTCACGCGTAGGTTCAAAATCTAAAAAAGGAAAAAGACCAAGGCATTAATTTCAGATGTTTCTTAAAAACTAAAAACCACTCCGATAGAGAGTGGTTTTTTTTGTACTTAAGTTTTGCAAAAAAAATACTGCAAAACACTTGCTATTGTAAAAAAAAATGAAAAAAATAATAATACAGTGCTAAGAAGCAACCACTTTTCTTTTTTATTCTTAATAAAGAATTGTAAACTCAAAAAAATAAAAATTAGTTGGGCTATTAAAAAAGGAATGGTAGCAAGCTCTTTTATAACAGCAATTAGCACAAAATCTATTTTAAAATAGTTAATAAGGTAAACCATAATAAAATACCCAACGATTATTAAATTGAAAGTAGTGAGTTGTTTGGGCGAAAACATAGCTGTTTTTTTTAGCTGTTCATCAAATCCTCAATCTCATTTGCCTCAATAGGAATGTTTCGCATTAAGTTAAAGGGTTCTCCGGTTTTTTGAATTACAACATCATCTTCAATTCGAACACCAAATCCTTCTTCGGGGATATAAATTCCGGGTTCTACCGTAAAAACCATTCCGGCTTTCATAGGCTCCCATAATAATCCGTAATCATGAGTGTCTAATCCTATATGGTGCGAAGTGCCGTGCATAAAATATTTTTTATAAGCAGGCCAATCCGGATTTTCATTTTGTACATCGGCTTTTGTGATAAGGCCTAGGTTTATTAATTCTGAAGTCATAAGCTTACCTACTTCTATATGATATTCTTTCCAAAGTGTTCCCGGTACCAATAGTTTTGTAGCTTCATTTTTCACTCTTAACACAGCGTTGTACACATCTTTTTGCCGTTTTGTATATCTTCCGTTTACCGGTATGGTGCGAGTCATGTCGCTGCTATAATTAGCATATTCTGCGCCAACATCCAATAGGATTAAATCTCCGTCTTTACATTCTTGGTTATTTTGAATGTAGTGTAGCACATTAGCGTTTTTTCCACTGGCTACAATGGGTGTATAAGCAAAACCTTTTGAGCGGTTACACAAAAATTCGTGCATAAATTCCGCTTCAATCTCATATTCCATTACACCGGGTTTTACAAAATTTAAAATCCGTCTGAAACCTTTTTCGGTAATATTACAAGCAGTTTGTATAAGGTCAATTTCAATAGGATCTTTTACAGCGCGAAGACGTTGTAAAATAGGATTGCTTTTTGCTACGCTGTGAGCGGGATATTTTTCTTTTAGCCATTTGGTAAAACGTGCTTCTCGTGTTTCGGTTTCTACATTGGCACGATAATGTTCATTCGTATTAATATAAACCGTTTCACTTTGTGCCATTAGCTCGGCAATAACTCGTTTCATATCTTGTAACCAGTAAACGGTTTTAATTCCGCTGGTTTTAAAGGCTTTTTCTTTGGTTAGTTTTTCTCCCTCCCAAACAGCAATGTGTTCATTGGTTTCTTTTAAAAAAAGAATCTCGCGATGTTTTTCATCAGGTGCATCGGGAAATAATACCAATACGCTTTCTTCTTGGTCTACACCGCTTAGATAAAAAATATCTCTGTGTTGCTCAAATGGTAAAGTGCTGTCTGCCGAGATAGGATAAATATCGTTACTATTAAAAAAGGCAACACTTTTTGGCTTCATTTGAGCCATAAAGTTTTTTCTGTTTTTAATAAAGAGTGCTCGGTCAATAGGAAGATATTTCATGGTAATGGATGATTTTGTTTCAGTATCAAAATTACCATAAAAATTCAAACAAAAGGAGGTTAAGAATAAATTATTTGTCTAATTTTTTAAACTTTTCGGAGGCTAGTAAGAGTAACATTAATACAATTACACACAAGCCGGCAACAATGGTGCTTAATGCAATAAGACTATCTCCTTGAAATAGGTGAGAAAAATCTAAGTGCGTAGCATTAAAACCAATAAGAAGTACAGCAATGACGATGAAGATGTAGCTAATGATTTTCATATAAATTTGTTTAATTAAAAAGTTCTTGAATATTTGAGGTAAAAAGTTTGATAGCAATCGATAGAAGTACTACACCAAATATTTTTCTAATGATGATAATTCCGTTTTTACCAATAGCTTTTTGAATGTTTTTGGAAGTTTTTAAAACAATATACACAAAAACAATGTTAATTAGTACTGCCAAAATTATATTTTCGGTATGGTATTCGGCTCTAAGCGATAGTAACGTAGTTAAACTTCCCGGACCGGCTAAAAGCGGAAAAGCCAACGGAAAAACCGAAGCCAACTTAGCACTGTTTTCTCCGTCTTCTTCTTTAAAAAGTGTGATTCCGAGAATCATTTCTAATGCCAAGAAAAATAAAATTAAAGCACCGGCTACGGCAAATTCGTGAACGTTTATGCCAATTAAATTAAGTATTCGCTCTCCCAGAAATAAAAATACAATCATTAGTACAGTTGCAATAATTGAAGCTTTTTCAGATTGAATATGTCCTACCTTTTCTCGTAACGAAACAATAATGGGAATGCTGCCTATGATATCAATCACGGCAAAAAGAATCATAGTAGCGGTAAGTATTTCTTTGAAATTAAAATTCATAACGAGTTATAAAGCGCAAAATTAACTATTAAAAACACAATAAAATAGTATTTTTGCCAAATGTTTCAGTTAGGAAAAACCATTGTGTCGGAAGACATTATCGAAAAAGAATTTGTTTGCAATTTACACGCTTGCAAAGGAATATGTTGTGTAGAAGGGGAAGCAGGTGCGCCACTAACCAAAGAAGAAGTTAAAATTCTTAAAGACATATATACTAAAGTAAAACCTTTTTTACGACCGGAAGGAATTAAGGCAATTACCGCACAAGGCACGTCTGTAACATCTGTTTTAGACGAGCCGGAAACCCCTTTGGTAAACGGTAAAGAATGTGCCTACGTAACTTTTACCGATAACGGAATAGCCGGCTGCGGGATTGAAAATGCCTATAATGCAGGTAAAATAGATTTTCAAAAACCAATTTCTTGTCATTTGTATCCGGTACGAGTACAAGATTATAGCGAGTTTGCAGCTGTTAATTATCACAAATGGCAGATTTGCGACGATGCGTGTACTTTAGGAAATGAATTGCAGATGCCGGTTTATAAATTTGTAAAGGATGCGCTCATTCGTAAGTTTGGGAAAAATTGGTATTTAGAATTAGAGAAAGTTGTTGGTAATATGTAAAAAAAAAACGCCTCAACTTCGAGACGTTTTCTTGTAAAATAGAAAAAATTTCTTACTAATTTCCTCCTATTTTTTCTTTTAACTTGTTTGAAGCTTTATCCACTTCTTCGCCAACTTTTTCTTTGGCATCATTCACCATTTCCTCACCTGCTTTTTTAGCGTCGTTCACCATCTCTTCACCTGCTTTTTTAGCGTCGTCTACCATCTCTTCACCGGCTTTTTTAGCATCGTCCACTATTTCTTCGCCTGCTTTTTTGGTATCATTCACCATTTCTTTACCTACTTCAGTAGTTTTGTCGGTTGTTTCTTTTACAGTTTTTTCCACTGTGTTGGTGGCATCTCCGGCAGCATCTTTAGCTTTGTCGACAGTTTCTCTACAAGAGTAAATAGAAGCAATCATACAAAGTGATGCAAAGGATAAAAATAATTTTTTCATAGTATAAATAGATTAGTGATTAATAGACTTCAAAAATACTTAATTTTTTAACAAATCGGATTTTCAATAAGGCTAAATGTTAATTTTTTTTAACAAATGGAATTTTGGTGTCAATTATATGGAATAGTTCCAAAAAAAATGGTATATTTGAATATGAATTCGTCAAACTTACTTGCCGCACAACGATTTAAAGAAATTAGAGAAGAAAATCGCTATACGCAACAGTCCTTTGCACAACTTCTGGATATTGGTGTTTCTACCGTTGATATAGAACGAGGAAAAACCAAAATTTCCGGTAATGTGGTGGTACAATTGCTAAAACTTTTTAATATTAATCCGTTGTGGTTGTTTGGTGAAAGTGATGAAAAATATACATTAAAAAGAAAAACAGATGTAAGTCCTAAAGTTATTTCCATCACTTCAGCCAATGAAGATACCATACTATTGGTAGATCAAAAAGCCGCTGCCGGTTACCCGCAAAATATTCATGATACCTCATTTTATCAAAATTTAAATTCTTTTACCTTACCGTTACCGCAATATCGCAATGCAACGTATAGGGCTTTTCAAGTAGAAGGTGATAGTATGATGCCCAACATACGACCGGGCGATTGGGTGCTGGGAAGAGCCGTTTCAAATCTAGACGATGCTTCCCATAATAAAATTCATATTGTGGTTTTACAAGATTCGGTACTGGTAAAAAAAATTATAAAAACCGAAACACCCAACAAAGTAAATCTTGTTTCTATTAATTCGGCTTATCCGGTACTTGAAGTAGATACTCATACCATTCAAGAATTATGGCAAGTAAACAGCCGAATTACGTTTGGAGTAGAAGAACCGCATGAAAGTATTTTGCTAAAACAATTACAACAGTCTATGGAGGAGTTAAAGGGGCAGATTAATTTAATAAAAGGTTAAAAAAAATGGACAGTTAAATTTAACCATCCATTTTAAATTTATAGTTTTAAGAGAAAGTAACTATTCTACTAATTTACATTCTTTTAAAATAACGGTAAACATCATTCCTAAAACTTTCCCATTAACTTTAACGGTTTGTCCTTTTTTCAGGCTTTCAATGGTTGCCGATTTATCAAAAAAGCACTGTACTTCTCCAAATCGGTCATCTGTTTTTAATGTAAGATAGGGTTTGCCGTCAATATCTTTGTTGATGTCATTAACAACACCTTCTACGGTTAAAAACTTTCCTTTGTACTCACTGTCCGCTTTGTCTATGTCTTCTTTGTAATTTTTGAACAGTTCTGCAGCAGAAATAGAAATAGCTTCTTCTTTTTCTGATTTTTTTGGACTTTCTACAGTTTTAGACTCTTCTGTTGTGCTAGTAGCGTTTTTATTTTCGTCAGCGTCGTCACCACTTCCAATAGCGATAAAAACGAAAAATGCTACTAAAAAAAACGATAATAAATGTTGTGTTCTTTTGTTCATGTTGCTTGTAGTTTTAAATTAATAGATTTGTTAAAAATATATAATGGTAGGAATATACCTATAATATAAAATACAATGTCGATAATGTCAAACGTTCCGGGTACTATATTAAACAATTGACCAAACTCAAAACCTAACGCTAAAACAGGTACAATAAATATCCAAAACACACTATGTTTTGATATAGTATTATTCCAAACATACAGAATTAAACTAATGTATGAAAAAATCCAAAGACCATCGGGTAAAGAAAATAAAAACCAATCGGGTAAATCTTTAAAAATAGGATTTATCTGCTCTCTTAGTTTGTGCAAAAAGTTTAAAACACCTAAACCGTTTAACCATTCAAACATTTTTAATGTTTCAACTCTAAACAGTAGGTAAATTAAGCCGCCAATGAGCAAAGTAGTTACATGACCAATGACTAACTGTTTTTTCATTTTGCAAATATATACATATTTTTTTAAAATTATAACAATTTAAGGTTTTCAATAAAATCAACTATTTTTCGGGTGGCACCAGTATTATTTTTAATATAATCTTTGGCAATTTTACCTGCTTTATTTCTAAAATTATCATCATTTACCAAACGGTACAAAATAGCCGAGCAACCCAAAGGAGTTTTTACCGAAAACAAACTGCCATTTTCCAGCAAATTCTTAGCCTCCGGGAAATTTTCATAATTTTTACCAATAACAATCGGAACACCAAAAGTTGCAGGTTCTAAAATATTATGCAATCCTGTATTACCCATAGCGCCTCCTACATAAGCAATATCTGCATAGCTGTATATTTTGGTTAACAATCCTACGGTATCAATGATAAACACATCAAAATCCGATAAATTTTTATCCTCTTTTTCTGAAAATAACACCGTTTTCTTTGTAATTTTACTACGTAAATCTGCTATTTTAGAAGCCGAAATTTGATGCGGAGCAATAATAATTTTTACACCCTTACTCGTATTGATATAATCTATTAAAACAGCCTCATCTTCTTGCCAAGTGCTTCCGCAAACCAGGCATAGTGCGTCTTTTTTAAAATCTTCAATAAAAGGTAATTTATTGTTTTTTTGTGTCTGTAACAAAACCCTGTCAAAACGAGTGTCGCCACTTATACTTACGCGGGTTAAATTAATTTTACCCGAAAGCGATTTAGAATGTTCATCTTGCACAAAAATATGCGTAAACTTCTGCAAAGCGTTTTTTAAAAACCTTCCGTACGGTTTAAAAAAGATTTGGTCGTCTCTAAATAAAGCCGAAATTAAAAAGGAAGGTATTTTGTTTTGATGAAGCGTATTTATATGATTTACCCAAATTTCGTATTTCACAAAAACAGCTATTGTAGGATGCACGAGTTGTAAAAACCGGTCGGTATTTTTTTTGGTATCCCAAGGAAGATACACTACCACATCGGCTATAGAATTATTTTTTTTTACCTCATAACCCGAAGGCGAAAAAAAAGTAACAACCAATTTGTGTGTAGGAGCTATTTTTTTTAATTCTTCCATCACCGGCACACCTTGTTCGTATTCACCCAACGAAGCACAATGAAACCAAATGGTTTTATCCGATGCCGAAAGTTTTTCGGAAAGTAAAGAAAAAGTCTCTTTTCTGCCCGAAACAAAAAGTTGCATCTTTGAGCTGAAAAATTGAGAAATCCACACCGGAACCCAAGCAATACGTATTAATACCGAGTAGATAAAATTCATAAACACTCTTTCTATATCGCTAAAATACGTTTCTTTTTAAAATAGATTGGTAGCCCGATGCAATTTTTGTAATTTTGAAAGCAGAATTTTTGCTCTTAAAATCAAACTATTAATCTGTTTTACAAAATTAAATCACTCGCTCTTTTGAGCTTTATTATGAAAAAAATACAAATGGTCGACCTGAAAGGTCAGTACGAAAAGATTAAAGAACAAGTAAATAAATCGGTGCTGGATGTTATTGAATCTACCGCATACATTAACGGTCCGGAGGTTCACCAATTTCAAAAAGAACTCGAAGAATATTTGGGTGTTAAGCATGTAATACCTTGTGCCAACGGAACCGATGCACTTCAAATTGCGATGATGGGCTTGGGATTACAACCCGGCGATGAAGTAATTACCGCCGACTTTACCTTCGCGGCAACGGTAGAAGTAATTGCATTGTTAGGACTTACACCGGTGTTGGTAGATGTTAACCCCGAAAGTTTTAATATTGATGTGGAAGCAATTAAAAAAGCCATTACACCTAAAACCAAAGCCATTGTACCGGTTCATTTATTTGGATTAGCTGCTAATATGGATGAAATTATGAAAATTGCCCGGCAACACAATTTGTATGTAATTGAAGACAACGCACAAGCCATTGGCGGATACTATACCACAAAAACCGGAAAAAAACTAAAAACCGGAACCATTGGTGATGTGGGTTCTACCTCGTTTTTTCCTTCCAAAAATTTAGGCTGTTATGGCGATGGCGGAGCCATTTTTACCAATAACGACGACTTGGCACATACCATTAGAGGAATTGTAAACCACGGAATGTACAAACGCTATCACCATGATGTGGTAGGTGTAAACTCAAGATTAGACTCCATACAAGCAGCCATATTAAGAGCTAAATTACCTCATTTGGATAGTTATAACAAAGCCAGAAGAGAAGCCGCAAAAAAATACACCGAAGGATTTTCCGGCATCGAAAACATTTGTACACCCTCTTGTGGGTGCGATGCACAGCATAGTTGTAATTGTCACGTGTTTCACCAATACACCTTAAAAGTTAAAAACACAGACAGAGATTCCTTGGTACAACACTTAAACGAAAACGGAATACCTTGCGGAGTGTATTATCCCATTCCGTTGCATCTTCAAAAAGCCTATGCAGACAGTAGGTATAAAGAAGAAGATTTTACGGTAACCAATCAGTTGGTTAAAGAAGTTATTTCCTTACCTATGCACACCGAATTAGATGATGAACAAATACAATTTATCACACAAACCGTAATTAATTTTGTAACCAAATGAGTAAAATACTGGTAACCGGAGGCTTAGGCTATATAGGTTCGCATACCGTTGTCGAATTGCAAAACAGTGGTTTTGAGGTTGTAATCGTAGATAATTTGTCCAATTCATCCATAGCTGTATTAGACGGTATTGTAGCCATAACCGGAATAAAACCCCATTTTGTAAAAATGGATCTTCGTGAAAAAGATTCGGTAAATAATTTTTTTGAAAAACATCAGGATATCAAGGGAATAATTCATTTTGCTGCCAGTAAAGCGGTAGGAGAGAGTGTTGAGAATCCGTTGTTGTATTATGAAAATAACATAAATACGTTGGTTTGTGTGCTTCAAAACTGTGTGAAACATGACATTTCAAATTTTATTTTCAGTTCGTCTTGTACTGTTTACGGCGAACCCGATTCGTTACCCATTTCGGAAGAAGCACCGGTAAAAAAAGCTACTTCGCCTTATGGAAACACCAAACAAATTAGCGAAGAAATTTTACAAGATACCTGTTCGGTTTCCAACCTAAAAGGTATTGCATTGCGTTATTTTAATCCCATAGGAGCGCACCACTCGGCTTTAATAGGGGAACTTCCGTTGGGTGTACCTCAAAATTTGGTGCCTTTTATTACGCAAACTGCAATAGGTTTACGAGAGCAACTACAGGTTTTTGGTAACGATTATCCCACACCGGACGGAAGTTGTATAAGAGATTATATTCACGTAGTAGATTTGGCAAAAGCACATGTGATAGCATTGCAACGCCTGTTATCTCAAAAAAACACATCCGATTTTGAAGTCTTTAATATCGGCACGGGAAAAGGAAGCAGTGTGCTGGAAGTTGTAAATGCATTTGAAAAAGTAACCGGAAATAAATTAAATTACAAAATTGTAGGCAGACGCACAGGAGATGTTGTCTCTGTATATGCAGATACTTCCAAGGCAAATAAAGAGTTGGGCTGGAAAGCCGAAAAAACAATGGAAGACGGATTGCTTTCTGCTTGGAATTGGGAACAAAAAATTAGAGGTAAAAAGAAATCTTTTCTTTAGTTTTTCTCCATAAGTCGTATTTACTAATTAGGGCAGAATGCATCCGTATTTTTTGCCGATAACATTGTTGTAAAAAAAGATCCACTAGGTTTTCTACCTAAGGCAGACAAGCTAAAACCTAGTAGGTCAAATCCGTATCTCTTATTGTTTTTTATTCGGCTATTGTTGCTTTTTCTGTGGTAACACTCCGGTCAATTTTACGAAGTAATCCTTGTAGCACATTTCCGGGACCAACTTCAATAAATGTTGAAGCTCCATCTGCAATCATTTGTTGCATGGTTTGTGTCCATTTTACGGGCGCGGTAAGTTGTTTGATTAAATTTTCTTTAATTGCCGTTGCATCGGTAACAGCGTTTGCCGTAACGTTTTGATATACCGGACAGATAGGTGTAGAAAAAGGGGTATTTTCTATTGCATTGGCAAGTTCTTCTCTTGCCGGTTCCATCATTGGGCTGTGAAAAGCTCCGCCAACAGGTAAAAGTAGCGCTCTTCTTGCTCCGGCTTCTTTCATTGCTTCACAAGCATTTTCAACTGCGGTAACTTCACCCGAAATAACCAATTGTCCGGGGCAATTATAATTTGCAGGTACAACCACTCCTTCTGTTTGTTTACAAATACTTTCGACTACAGAATCTTCTAAGCCCAGTACAGCCGCCATTGTTGAGGGTTGTAACTCGCAGGCTTTTTGCATGGCTTGTGCGCGTTGCGAAACCAATTTTAATCCGTCTTCAAAATGCATAGATCCGGTAGCAACCAATGCCGAAAATTCGCCCAGAGAATGTCCCGCAGCCATATCGGGTTTAAAACTATCACTCAGTACTTTTGCAAGAATTACCGAGTGTAAAAAAATAGCTGGTTGTGTAACATTGGTTTGTTTGAGTTCTTCGGCTGTTCCTTCAAACATTATTTTTGTAATAGCAAAGCCCAATATATCGTTAGCTTTATCAAAAAGTTGTTTTGCTTCGGTAGAATTTTGATACAGGTCTTTACCCATTCCGGTAAATTGCGCTCCTTGTCCGGGAAAAATGTATGCTTTCATATGCTTTAAATTTTAGGTAGCAAAATTAAACTTTTATTTAGGATTGGAAAAGGATGGTTGTTTGTATTATAAATACCTTCTAATTATTTCTGTAACAGCCGGTAAATAACTTCTCCCGAAAAGATTGAGATGCACTAACAAATAGTATAGTTGCCAGAGTTTGATTCGTTTTTCCCAATTGGATTGTAACGGAAAAATTTCGTTATAAAGAAAAAAAACCTCAGAAGGAAAACCGCCAAAGAGTTGCATCATAGCCAAATCTATTTCTCTTGGTGCATAACATACGGCTGGATCTATCAAAACCGGTTGTCCGGAAATGGAGGTTAGGATATTTCCGTTCCATAAGCCACCGTGAATAAGCGAAGGGGCTTCGGGTGGTATTATTTTTTCAATATTCGTAAAAAAATATCTAAATTTGAAAAGTAAATACCTTTTTGTTTGGCAATTTTAAATTGTGGTTCTAACCGTTGATGGATATAAAATTTGGGAGCAGAATCTTTTGTTGAGTTGTATTGTGGTAAGATTCCTATATAATTATTATGGTCTAATCCGAAGGTTGAAGATGTTGCTTTGTGAAGCACCGTTAATTGCTTTGGCTTCTGTAGGAAATATTTTGGGTTGTTACCACCAATTATAAGAAATGAAAAGTCGTCAAATTTACGAAACAAAACCACTAATAATTTGATATATTTGTGAAAATGTGAGACATTGTTTTACAAATTGAGAACTATGAATGAATTAGTTGAAAATAAGGAATATAATGAGTTGATTGAAAATATCGATTCTGTTTATAACAAAGCGAAAAGCAAAATCATTTCTTCAATTAATGTAGAAATGCTTGATGCTTATTGGAAAATTGGTGAAGATATAGTTAAATTTGAACAAAAAGGGAAATTAAAAGCTGAATATGGAAAGAAATTGCTAATAAACCTATCCAAAGATTTGTCTATAAAATATGGTAAGGGATTTAGCCGTAGCAACTTACAATATATGCGACTTTTTTACATACATTATCCAATTTAACAGACAGTGTCTTGCAAATTAAGTTGGTCTCATTACGTTGAGTTATTATCTATAAATGATGATTTGGAAAGAAAATTTTATCAGAAACAAGCAGAAATTGAAAATTGGACGGTTAGAGAACTCAAAAGACAAAAGAAAACAGGACTTTTTCATAGAATAGCGTTGAGCAAAGACAAAGAAAAAATTCTTGAAATTGCACAAAAAGGACAAATTATTCAATCTGAACAAGATTTGATTAAAAATCCTTATGTATTTGAATTTCTAGGATTTCCTGAAAATAAATTGTACAAAGAAAGCGATTTAGAAAATGCCATAATAACAAATCTACAACGGTTTTTATTAGAATTAGGTAAAGGTTTCGCTTTTTTCGGCAGACAACAACGTATTACACTTAACAATAGACACTTTTATGTAGATTTAGTTTTCTACCACGCTAAATTGAAATGTTATGTTTTAATAGACCTCAAAATCGGAAAAGTTGAATACGAACATATAGGTCAAATGAAATTATATCTGGGTTATTATGAAAAAGAAATAAATGATGAAATGGATAACCAACCAATAGGAATAATATTATCGGAACAGAAAGATGATATAATGGTTGAATATGCAATGCTTAACGACACATCTAAATTGCTTGTCTCAGAATATCAACTTTATTTACCGGACAGAGAAGAACTAAAAAGAAAAGTAAAAGAAATAATTGACGAATAAGAAGGCGGCAGCAAAGTGTATAGCTAATAGCGGTCAAAGTGCTATAAATGAAAAAAATACAGGCAAAACAAACGGCAATGTAAATATGAAAGTAATACCAAAAACAACTATATATTAGTCCAATAAATCGTTTCTTTTTACCTGTATCTTCGTTAAAAATACTCGTTATAGCTACGGCTATAACTGTGCTTTTCGCCTTGATACAGAAAAAAATATTCCAATTTATTTTGGACTAAAATACAATTCCTTTTGGTATAAATGCTGAAAATCCCGCAACCAACTCATATACTTGATAGCTTAAAACACTTATTTATCTTTAGAACAACAGATTTTTCTTTGCAGTGAAGTAAAAAAAACTCATTGATATCTCCACCGGTAAGCGGTTGAGAATTAAGAAGGGTTAAATTGTTTTTTTGAGCTATGAGGTTTAAAAGATTCAAAACAAAAATGCGTTTTATTTTCTTTCATAGGTTAAGTAAGTAAAATCAAAATTATGTCTTTCATCTTTAGGATGGTATTTTTCGTTCACCAACTTCCATTTATTTAAATCAATTTCAGGAAAAAAAGTATCGGCTTCAAAAGTGGCATGAACACGGGTAAGCTCAATTTTATCGGAAATATCCATCGCTAATTTATATATTTCGCCTCCACCGATAATAAAGGGTTGTTCGTCATTTTTAGCAATTTCCAGAGCTTGTTGAAGTGTGTTTACTACAACAGCGCCTTCTTTTTTATATTTTTTGTTTCGTGTGATGACTATGTGCGTACGGTTGGGAAGCGGTTTCGGGAAGGTTTCAAAGGTTTTTCGTCCCATAATAATGTGATGACCGGTAGTGAGTTTTTTAAATCGTTTAAAATCATCGGGCAGGTGCCAAACCAAATCGTTGTCTTTACCCAGCTCGTTGTTTTTTCCTGCAGCAGCTATTATGGTAATCATAGATTTTCGGGAGGTTGTTGTTGGGGTTCGTTTTTTTTTATTTCGGGTAGTGGCATTTGTTTTTCAACTTTTTGTTGAAGTTCTAAGATTCGTTTTTCTTGTTTGGCTTTTAGTTTTTCGAGTTGTTTGTTTTCCCATTCTTTTCCCATAAACCGGTTCATTACAAAAACATTTAACAGGTGAACTAGAAAAAAGAACGTCCATAATAAAATAGCCCAAACAAACCAATTTTTAATAAAAAAATCTTTGCCAATTCCCAGCACCGGATTTATGATTATAAGCAACACCGAACCGGATAGAAACAAGATAAAATGGCGCATTAGTTTCTTTTTTTGTTTGATGCGCTGTTGTGCGTATTCAAATTGTTCGCGTTGTTCCGGATTTAATAAAGGCTTTTTTTTCTTGTTAAAGAACATAGTTTTAACGTTTTGGTATTACAAGATACAAAATAGTGTTTAATTGTTTTTATTACGTCGGTTTTTTCTTTTTCTTTCTTCTTTATTATCATCATTTACTCGAAAAATGATGGGCAGGGTGTAGATTACACCTACTTCTTTTCCCTTTTGTTTGCCCGGAATCATTTTGGGTAATAGTTTGACAACACGTATGGCTTCTTTTTCAAGAATAGGATGAGGAGCTCTTGCTCTTATGCCTGTAACATACCCTTCTTTATTAATTTTAAACATAACGGTTATTCGTTGTAATCCGTTTAGTCTTAATGAATTAGCAAGTGTTGTGTTAAAGTTTTTGTGTATGACGGTTTTAATATTATCGCTCATACATTTTTTTAACTCTAAATTGGTTTCTTGAAAGCATCCCGGATATTTGGGTACTTGTTCAATTATGGCAAACGGTTGGTCTTCGGGTTCTTTTTGTGTATTGTCATTGGATTTTTTTTCAATTTTATTTTCTGAAAATGAATTGGAGGCGCTATATTTCTCCGGATTTGAAAAATTCATATCTATGGTAAATTCGTCATAAAGCATTTCGCCCAAATGATTTTTATATGATTGAAGTGGTTTTATGCTTCTTATCACACGAATGGTTGCATTTTTTAATACCGGGTCTTCGGTTTGTAAATCTTTAATGTAAAGGTTTCCTATTTGATCTACAAAAACAGCCATCTTAACGTTTTTAATCGCTCCTTCTTCCATTTTTAATGAATCTAAAACCGAAACAAATTCATTATAAAGCAGACTTTCCACGCTACTTTTTAAGCAACTGCTTCGGGCGGCAATCGTAGGGTTTTCGTTACAACCATCAAGGTTAACGATTTGTGAAAATGCAGTTGTGGTAATGAAAGCTGTAAGTAAAATAAGGTTTTTCATGGTGTTATTTGTTTAAATGGCAACTTTCCCTTTAATATGCGGGTGCGGGTTATAGTCTGTTAAGGTAAAATCATCGAAGGTAAAATCAAAGATGTTTTTAATTTCCGGGTTTAAAATCATTTTGGGCAAGGGTCTGGGTGTTCTTGAAAGTTGCAATTTTACTTGTTCAAAATGGTTGGTATAAATATGAGCATCGCCAAAAGTATGTATAAATTCTCCGGGTTGGTAATCGCAAACTTGTGCCATCATCAATGTGAAAAGTGCATACGAAGCAATGTTAAACGGAACACCTAGAAAAATATCGGCACTACGTTGGTAAAGTTGGCACGAAAGCTTGCCGTCTGCCACATAAAACTGAAAGAAAGCATGACAAGGCGGAAGTGCGGCTTTACCGTTTGCTACATTTTCTGCAAACGATTTACCTGTGTCGGGTAAAACCGACGGGTTCCAAGCACTAACCAGCATCCGGCGGCTGTCGGGATTGTTTTTTAAGGCTTCAATAACTTGGGTTATTTGGTCTATTTCGTCGCTGTTCCAGTTGCGCCATTGGTGTCCGTAAACCGGACCTAAATCGCCGTTTTCGTCTGCCCATTCGTTCCAGATACGTACTCCGTTTTCTTGCAGGTATTTTATGTTGGTGTCGCCTTTTAAAAACCAAAGCAATTCGTAAATAATAGATTTAAGATGCAGTTTTTTGGTAGTTACCATAGGGAATCCCTCGCTTAGATCAAACCGCATTTGATACCCGAAAACACTTTTGGTTCCGGTTCCGGTTCGGTCTGCCTTTAATGTGCCGTTTTCTAAAACGTGTTTTATTAAATCGTGATATTGTTTCATAGTAAGCCTGCTCTAAGCAGTGTATTGATTTTATTAAAATAACTATTTCAGCCCAAAGAGTAATGAATAATTATCTGGCAATAAAAATACCAAAAAAACCGCTTTTTGTTTAATTTTTTTTACAGAACTAATCAAGAAAGTTATTAACTAATTTTGTAATATCACGGATATTTTTTTATATTTAACCATAGAAACCATTAGTTATGAAACAAAAAATATTTTTTTTACTACTGTTCTTCGTGAGTTTTACACAGGCACAAGAGATTTATAATCACACTTGGTATTTGTTTCAAATTAATGTAGGAGGAAATGATGTTCCTATTTCTTATAATGAGGAAATTCCTATTGTACAAGCCAATTTTACACAGGGAAACCCTGATTTTTTTGAAACAAGTGCCTGTAATTACTACTCAGGAGACGTATTTGTAGATGTTAATCAATCAACTATGCAGTTTGATATTGATTGCACAATGGTTGTTTGTGCAAATCCTAATAATACTGATTTTGACAATGCGTATAGTTACTTCTTTACAGAAAACAACCAAGATGTATATACGTACACCACTGCTTATATTGATGGTCCTCCCGGTCCGGATGAGTTTATTTTAATGATTACCAAACCCAACGGTGATTACATCATTTATAGTGATTTACAATATTATTTTTCTACACCCGAAAACGCTTTGCAAAATTTACAAATCCTGCCTAATCCGGTAACACAATCATTTGTTATTACGTGAAGCAAGAATGTTGGAGCGTTACAAATAACTCTTTATGATGTGAATGGAAAAAAAGTAGTACAGACGGCAAACTATGTCAACGGTGAGTCAATTAATATTAATCAATTAAAAACCGGAATTTATTTTGTTAGCTTAACAGATGAAAACGGGAATAATTCGGTTAAAAAACTGGTAAAACGATAGTTGTTTAGAAATTGTTTCCTAAATTTTTGAATGCCTTTATTCACAAAATTCTTTTAAATATTACAAAGCATTGTCTAAATAATTTTTGTATTGCAATTATTTTTTTCATTGATAAATAGAAATTAGTAGAGTTTTACAGCAAAGTCAAGATGACTTCAATAAGCAAGAATATGCCATTTTATCATAGTTTTGTAAAAGGGATTGATTTTTGAAAAGTCACTATCTATGAAATGAGTATAAACTTTTTTTAAAGCATATTTTACTTAGATGGTTAAAATAAGTTTATGCGAAAACGAAGTGGTTCCGGATGTTTATAAAATTTGGAATTACTTTTAAAATTAAATAATTGCAAATTTTTAAACAGATGAAACAACCCGTTCAAAAACTAAAATTTACCACTACTATGTGGTTGGTACCGGTTTTACTGGTTTTTACAATGGTTGTTTTGTATTGGGCAGCTCAGGTTTTTAAAATAGATTTGCATTATTACGGCATTTACCCTAAGCGGTGGATAGCTTTACGCGGGATTTTTACATCACCTTTTATTCACGGAAGTCTAAAACATTTATTTAACAATATGGTGCCACTTTTTGTGCTTACAACGGCACTTTTTTACTTTTACCGAAGTGTTAAATGGCGTGTGTTGCTATTAGGAACACTATTAACAGGATTGGCAACATGGGTAATAGGAAGACCTTCGTGGCATATTGGCGCAAGCGGTATTATTTATCTGCTCACTTCATTTTTGTTATTTAAAGGAATTTTTTCAAAACAATACCAACTCACGGCATTGTCGTTTGCCGTTATTTTTTTGTATGGAGGTTTTATTTGGTATGTGTTTCCGGTTGACCCGAAAATATCGTGGGAAGGACACCTTTCGGGATTTTTTGTAGGTTTTTTGTTTGCATTGATTTTTAACGAAAAAACAATTCAAAATAAAAAATACGATTGGGAACGGGACGATTTTAATCCGGAAGAAGACCCTTTTATCAGTCAATTTGATGAAGAAGGTAATTTTATTGAAACCCCAAAAGAAGAACCCTCTGATGATTTGGTTGAAATCAACTCATCGAAAGAAAAACCTCATGTAAAAAAGGTAATCTATACATTTAAAAAAACGGAGCATAAAGATGAGAAAAATTAAAAACGTTGTCTAACGGCTTCATAAAGAAATGCCCCACACGCCACCGAAACATTCAACGAATTAATTTCGCCCAAGAGCGGTAATGCTGCTTTTTCATCTACTAATTTGAGTACGCCCGGAGAAATTCCTTTTCCTTCCGATCCCATAACAACAGCTGTTGGTACCGTAAGATCGACATCGTAAACCTTTTTTGTTGCATGCTCGGCTGCAGCAACGGTTTTAATCCCCGAAGCTTGTAAATAATAAATAGCATCTTTACTATGATTTACTTTACAAATTGGAATTTTAAAAATAGCGCCGGCTGAAGTTTTAACGGTATCTGCTGTTACAGGAGCACCTCCTGATTTAGGTATAATGATTGCCGATACACCGGTACATTCGGCAGTTCTGATAATGGCTCCAAAATTACGAACGTCGCTTATTTGATCTAACAACAAAAACAATGGGGTAGTGGTTTTGGCAGTCACTTCTTTAACAATTTCTTCTAACGAATAAAAATTTATTGGTGATAGCGTAGCCACAATACCTTGATGATTTCCTCCTTTAGCAAGGCGGTTTAGTTTTTCGACAGGAACAAAATTTATAGTTGTTTCCTTGTTAGAAAGCGATTGGATTATTTCATTAATAGCAGGATGGTGTCTGTCTTTTTGAATAAAAAGTTTGTCTATTATTTTTCCGGATTTTATTGCTTCCTCAACGGGATGGATGCCAAAGGTAAAATTCATAATAATGCGATGTTTGCGCAAAGGTAGTTTAAAAGGTTAGTTAAATATACTTTTTTATCATTGATTATCCCTTACCAGTGGCATGGTACTACAACGCAATAATCCTTCTTGCTTGGCAATTTCTGCATACGGAACCTCTTCAACTGTAAAACCTTGGTTGCGTAACCAAGTATTTAAACGGATGAAGTTTTTTTCGGAAACTACCACATCGGGAGCAATTGAAAAAATATTGCTGTTCATTTGGTACATTTCATCTGCCGTGATATGAAAACAATTTTCTTTTCCGAAGAAATTTACCAACCAAAGATATTCGTCTTCTTCTAAAAAACCTTCTTTATGAATGATGGCTTTTCCCATTCCTAAGGGTTGAAAACAACAATCTAAGTGGAGCGCATTATTTTTTGCAAAGTCATGAAGTTCTTCTACGGTATTTGATTTAGACTTTTCGGGTTGAAATCCTACCGATTTTTTTAGGTTGAATGATTTTACTTTTTTGTTTGGAAACAATTCTTGAAGCAGTTTTATAGCCTTCATATTAGTTCGGGCGGTAATGATATTCGGGTAATCTTCTTTTTTATAGGTTCCTATAAAAATATATTCGTTCCAAGGCATTACATCACCACCTTCAATGTGGGCATCTTCAGGTAAGGTAATTCGGTTTTCTTTGGGTATTTGTTGCCAAACGTATTCTATAGCTTGAATTTCTTTATCTCTGTTTGGGAGAATATTTGCTTTAATCAATTTATCTTCGATAACAAAGGCAATGTCTCGAGCAAAAATTTGGTTATAATTTTTTATTTGCTCAGGTCTGTAAACGGTAACTCCGTATTTTATAAAAATTTCGTTTAGTGCCTCAATTTCTCGAATCATTGCCGGCTCAATAGGATAAGTGCCCTTTTTAATATGTTCTGCAGATTTTGGATCGTAGGTTTCTTCAAGTTTTGGCTTTTCTCCTAGCGAGTCTGCTCTTCCTAAGACTACGGATCGTAATCTGGATACCTCGTCTGTAACGTGTAATTTAATCATAAAGCAAATATAAAAAAAAGCATCCGGTTATTAGGATGCTTTTTTAGAGTGGGGTAAAATTATCTTTTTGTTATTGGTTTAAAATCTCTTAGGTTTTCACCAATATAAACTTGTCTGGGTCTTCCAATAGGTTCTTTTCGCAGTCGCATTTCGCGCCATTGAGCAATCCATCCGGGTAGTCTTCCCAGTGCAAACATAGGTGTAAACATTTCGGTAGGGATGCCTAAGGCTCTGTAAATAATACCCGAATAAAAATCTACGTTAGGATATAATTTTCTGTCTACAAAATAGGGATCTCTTAGTGCTTCTTTTTCCAATCCTTTGGCAATGTCTAAAATTGGATCTTCTACTCCTAAATCTGCCAACACTTCATCGGCTGATTTTTTGATGATTTTGGCGCGAGGATCGAAGTTTTTATATACTCTGTGACCAAAACCCATTAATCTAAACGGATCGCTTTTGTCTTTGGCTTTTGCCATATATTTTTTGGTATCTCCATCATCTGCTTTTATAGCTTCTAACATTTCAATTACCGCTTGGTTTGCACCACCGTGCAAAGGTCCCCAAAGTGCATTAATTCCTGCAGAGATGGATACAAATAATCCAGCATGAGACGAGCCTACCATTCGTACTGTTGAAGTGGAACAATTTTGTTCGTGATCTGCATGTAAAATTAATAGTTTATCTAAAGCATCTACAACTACAGGGTTAAGCACATAATCTTCGGTGGGTTTTTTAAACATCATTTTTAGGAAATTTTCTACATAACCTAAAGAATTATCGCCGTAGTCTAGTGGTAATCCGGCTCGTTTCCTGTAAGCCCAAGCTGTTAACACAGGAAATTTTCCTAAAAGTCTTACTATCGCATTATACATTTCTTCATCGGACTCTACATCTACCGAAGAAGGGTTAAAGGCAACTAAAGCACTTGTTAAGGATGATAAAACGCCCATTGGATGAGCGGCTTTGGGGAAGCCATCTATGATTTTTTTTATATCCTCATCGACATGTGCTTGGTCTTTAATATCTGTAGAAAACTTAATGAGTTGTTCTTCTGTGGGTAATTCACCGAATATGAGTAAATAAGCTACTTCCAGAAAATCTGCTTTTTCGGCTAAATCTTCAATGGCATAGCCTCTATACCGTAAGATGCCTTTTTCTCCGTTAAGAAAAGTGATGGCACTCTCACAAGAACCTGTGTT
The DNA here is from genome assembly GCA_027081505.1 of Flavobacteriaceae bacterium. Classification (GTDB taxonomy): domain Bacteria; phylum Bacteroidota; class Bacteroidia; order Flavobacteriales; family Flavobacteriaceae; genus Marifrigoribacter. Next base: position 30,263 of record JALWKK010000048.1, read on the forward strand.
TTTAAAACCGGGGTCTAAGGTGATAACTCCGTTTGTTAAACTACGTAATTTTTTTATGTCGATAGCTACCTCATTTTCGGTTCCAACTACCAAAGGAAATTCTATTTTTTTCCCATTTATTTCAAATATTGCTGATTTTGACATAATTTGTGCTTTTAATTTATTTTACCGTAAAGATACAAAATATTCGTCAATTTTTTAGCAAAAACTAACACTTGTTAGGTGTTTTTTTAACGGGATATTAAGTAGATTTTTTTTAAAAATATTTACCGAATATTAAACTTTAAAAGCACTTTTTTTAGGGAAATAAGCAACTTCTGCCAATTGTTCTTCAATTCGAAGCAATTGGTTGTATTTTGCCATTCTATCACTTCTGGATAGAGAGCCGGTTTTTATTTGTCCGCAATTTAGAGCTACCGCTAAATCTGCAATGGTATTGTCTTCGGTTTCGCCACTTCTATGCGACATCACAGTGGTATATCCGGCGTTTTGTGCCATTGTAACGGCAGCAATTGTTTCGGTTAGAGTTCCTATCTGGTTTACTTTTATTAAAATAGAGTTTGCTACTTTTTCTTGTATTCCTCTGGCGAGTATTTCTACATTGGTGACAAATATATCGTCACCTACCAGTTGTACTTTTTTACCTATTTTTTCAGTGAGATATTTCCAGCCTTTCCAATCGTTTTCATCCATACCGTCTTCAATAGAAATAATAGGGTATTTTGTAACTAATTCGGCTAAATAATCGGCTTGCTCCAGGGATGTTCTTACTTTTCCTTTGCTTCCTTCAAATTTTGTATAGTCGTATTTTCCGTTAGCAAAAAATTCGGAAGCGGCGCAATCTAAAGCAATAAGAATTTCATCGCCAAATTTATATCCGGCATTTTCTACTGCTTGCGCAATAGTTTCTAATGCATCTTCGGTTCCTTTTAGCTTAGGAGCAAAGCCTCCTTCATCACCTACAGCGGTACTTAAGCCTCTGTTGTGTAATACTTTTTTTAAATGATGAAAAACTTCGCTACCCATTTTCATAGCTTCTGCAAAGTTTTTGGCTAGCACCGGCATAATCATAAATTCTTGAAAAGCAATGGGAGCATCGCTATGGGAGCCACCGTTTATGATGTTCATCATCGGTACCGGGAGTGTTTTTGCGTTTACGCCTCCCACGTAACGGTAAAGCGGAAGTCCCATTTCGTTGGCAGCAGCATGTGCTACGGCAAGTGAAACGCCAAGTATAGCATTTGCTCCTAATTGTGATTTGTTAGGGGTGCTGTCTAAATCGATCATTATTTTGTCGATAAGTGCTTGTTCAAAAACGGATATACCCAAAAGTGTACCGGCAATTTTGCCGTTTACATTTTTTATAGCTTGTGCGACTCCTTTTCCCATATAATCTTTTCCTCCGTCCCGTAGTTCTACAGCTTCGTGTTCTCCGGTCGAAGCTCCTGAAGGAACAGCTGCTCTTCCTAAGAAACCATTTTCGGTTATTACATCTACTTCTACGGTTGGGTTTCCTCTGGAATCGAATATTTGTCTGGCATGAATGTCTATAATGATGCTCATTCGTTTTTTAATTTGTATTGTTTAATGGTTTCAATAAATTGATCGAAAAGGTAAGTCGAATCGTGAGGTCCGGGGCTGGCTTCCGGATGGTATTGTACCGAAAAAACCGGTTTGTTTTTCATTTTAATTCCGGCAACGGTATTATCGTTTAAATGAAGGTGTGTGATTTTGATATCGGGATGGTTTTGTGTTTCTTCTTTATGAATTGCAAAGCCGTGATTTTGTGAGGTGATTTCTCCTTTACCTGTTTCAAGATTTATCACAGGATGATTTATTCCTCTATGACCGTTGTGCATTTTGTAGGTTGAAATACCGTTTGCCAAGGATAGGACCTGGTGTCCTAGGCAAATTCCAAACACCGGTTTGTTACTATTAATAGCGTGTTTGGCGGTTTCAATAGCTTGAGAGAGCGGCTCGGGGTCTCCGGGTCCGTTTGAAAAGAAGTAGGCATCGGGTTGGAAAGATTCTAACTCTTTAAAAGTAGCATCATACGGAAAGACTTTTACATAACAATCTCGTTGTGCCAGATTTTTTAAGATGTTTTTTTTAACACCTAAGTCTAATGTTGATATTTTGTATGTTGCATTTTTATTTCCGAAGTAATAAGGTTCTTTGGTAGCTACTTTTGAAGCCAGCTCCATTCCTTTCATATTGGGTACTTTGGATAGTTGTTTTTTTAAGTTTTCTATATTATCAACATCGGTAGAGATGACTGCATTCATTGCGCCGTTGTCTCTTATATAGGCTACTAAAGCTCGAGTATCTATATCACTAATTGCAAATAACTCATTCTTATCTAAAAATTCTTGAAGTGAACCATTTGCGGCTTCACGAGAATAGTGGTAGCTAAAGTTGCGACAGATTAACCCTGAAATTTTAATACTATTTGATTCGGTTTCATCTTCATTAGCACCGTAATTTCCTATGTGGGCATTGGTGGTTACTAAAAGTTGACCAAAGTAGGAGGGGTCAGTAAAGATTTCTTGGTAACCTGTCATGCCGGTGTTAAAGCATACTTCGCCATATGCGGTTCCTTTTTTGTTATTTACGGATTTTCCGTAAAAAACGGTGCCGTCTTCTAATAATAAGAGTGCGTTTTGTTGGTGTTGGTATTTCATAAAAAAAGTTTTACAAAAATACTTTAAAAGTTTTTACAAATTACAAGATGAAGAATATAAAACATTATGGCAAAATGCAATTTTCATATTTGATACAAACATATTATTAAACCTATACAGATATCAATCATCTACAAGAGATGG
>JALWKK010000048.1:33097-54910 GCA_027081505.1 Flavobacteriaceae bacterium
AAAATAGATATCCAAAATTATAAAAATATAATAAAAAAAAAAAGACTGTCTAAATAGGCAGTCTTTATAATTTGTTTAATAATTCATATTTGATTTATTCTTCTTCTTTAGCTTCTGTTTTAGTTGCTACTGGAGGAGTTTGTTTTGCACTACTACTTCGTCTTCTGCTTCTACGAGTAGGTTTTTTCTTAGTGGCTTTACCCGCATTGTAAATAGTATTGTAGTCTACAAGCTCAATCATTGCCATATCTGCATTATCTCCAAGCCTGTTTCCTAATTTAATAATACGGGTGTATCCTCCGGGACGTTCACCTACTTTTACGGCTACTTCTCTAAAAAGCTCGGTTACTGCATCTTTTTGTCTAAGACGACTAAATACAATACGACGGTTATGAGTTGTGTCTTTTTTAGATTTGGTAATTAGAGGCTCTACAAATCGTTTTAGAGCTTTGGCTTTGGCTACTGTTGTATTAATTCTCTTATGTTCGATTAAAGAACAGGCCATATTTGCCAGCATAGATTTTCTATGTGCGGTTTTTCTACTTAAGTGGTTAAATTTTTTTCCGTGTCTCATGACATTTTATTTTTATCATCATCTTGCTTCAATCCGCCTTTGGCGGAGAGCAAATTATGATGAATTAGTCTTTATCTAATTTATATTTTGAAAGGTCCATACCAAAGGTTAAACCTTTAAGAGTTACAAGTTCTTCCAATTCTGTAAGTGATTTTTTACCGAAATTTCTAAACTTCATCAAGTCATTTTTATTAAAAGAAACCAAATCACCGAGTGTATCTACTTCTGCAGCTTTTAAGCAGTTTAATGCACGAACCGAAAGATCCATATCTACTAATCTTGTTTTAAGTAGCTGTCTCATATGAAGTGATTCTTCATCATAAGTTTCGGTTTGAGCAATTTCATCTGCTTCAAGCGTAATACGCTCGTCACTAAACAACATAAAATGGTGAATTAGTGTTTTAGCAGCTTCGGTTAAGGCATCTTTGGGATGTATAGAACCGTCGGTTTTTATTTCAAAAATTAATTTCTCGTAATCGGTTTTTTGTTCTACACGATAGTTTTCAATACTGTACTTCACGTTTTTAATAGGAGTATATATCGAATCTGTAAAAATGGTTCCTAACGGAGCTCCGGGTTTTTTGTTTTCTTCTGCCGGAACGTACCCTCTTCCTTTTTCGATTGTAATTTCGAAGTTAAGGTTTACCTTGGTGTCCATATTACAAATAACCAACTCGGGATTTAAAATTTGAAATCCTGAAATGAATTTTTGAAAATCTCCGGCGGTTAATTTTTCTTGTCCGGAAACCGAAACCGTTACGGTTTCGTTATCTACTTCATCTATTTGTCTTTTGAAACGTACTTGCTTTAAATTTAAAATAATTTCTGTAACATCTTCTACTATTCCGGGAATTGATGAGAATTCGTGATCCACGCCTTCGATTCTAATTGATGTAATTGCAAAACCTTCTAGGGAAGATAGTAAAACTCTTCTTAGTGCGTTACCAACGGTTAATCCGTAACCGGGTTCGAGTGGTCGAAATTCAAATTTGCCTTCAAACTCGTTTGAATCAACCATTATAACTTTATCTGGCTTTTGAAAGATAAATACTGCCATAGTGTAACTGTGTATTAGTTATTATTTAGAATATAATTCGACAATAAACTGTTCGTTTATATTTTCGGGTATTTGGATACGTTGTGGAACAGAAACATAGGTGCCTTGTTTTGTAGCGTTATCCCAAGTAATCCATTCATACACGTGGCTAGCGTTTTCTAACGAATTGTTGATAGCCTCAAGCGATTTAGATTTTTCTCTTACACCTACCACATCACCGGGTTTTAGTTGATAAGATGGTATGTTAACTTTCTTTCCGTTTACGGTAATATGTCTGTGAGAAACCAATTGTCTGGCTGCTCTTCTGGTAGGCGCAATTCCCATTCTATATACTACGTTGTCTAATCTAGATTCGCATAGTTGCAATAGTACTTCACCTGTAATTCCGGGAGCAGCTGTTGCTTTTTTAAATAAATTACTAAATTGTCGTTCTAAAATACCGTAGGTATATTTTGCTTTTTGTTTTTCGGCTAATTGTATTGCGTATTCAGATTTTTTACCTCTTCTACGATTATTGCCGTGTTGTCCGGGAGGATAGTTCTTTTTTTCAAAAGATTTATCATCTCCAAAAATGGGTTCGCCAAATTTACGTGCGATTTTAGTTTTTGGTCCTGTGTATCTTGCCATTTTAAGTTTATTTGTTTGAAAGAAAAACTAAATTAAGGCTTATCCTTTAGTTTTTATGTTCTTTCTAGTTTAAAAATTTATTTTCTTTAATATAAAAAAGCTGAAACAAATCAGTATTATACTCTTCTTCTTTTGGGGGGTCTACACCCGTTATGTGGTATCGGTGTTACGTCAACAATTTCAGTAACTTCAATTCCGGCATTGTGAATACTTCTAATGGCGGATTCTCTACCGTTACCGGGTCCTTTCACATATACCTTTACTTTTCGTAATCCTGCTGCGTGAGCGACTTCGGCTGCATCTTCTGCGGCGAGTTGAGCAGCGTAAGGAGTGTTTTTCTTTGATCCTCTAAAGCCCATTTTTCCGGCTGATGACCAAGATATTACATCTCCGTTTTTATTGGTTAACGAAATGATAATGTTGTTGAATGATGCCGTTATGTGTGCATGACCGTAAGACTCAACATTAACTTTGCGTTTTTTTGTATTTTTTGAGCTAGTCTTTGCCATAATGTTAGGTATTATTTGGTTGCTTTTTTCTTGTTAGCAACAGTTTTACGTTTTCCTTTTCTTGTTCTGGAGTTATTCTTTGTGCGTTGTCCTCTTAACGGAAGACCAATTCTGTGTCGAATACCTCTGTAACAACCTATATCCATTAAGCGTTTAATACTTAATTGGACTTCACTACGTAATTCACCTTCAATTTTGAAGGTTCCTACAGCTTCACGAATGTTTGCGATATCTTTATCGTTCCATTCGTTTACTTTTTTGTCTTCGCTAACTCCGGCTTGTTTTAAAATGTCTTTAGCACGGCTCTTTCCTATACCAAAGATGTACGTTAACGCGATTACACCCCTTTTGTTTTTAGGGATATCTACACCTGCGATTCTTGCCATAATTTATCCTTGTCTTTGTTTAAACCTTGGGTTTTTTTTGTTAATAACATATAATCTGCCTTTTCTGCGAACAATTTTGCAGTCGGCACTTCTTTTTTTAATAGATGCTCTTACTTTCATTTTTATTAGTATCTGTATGTAATACGAGCCTTTGTCAAATCATAAGGACTCATCTCTAATTTAACTTTGTCTCCGGGTAATAGTTTAATATAATGCATTCGCATTTTACCCGAAATGTGTGCGGTAACAATATGTCCGTTTTCTAATTCTACACGAAACATAGCATTTGACAATGCTTCGGTTATTGTACCGTCCTGTTCTATTGCGGGTTGTTTTGCCATTATACTATTGTTTTTCTGTTTTTACCTGTTTTCATTAATCCGTCGTAATGACGGTTTAATAAGTATGAATTTATCTGTTGCATTGTATCTATTGCAACGCCTACCATAATGAGCAATGATGTTCCTCCATAAAATAAAGCCCATCCTTGCTGTATTCCAAGAAGTTTTACTGCAAATGCAGGAAAAATTGCTATTAAAGCTAGGAAAATAGATCCCGGCAGAGTGATTTGAGACATAATTTTATCCAGAAACTCGGCGGTATCGGTACCGGGCTTAATACCGGGAATAAATCCGCCACTACGCTTTAGGTCATCTGCCATTTTATTGGTGGGTACTGTAATTGCCGTATAAAAATAGGTGAATATAATAATTAGTATTGCAAAAACCACATTGTACCAAAATCCAAACATATCACTAAATGTTGCTTGTATGCTTTGAGCGAAATCACTTTCTGATAAACTGGCAACTGCCGAAGGAACAAACATAATTGCTTGTGCAAAGATAATAGGCATTACTCCGGATGCATTTAGCTTTAACGGAATAAATTGTCTGGCACCAAAAATATTTTTTTCGTAAGCACCACTTGCTGTTCTACGAGCATATTGAACGGGTATTTTTCGCACTGCCATAACCAACATAATGCTAACCAATATAATGACAAACCACAAAGCAATTTCAATGAGTATCATTATGGCACCTCCGTTACTTGCTTCTATTCTTGAGACAATCTCTTGGGCAAAAGACTGGGGAAGATTGGCAATAATACCAACCATAATAAGTATTGATATTCCGTTTCCAACACCTTTGTCTGTAATTTTTTCACCCAACCACATCGCAAAAATGGTTCCGGTAACTAAGATGATGGTCGAAGATATATAAAACATTGTGGTTTTTCCTAACACAAAAGCTTCTGCCGGAACGCCCATTGCAGACAGTCCAAATAAGTATGACGGGGCTTGAAACAAACAAATAGCAATGGTTAACCAGCGGGTGATTTGATTAATCTTCTTTCTACCACTTTCTCCTTCTTTTTGTAATTTTTGCAAGTATGGTACAGCAATTTGCATTAACTGTACAACAATTGATGCTGATATATAAGGCATAATACCCAAAGCAAAAACCGAAGCCTTGGCGAAAGCTCCTCCGGTAAAAGCATTTAACAAACCTCCTATACCGCCACCTGCAAATTTTCCGGCAAATGAAGCGAGCTTATCAGCATCAATACCGGGCAAAACTACTTGCGCACCAAAGCGGTAAACAAGTAACAAGCCAAGTGTTAGAATCAAGCGATTACGTAATTCTTCAATCTTCCAAACGTTTTTTAAGGTATTAATAAATTTCATCCTTATTAAAAAATTACAGTGTTACTACTTCACCGCCGGCTGCTTCTATAGCTTGTTTTGCCGAGTCAGTAAACTTATGTGCTGATACTTTTAACTTAGCTTTTAACGCTCCTCTTCCTAAGATTTTAACCATCTCATTTCTACGAGCAAGTCTAAGATTTACCATAGTGTCAAAATCTATTGTGTCTTTAATCTTTTTGTCCTCAACCAATTGTTGTAAAGTGTCCAGATTTATGCCTTGGTATTGTTTCCGGTTAATGTTTTTAAAACCAAATTTAGGAACTCTTCGTTGAAGAGGCATCTGTCCTCCTTCAAAACCTAATTTTTTTGAATATCCCGAACGAGACTTAGCACCTTTATGTCCACGTGTGGCGGTACCGCCTTTTCCTGAACTTTGCCCGCGACCTAATCGTTTACCTTGATTTTTTACCGAACCTTCAGCCGGTTTTAAGTTGCTTAAATCCATTTTTTATATCTTAAATAGTTTCTACAGAAACCAAATGTTTAACTTTGTTTATCATACCCAAAATGCTGGGTGTTTTTTCATGCTCTACCACTTGTCCTATTTTTTTAAGACCTAATGACTCGAGTGTTCTTTTTTGTGTTTGTGAACGGTTAATTTCACTTTTCACTTTTTTTACTTTTATTTTTGCCATTGTGTAAAATTCTTTTTACAGTTTCAGCTAATGCTGAAATTTTGTTTATCCTTTAAATACTTTTTCGAGAGAAATTCCTCTTTGCTTTGCTATAGTTTGAGCGTTTCGCATTTGTAGTAAAGCATCAAAGGTTGCTTTTACAACATTGTGTGGGTTTGAAGAACCTTGAGATTTTGATAATACGTCATGAACTCCCACCGATTCTAATACAGCACGAACCGCTCCTCCGGCAATAACTCCGGTACCGGGTGCCGCCGGTAATAAATTTACTTTTGCGCCACCAAATTTTCCTTTTTGTTCGTGGGGTAGGGTTCTTTTATTTAATGGAATACGGACAAGATTTTTCTTAGCATCTTCAATGGCTTTAGCAATGGCACTGGCAACATCTTTAGACTTGCCCATACCGTGACCAACAACACCATCCTCGTTACCAACAACAACAATTGCCGAAAATCCAAAAGCTCGTCCACCTTTGGTTACTTTAGTAACACGTTGCACACCTACCAATCTGTCTTTTAATTCAAGACCACCTGGCTTTACTTGCTCTATGTTTTTATATTTCTGATACATATCTTCTTAGAATTTTAGACCGCCTTCTCTAGCTCCTTCGGCTAATGATTTAACTCTTCCGTGGTAAAGGTATCCGCCTCTATCAAAAGCGATGGTTTCTATACCGGCTTTCAAAGCTTTTTCGGCAATCGCTTTACCCACTAATTTTGCAGCCTCGGTTTTGTTTACTTTGGCTGTATCAATATTTTTGTCTCTAGAAGATGCGGCAACTAATGTTTTTGCGTTTACATCGTCTATTATTTGTGCATAAATTTCTTTGTTGCTTCTAAAAACAGCTAATCTGGGTCTTTCGGGAGTACCGGATACTGTCTTTCTAATTCTGAAGCGCAACCGTTGTCTTCTGTTTGATTTTGATAATACCATAACGCTTTTTGTTATGCAGATTTACCTGCTTTTCTTCTTATTTGTTCTCCTACGTATTTAACACCTTTTCCTTTGTAAGGTTCCGGTTTGCGGAAACTGCGAATTTTTGCAGCTACTTGTCCTACCAATTGTTTGTCGAAAGAGGTTAGTTTAATAATTGGGTTTTTTCCTTTTTCGGAAATCGTTTCTACTTTAATTTCGGGCGCAATGTCTATTACGATATTGTGTGAAAATCCTATCGCAATGTCTAATTTTTGCCCTTGATTAGAAGCTCTGTAACCAACTCCGACTAATTCGAGTTCTTTTGTCCATCCTTTTGAAACGCCTTCAATCATATTATAAATTAAAGAGCGGTACAAACCGTGTTTAGATTTGTTTTCTTTGGTTAAAGAAACCGGCTTTAAAACGATTTGGTTGTTTTCGTTTTTTTCTATAATAACACCTGTGTATTCTTGTGTTAATTCGCCTAATTTCCCTTTTACGGTAACTAGATTATCTTTTACATCTACTGTAACACCTTCAGGGATTGTTATTGGATTATTTCCTATTCTTGACATTTTTGTCTGTATTTTTTTAGTATACGTAACATAATACTTCACCGCCTACGTTTTCTGCTTTTGCTTGTTTGCCGGTCATTACTCCATGAGAGGTGGAGACAATGGCAATTCCCAAACCGTTCAGAACACGAGGCATTTCTTTTGAGCTGGCGTATTTACGTAAACCGGGTTTACTTACTCGTTGTATTTTTTTGATAACAGGATCTTTACTTAATTTATCGTATTTCAGAGCGATTTTTATAGTTCCTTGCGGTCCTTTTTCATCTTCAAATTTATAACTAAGTATATATCCTTGGTCAAACAATATTTTTGTAATTTCTTTTTTAATTTTTGAAGCGGGAACTTCAACGACTCTGTGTCCTGCTTGTACGGCATTTCTAACTCTGGTTAGAAAATCTGCTATTGGATCTGTATTCATTTTTCTTGCTTTATATATTGTTATTACCAACTTGCTTTTCTAACACCGGGAATTAAACCTTTATTAGCCATTTCACGGAACATTACACGTGAAATACCAAATGTTCTCATATAGCCTTTTGGTCTTCCGGTTAATTTGCAACGGTTGTGCATTCGCACCGGTGACGCATTTTTAGGTAGCTTTTGTAAGCCTACCCAATCGCCAGCCTCTTTAAGTGCTTTGCGTTTGGTAGCATATTTTGCTACTGTTTTTGCTCTTTTTACCTCACGGGCTTTCATTGATTCTTTAGCCATCTCTTAATTTTTTTTAAAAGGCAATCCTAATTCGGATAATAATGATTTTGCTTCTTTATCTGTTTTTGCAGATGTTACAAAGGTAATGTTCATACCTTCTATTTTCTTTACTTTATCGATATCGATTTCGGGAAAAATAATTTGCTCGGTAATACCAAGCGAATAATTTCCTCTTCCGTCAAAACCGGTTGCTTTTATTCCGTTAAAGTCACGCACTCTAGGTAATGCAGTTGTTATAAGTCTGTCTAAAAACTCGTACATACGTTCCCCTCTAAGGGTTACCATTGCACCAATGGGCATTCCTTTACGTAATTTAAAACTTGCTACATCTTTTTTTGAGATAGTAGCTATAGCTTTTTGTCCGGTTATTTTTGTAAGTTCATCTACAGCATATTCGATTAGTTTCTTATCTGCAACAGCAGCACCAACGCCACGAGAAACAACAATTTTCTGTAGTTTTGGTACTTGCATTACATTTTTGTAACCAAATTCTTCTGTTAGTGCGTTTATAACGCGACTATTAAACTCTTCTTTAAGTCTTGGTATATATCCCATAACTAAATTACTTGATTTGATTTTTTTGCAAATCGCACTTTTTTTCCATCTTCCATTTTATATCCTACACGTGTTGGTTTACCGGTTTTTGGGTCAATCAGTGATAGGTTGGAAATATGAATAGGAGCTTCTTTTTTGATAACCCCACCTTGTGGATTATTTGCACTTGGTTTTTCGTGTTTTGAAACCAAATTAATTCCTTCTACGATTGCTTTGTTTTTTTCAATAAACACTTTTTGTACTTTGCCTTCTAAACCTTTGTGTTCTCCAGCTATTACTATTACCGTGTCTCCTGATTTTATTTTAAGCTTTGCCATCTTAATTTTGTATTAAAGCACTTCGGGTGCCAATGATACTATCTTCATAAATTGTTTGTCACGAAGTTCTCTTGCTACAGGTCCAAAAACACGTGTTCCTATCATTTCGCCTTGTGCGTTTAAAAGAACACAAGCGTTGTCATCGAAACGAATGTATGAACCGTCGGGGCGTCTTACTTCTTTTACGGTACGTACTATAACAGCTTTTGTTACCGCACCTTTTTTTATGTTCCCGTTTGGAGTAGCTTCTTTTACGGTTACTACAATTTTGTCTCCAATTGAAGCATATCTTTTTTTGGTGCCGCCTAATACTCTAATGGTAAGTACTTCTTTGGCTCCGGTGTTATCTGCTACTTTTAGTCTTGATTCTTGTTGTATCATGATTACTTCGCTCTATCAATTATTTCTACTAATCTCCAACATTTGGTTTTACTTAAAGGACGTGTTTCCATTATCCTTACTTTATCACCTTCGTTGCAGTCGTTTTTTTCATCGTGTGCTACATATTTTTTTGTTTTCAACACGAATTTTCCGTACATAGGATGTTTTACTTTTTTTACTTCGGAAACTACAATGGATTTATCCATTTTGTTACTGGTAACAATACCTATGCGTTCTTTTCTTAAGTTTCTTTTTTCCATCTTACAGCTTTGCACTATTATTGTTGTGCTTGTCTTTTAGTTAGTTCTGTCGCAATTCGCGCAATGGTTCTTCTGTACGTTCTTAGTTGAATTGGATTTTCCAACGGCGTAATGGCATGAGCCATTTTAAGGTCTATATATAGCTTTTTTAATTCGGCTATTTGTTCTTTAAGTTCTGCTGTTGATGCCTTTGTTATTTCTGATTGTTTCATAATTAGCATTTCAAAAATTAAGCTTGATAATCTCTAGAAATAATAAACTTTGTTTTTACCGGAAGCTTTTGTGCTGCGAGGCGTAATGCTTCTTTGGCGGTATCGAGGGAAACTCCTGATACTTCAAACAAAATTCTACCTGGTTTTACAACAGCCGCATAATATTCTACAGCACCTTTTCCTTTACCCATACGTACTTCAAGAGGTTTTTTGGTAATGGGTTTATCCGGAAATATCATAATCCACAGTGACCCTTCTCTTTTCATATAACGGGTAGCGGCAATACGTGCTGCTTCTATTTGACGAGCCGTCAAAAAATTTGAATCTAAAGACTTAATACCAAAAGTTCCGTATGAAAGTTGGTTACCTCTTCCGGCATTACCTTTCATGCGTCCTTTTTGTTGTTTGCGGTATTTTGTTCTCTTAGGTTGTAACATTTTTCTTTAATTTTAAAAAATTACTTTCTACGACGTGATCTGTTTCCACCGCGTCCTGAATTTCCTTTTCCTCCTTTTTTAGAAAGACCTACTAATGGAGAAAGTTCTCTTTTTCCATAAACCTCTCCTTTCATAATCCATACTTTTACGCCCAGTCTACCGTAGGTAGTGTGTGCTTCGACCAACGCATAATCTATATCTGCTCTAAAAGTAGATAGAGGAATACGCCCGTCTTTGTAAGACTCTGAACGTGCCATTTCCGCACCGTTTAAACGTCCGGAGATTTGAACTTTAATTCCCTCTGCATTCATACGCATGGCAGCCGCTATAGCCATTTTTATGGCTCTACGATATGAAATACGATTTTCAATTTGGCGAGCAATACTTGCTGCTACCAATTGTGCATCGAGTTCGGGTCTTTTAATTTCGTGTATGTTTATTTGTACGTCTTTTCCTGTAATTTTTTTGAGTTCTTCTTTAAGCTTGTCTACCTCCTGTCCGCCTTTACCGATTATAATACCGGGTCTGGCAGTGGTGATAGTAACGGTTACAAGTTTAAGGGTGCGCTCTATGATTACTCTGGACACACTAGCTTTGTTTAAACGAGCGTGAACATATTTTCTAATCTTGTCGTCTTCGGCTAGTTTGTCGCCGTAGTCGTTACCTCCGTACCAGTTGGATTCCCATCCTCTAATAATACCTAAGCGGTTTCCGATTGGATTTGTTTTTTGTCCCATTTAAAATTAGCTTTGTGTGTTATCGTTTACTCCCAAAATCACGGTTACATGATTGGAACGTTTTCTTATTCTATGTGCCCGACCTTGTGGTGCCGGTCTAAGTCTTTTTAGCATGCCGGCACTATCTACGCGTATTTCTTTGATAAAAAGACCGGCATCTTCAACAGATGCATCTTCATTTTTAGCTTGCCAGTTTGCAATTGCCGATAAGACTAATTTTTCTAATCTTCCGGAAGCTTCCTTTTGGCTAAATTTTAAAATATTAAGCGCTTTGTCTATTTTTTCACCTCTTATTAAGTCTGCTACTAAACGCATTTTTCTGGGTGATGTCGGGCAATTATTCAATTTTGCAAAGTACATGTTTTTCTTTGCTTCTTTGATTCTTTCTGCTCTTTCTCTTTTACGAACTCCCATGGCTTATTATTTTTTTCCTTTGTTTTTTGCACCTGCATGACCTCGGAAATATCGAGTGGGTGAAAATTCTCCTAATTTATGTCCTACCATATTTTCAGTAATGTAAACAGGTACAAATTGTTTTCCGTTGTGTACTGCAATGGTTTGTCCTACAAAATCGGGTGTAATCATTGAAGCTCTTGACCATGTTTTAATTACGGTTTTTTTGTTAGCTTCTACATTTTGTAGTACTTTTTTCTCTAGTTTATAATGAACGTAAGGTCCTTTTTTTAATGATCTTGCCATAATTTGATTATTTCTTTCTACGTTCTATGATGTATTTGTTACTTGCTTTTGTTTTAGAACGGGTTCTGTATCCTTTTGCAGGGATTCCGTTTCTTGATCTTGGGTGTCCTCCGGATGATTTTCCTTCACCACCTCCCATTGGGTGATCGACAGGGTTCATTACTACCGGTCTTGTTCGGGGTCTTCTTCCTAACCATCTTGTTCTACCGGCTTTTCCCGATACTATTAATTGGTGGTCGCTATTGGATACTGCACCAATTGTAGCCATACAAGTTGTGAGTATTAAACGTGTTTCTCCTGAAGGTAATTTTACGGTTGCAAATTTACCGTCACGAGCCATTAATTGAGCAAATGCACCCGCGCTACGTACTAATGCAGCGCCTTGTCCGGGATGTAACTCAATACAAGAAATAATGGTTCCCAGTGGAATATTAGAAAGTGGCATTGCATTTCCAATTTCGGGAGCTACTTTATCTCCTGAAACGATATTTTGTCCAACTTGAAGTCCGTTTTGTGCAACGATATAGCGTTTTTCTCCATCTTGGTAGTTTAATAAGGCTATAAATGCTGTACGGTTAGGGTCGTACTCTATGCTGGCAACGGTTGCGGGTATTCCGGGTTTGTTACGCTTGAAATCGATAATACGATATCTTTTTTTATGACCTCCTCCGCGATAACGCATGGTCATTCTTCCTTGATTGTTTCTACCACCGGAACGTTTTTTCGGAGCTAAGAGACTTTTCTCCGGCTTGTCAGTTGTAATGGCATCGAAACCATTTACAACTCTAAATCGCTGTCCCGGGGTGATAGGTTTTAATTTTCTTACTGACATTTTCGTCTTTTTTTATCCAAATTATTGGATGTTATTGTAAAAATCTATTGTATCACCTTCCGCCACCTGTACTATTGCCTTTTTAATGGCGTTAGTTTTACCAGTTAGAACTCCCGATTTTGTGTATCGAGAATTTCTGTTTGGGCGGACATTTATTGTGCGAACTTTAGTAACAGAAACACCATAAGCGGTCTCAACTGCTTTTTTTATTTCTATCTTATTCGCCTTTGGATGTACCATAAAGCTATAGCGGTTGAAATTTTCAACATCATCTGTAGCTTTTTCGGTTATTATAGGTTTTATTAAGATGTTCATTGTTTCTATTTACTTAAATTTTGTTCAATTCCTTCTAAAGCACTCTCGAATAACACGACACTGTTTGCATTCATTATCTTGTAAGTGTTTAATTCCGAATTGGTTATAACTTCTGTTCTCTTTAAATTACGAGAGGACAAATATAGGTTTTTATTTGATTCTCCCAACACAAATAAAGATTTTTTATTGTGAATCCCTAAAGCAGATAAAATAGTAGTAAAATCTTTCGTTTTGGGAGTTTCTAAGGTAATATCTTCTACAACGATAATAGCTTTGTTTGTTGCTTTGATGCTTAAAGCAGATTTACGTGCTAATCGTTTAAGGTTTTTATTGAGTTTGAAAGAGTAGTTTCTTGGTCTTGGACCAAAAATTCTACCTCCGCCTCTAAACACTCCGGACTTGATGCTACCGGCACGAGCTGTACCTGTACCTTTTTGTTTCTTAATTTTACGTGTGCTTCCTTTTATTTCGGCACGCTCCTTAGCTTTGTGAGTTCCTTGTCGCTGATTGGCAAGGTATTGTTTCACATCAAGATATACAGCGTGATTGTTGGGCTCTATACCATACACCTCTTTGGAAAGTTCTACTTTCCTTCCGGTGTCTTTTCCGTTTTTATCTAATACTGCTACCTTCATTATTTCTGAATCGTTACATAAGCATTTTTGTGTCCGGGTACACACCCTTTCACAACAAGTAGATTCTTTTCGGGAACTACTTTTAACACTTTTAGATTTTGTACTTTTACTGTTTTATTTCCCATTTGTCCTGCCATTTTCATTCCTTTGAAAACACGTGCAGGATAAGAAGCCGCTCCGATTGAACCGGGAGCGCGTAATCGGTTATGTTGACCGTGTGTGGCTTGACCTACGCCGGCAAAGCCGTGTCGTTTTACAACGCCTTGGAACCCTTTTCCTTTTGAGGTTCCGGCAACGTCAACAAACTCGCCTTCTATAAAATGCTCTACGGTGATGGTATCACCTAATTTGTATTCTTCTTCAAATCCTTGGAATTCTACGACTTTTCGTTTTGCAACGGTTCCGGCTTTTTTTGCATGCCCTATGGCAGCTTTGGTAGCCTTTTTTTTGTCATCGAAACCAAGTTGAAGAGCTTCGTACCCGTCAACCTCTTTGGTTCTGACTTGGGTAACAACACAGGGACCCACTTCTAAAACTGTACACGGAATGTTTTTTCCGTTTTCGTCAAAGAGGCTGGTCATTCCTATTTTTTTTCCTATTAACCCAGACATATTGATTTTTAGATTTATGATTTTGGTTTTCTGATATTAGAAAATCCGAAATCTGTTTAATTTATTATTTTTTATTTACTAAAACAGGGTCAAAATATATTCAACCCTGAATGATATTTTGTCTCCGTTTTTCCTTTGCTCGAAGCTCCGGACATGTTTATTCTGAATTTATTTCAGAATATTTTCAATTTTTGGTTTAAAAGATTCCGAATCAGGTTCGGAATAAAACTCATTTTAATTTCGTAAAAGATTATTTTTATTACACCTTAATTTCTACTTCAACACCACTTGGTAACTCTAGCTTCATTAAAGCATCGATGGTTTTTGAAGAAGAACTGTAGATGTCTAACAATCTTTTATATGAATATAATTGAAATTGTTCTCTACTCTTTTTATTTACGTGCGGTGAACGCAAAACCGTAAATATTTTTTTATGGGTTGGTAACGGAATTGGTCCTGTTACTACTGCTCCTGTACTTTTTACTGTTTTCACAATTTTTTCAGCAGATTTGTCCACTAAATTGTGATCGTAAGACTTTAATTTAATTCTTATTTTTTGACTCATTGCTGAAATTTTAAGCGTTTACTGTTCCTTTTGCCGCGGCAATTACTTCTTCAGAAATATTAGCCGGTGTTTCGGCATAGTGTGAAAATTCCATAGTAGAAGTTGCTCTACCGGATGATAATGTTCTTAATGTGGTTACATAACCAAACATTTCTGCAAGTGGTACATGAGCTTTAATAACTTTTGCACCGGCTCTATCTCCCATTTCATTCATTTGTCCTCTGCGACGGTTTAAATCTCCTACGATATCTCCCATATTTTCTTCGGGAGTTATTACTTCTAATTTCATTATAGGTTCTAAAATTACAGCTCCGGCTGCTTTTGAAGAGGCTTTAAAGCCAAGTTTTGCAGCTAGCTCAAAAGACAGCGAATCGGAGTCTACGGGATGGAATGACCCGTCCTTTAGCGTAACTTTCATACTATCTACTTCAAATCCGGCAAGCGGTCCGTTTTTCATTGCTTCTTTAAATCCTTTTTCTACTGAAGGAATATACTCTTTAGGAATATTTCCTCCTTTTATCTCATTAATAAACTCCAGTCCTGATTTTCCTTCTTCGGCTGGCTCAAGTGTAAATACGATATCGGCAAATTTACCGCGACCACCCGATTGTTTTTTGTATACTTCTCTGTGTTCTGCTGTTCGGGTAATTGCTTCTTTATACTCTACTTGGGGTTGTCCTTGATTTACTTCTACTTTAAATTCTCTTTTTAATCGGTCTACAATAATATCTAAGTGAAGTTCTCCCATTCCGGAAATAATGGTTTGTCCGGAGGCCTCATCTGTCCTTACTGTAAAAGTAGGATCCTCTTCGGCTAATTTTGATAATGCCATCCCTAATTTATCGACATCAGCTTTTGTTTTAGGTTCAACGGCGATACCAATTACAGGGTCTGGAAAGTCCATACTTTCTAATATGATTGGTGCGTTTACATCAGAAAGGGTGTCTCCTGTTTTAATATCTTTAAAACCAACTGCTGCGCCAATATCTCCAGCGCCAATCTTATCTACGGCGTTTTGTTTGTTTGAGTGCATTTGGTAAATACGGGAAATGCGTTCTTTTTTACCGGAACGATTGTTTAATACGTATGAACCGGCATTTAGATTTCCCGAGTATGCACGAAAAAAAGCCAAACGACCTACGAAAGGGTCGGTAGCAATTTTAAATGCCAAAGCAGAAAACGGGTCGTCGTAAGACGGTTTTCTGGCTATTTCTTCACCGGTTTGGGGATGCACGCCAACGATAGCTTCTTTGTCTACAGGTGATGGTAAATATCTGCAAACAGCATCTAAGAGGAATTGTACGCCTTTGTTTTTAAAAGCGGAGCCGCAAATCATGGGTATGATTGCCATATCCATCACTGCTGCACGTAGTGCTGCGTGAACTTCGTCTTCGGTAATGGAATCCTCGTCTTCCATAAATTTCTCTAATAGGTTTTCATCGTACGAAGCTACTTCTTCTATTAAATTTGCTCTGTATTGACGCGCTTCTTCTTTAAGTTCATCAGGAATATCAATAATGTCAAAGGTTGCTCCTTGCGTTTCGTCATGCCAAATAATTGCACGATTTTTTACCAAGTCAACGATTCCTTTAAAATCGGCTTCTTCACCAATTGGCAAAACAATGGGAACGGCATTAGAACCTAACATTTCTTTTACTTGTCGGTTTACCATAAGGAAATCCGACCCTTGACGGTCCATTTTGTTTACAAAACCAATACGCGGTACTTTATAGTTATCTGCTAATCTCCAGTTGGTTTCGGATTGGGGTTCAACACCGTCGACAGCACTAAACAAGAACACAAGTCCGTCTAAAACACGTAACGATCTATTTACTTCTACGGTAAAATCTACGTGACCGGGTGTGTCTATTATGTTGAAATGGTAAGGTTTAGATTCTGGTGTGGGTTTTCCGTTTTCGGTTGGAAAATTCCAAGTACAAGTGGTAGCTGCCGAAGTAATAGTAATACCTCTTTCTTGTTCTTGTTCCATCCAGTCCATTGTAGCGGCACCATCGTGAACTTCGCCAATTTTATGACTTTTTCCGGTGTAATACAGAATGCGTTCTGTGGTAGTGGTTTTTCCTGCGTCGATGTGTGCAGCAATACCTATATTTCTTGTAAGTTTTAAATCTCTAGCCATTTTGATTAAAATCTGAAGTGTGAAAATGCTTTGTTTGCTTCTGCCATTTTATGTGTGTCAACACGTTTTTTTACTGCCGCACCTTCTTCTTTTGAAGCAGCAAGAATTTCGGCGGCTAGTTTTTGTGCCATCGATTTTTCGTTGCGTTTTCGGGCAAATAAAATGAGCCATTTCATTGCGGTAGATATTTTTCTATCCGGACGTATGGGTCTTGGTATTTGAAAAGTAGCTCCGCCTACTCTACGACTTCGTACTTCTACGTGAGGCATTACATTAGACAGTGCATCTTTCCACACTTCTAATGCGCTTTTTTCTTCGTCTTGTTTTTTTGTGTCCACAATGTCGATAGCATCGTAGAATACCTTAAAGGCAACCGATTTTTTTCCGTCCCACATCAAGTTGTTTACAAAACGTGTAACCAACTGGTCGTTAAATTTAGGATCCGGTAAAAGCGGTCTTTTTTTTGCTTGTCTTTTTCTCATGTCTTCGTGTTACAAAGTTTTTAATTACTTTTTAGGGCGTTTTGCTCCGTATTTAGATCTACGTTGTGTTCTTCCTTCAACACCGGCAGTGTCTAAGGCTCCACGAACAATGTGGTATCTAACCCCGGGTAAATCTTTAACCCTTCCGCCTCTAACCAATACTATCGAGTGCTCTTGTAGATTATGTCCTTCACCGGGAATGTACGCGTTTACTTCTTTACCATTTGTTAATCTAACCCTTGCTACTTTACGCATTGCCGAGTTAGGTTTTTTTGGTGTCGTAGTATATACACGAGTACACACACCTCTTCTTTGAGGACACGAATCCAAAGCAGCCGATTTACTCTTCTTGGTTATTTTGGCTCTTCCTTTTCGTACTAATTGTGAAATTGTTGGCATATAAACTGTTTATTATATAAAATACCCCTTTTTTAGGGTGTGCAAAGGTAGAAATATTTATTTATTATTCAAATATAGCTCTATAAATTTTTAAAACATTTTAATTTATAGTTGTTCTAAATATGAAAAACCATCTTGAAGCGTTAGTTTTACAAGAAATTTATAGAATAATTGAAACCTTTTTTTTACATTTTTTTATACCTTAATATATATACGGTTTTTTTGTCGAATATTCATTCGCAACAATTTCAACTTGAAATTGAATCTGAGAATGTAATTGAAAATAAAATTATAGATTCTTTAGGTTATAAAAAAAAACATTCCGATTTTAAAAGTACTCGTGAAGAAGTTTTTCGATTTAAAGAAAAGTTGACCAACTCGGGGTATTTAAATGCCGAAGTTAAATCGTTACAAAAAGTTTCAGATAGTTTGTTTTTGGCAAAAGTGTTTGTTGGTGATAAAGCAAACGAAGTTATTGTGTTTTATAATAATAATGATTTTACAAAAAACCAATTGGTGTTGGTTTCAAAAAAAGTAACCGATTCTAGCTTTGTTTTACCTTTTAAAGAAGTGGAAATCGCTCTTGAAAAACTTATAAGTTTAAAATCGGGAAAAGGCTATTCTTTTTCAAAACTTAAATTAGATTCAATTAAACGAGATAAATCGGGTGAATTAACTGCAAAATTGAAATTGTTTGTTTCTGAAAAACGTAAAATAGACTCTGTTGTAATAAAAGGATATGAAAAATTCTCGAAATCTTTTTTAAAATATTATCTTGGTGTAAAAACCGGAGATGTTTTTAATAAAAGAGATTTGCTTAGAAAAAATGAAAGGTTACTGTCAATCCCTTTTGCGTATAGCATAAAACCTCCGGAAGTTTTATTTACCGATAAAAAAACCGTAGTTTACTTCTATTTAAAAAAGGCACAGAGTAATTTATTTGACGGAATAATTGGATTTGCAACAAACGATAAAACAAGTAAGTTGCAATTTAATGGATATTTAGATTTACGTTTGCAAAATAACCTGCATTTTGGAGAGGCTTTTGTTTTGCGTTATAAGGCAGATGGAAATGAGCAACAGAATTTTTTAGCATCGATATCGATGCCGTATTTGTTTAAATCGCCGGTTGGAGTAGCGATGAAGTTAAATATATTTAAACGAGACTCTTCTTTTGTAACTGCTCAACAACGAATTGCAGCAACCTATCAGTTTAATCAAAAAATAAACGGAACTCTGGGTTATGAAATGGCTTCTTCAACAAACCTGTTGGGTTCGGTGAACGGTTTGGAAATTGAAGATTATTCGTCTTCAAATGTGTTTTTTGGAATTGATTATAAAAAAAATCAAAACAGCGTTTTTTTTCCAAGAAAAATAAGGATACAAATTTCTGCCGGTTTCGGAAAAAGAAAAAAACGCAATGAACCCTTTTCGGATAATCAAGTATTGTTTAAAAGTATAGCAAGTTATATTTTTAATTTAGATAAAAAGAATTCGATATTTGTTAAAAATCAAACTTCCTTTTTATCTAGTGATAGTTATGTTGTAAACGAGTTGTTTCGTTTTGGTGGAATTGAAAATATGAGGGGTTTTATTGAAAATTCTATTGATGCATCTTTTAACTCGGTTGTTAATGTTGAGTATCGTTATGTGTTAAATAATCAATTGTTTGTTCATAGTGTTTTGGATTTAGGGTATTATGAAAACCAAATAATAAGGTTAAAACAAAAATTATATAGTTTTGGTTTTGGTCTTGGATTACGCACTCAGTCAAGTTTTTTTAGATTGGTTGTGGCTAACGGAAATCTTGAAAATCAAAATATTAAATTTTCAAATACAAAATTTCATATTCAATTTACGCAACCATTTTAGGTATATAAGCATCTTACAATTAGAATTAAACGGAAAAAAAATAAAATTTTAAGGGCAAAAAGTTGTATAATTAACTTTTTATTAAGACTTTTGGCGTTGGTTAATTCAAATAAATCATAAAAATGAGAACAAAGTTTAGTGGAATTTTAACGCTTTTGTTAGCGTTTGTAGTGCAACTTACGTTCGCACAGGAAAAAACAATCTCCGGTAATGTCACCGACAATCAAGGTGTGCCGTTGCTTGGAGTAAACATTATAGTGAAAGGTACAAGTACCGGAACTCAAACAGATTTTGATGGTAACTATACTATTCAAGCTAATGTTGGACAGACATTAGAGTTTAGTTATGTTGGTTTTCAAACTGTTGACGTGGAGGTTACTGCAAGTACTTCAACTGTTAATTTGCAAATGGAGGAAGTTGCTGAATCTTTAGAAGATGTAGTAATTTCGGTGCAAGGTATTAAAAAGGAGAAAAAGGCACTTGGTTATTCTGTTGCTTCGATAGGAGGTGAGCAGGTAAAAAATAACCCGGAGTCCGATTTAACTCGTGTCTTGCAAGGTAAAACCGCAGGAATTAATATTACATCACAAAGCGGTATGTCCGGATCTGCAAATAGAGTTATTATTAGAGGTATGACTTCGTTTTCTTCCGATAATAATGCGCTTTACATTATTGATGGAGTTCCATACAGTAATGATACCAATGCCGCCGGAAACTTTATTGATGGTAATATGGGATCAAGTCGTGGTTTTGATATTGACCCTAACAACATCGAAAATGTTGAAATTCTTAAAGGTTTAGCGGCTACTGTTCTGTATGGTAGTGAAGGTAGAAACGGTGTTATATTAATTACAACAAAGACCGGTTCAAGAAAGAAGACTAAGTCAAAGCAAGAGATTCAAATTACATCGTCTTATTTCTTTAACGAGATAGCTTCTTTACCCGATTACCAAAATATGTACGGTAATGGTTTTGATCAATCTTTCGGTTGGTTCTTTAGTAACTGGGGTCCCGGTTTCTATAGAGACGGCTTAGGCGGATGGGGAAATGACCCTGCGTTTGATGAAAACGGAACATTACCACACCCTTATAGTGTTTCAAGTTTCTTGTCTGATAACTACCCGGAGTATCAAGCCCAGTTTGCTGGACAACGATACGATTGGAGACCGAGAAACAGTGTTAGAGACTTCTTTAGAACCGGTGGTATTGCATCTATATCTGCCAATATTCGAGGAAGAAGCGATGATGGAAATTATACTTACGGAGTTGCTTTTTCTCACTTAAACGATGAAGGTTTTACGCCCGGAAACTCGGTTGAAAGAAATAACTTAACCGTGTCGGGTACTGCTAAGCTTTCTAACAAGATTAATGTTAGAGGGTCAATGACCTATACAAAAACAAATTTAAAAATGCCTCCTGTGGCTTTTAGTAGCGGTAGTGGTGCCAGAACAACATCTATTTTCGGTGATATTTTTTATACGCCTCGAAGTATAGATTTTTTCGAGTTGCCTTATCAATTGCCTGATGGAAGTAGTATCTATTATCGTAATGCTAATGATATCCAACATCCGTTATGGACATTAAACAATGCCAGATATACTTCAAACGTATTTCGTGTAAACGGTTATGCCGCTGTGGATTATGATATTAACGACCACATGAATCTTTCGTATCAAGGTTCTGTAGATCAATACTCAGATAATAATGTAAATCGTCAAAATAGAGGTGGAGCCAGTGGTACCGTGCAGATTCAAAGTGGATTTTATCAAACAATTAATATTACCAATGTTATTATGGATCACAGGTTGGTTTTGTCCGGTAATAATTATTCGTTGTTTAGCGATAAGTTTAATTTTAGTTATAACTTAGGTGCTACTTCTCGTGGAATTGACTTCAATTCTTTCGGAATACGAAGTACAGGTCAACAGGTTTTTGATTTCTTCGATCATAGTGGATTTGCTACTTATAACCAATGGGAGCTTAGACAACGAAGAAATATTGTCGGTGTGTTTGGTCAACTTTCGTTTGATTATGACGACTACTTATATCTTAATTTATCCGGTAGAAATGACTGGGTTTCTAATGCGAATAACAACTCTTTGTTTTACCCTTCTGCCAGTATCTCGTTTTTACCAACTTCAGCTTTTGAAGGTTTAAAGTCTGATACTTTTAATTATTTAAAACTGCGTGCCGGTTACGGTACTTCTTCAAACTTTGCACAAGGTTACCCAACCTATTTTGGTGCAAATATAAACACACAAGCTTGGCAAAATGTTAGCATCATAGGTAACAATGCTTCTATTGATCAAATTACTACCAATTCAATTTCTTCTATACTGCCTAATCCGGATATTAAGCCCGAGTTACTTTCTGAGATTGAATTTGGTGTTGAGGGAAGATTGTTTAAAAACCGTGTAAATTTTGATTTTTCTTATTATACCAGAAAAACCACAGACCTTATTATTACCAGTCCTGTGCCTGTTAGTACCGGTTTTTCATTTACCCAAACTAACGTTGGACAAATAGACTCTGATGGTATAGAGGCTTCTTTTGATGTTGATATATTTGACAATGATGACGGTTTTAAATGGAACTTTGGTGTAAACTTTAACACCTACGAAAGTGTTGTTGTAGATTTGGGATCTGATGCGGAATTGATTCCTTATGGCG
>JALWKK010000049.1 GCA_027081505.1 Flavobacteriaceae bacterium
GGACTATTTTATATTAAGAATAGGTATAATTTCCTAATTCCGCTTTATGTTTAGTATTTATCTTACAAAGCTACCTTTATTTTTTTAATTTTATTAATTTTTCAGTTTTTTACAATATTTAACAAGAATAACCCGATAAAAAACTTCAATTTAATACTTTTGTAAACTCATTTTAAGCAACTTGCTCCATACATTTACTCAACATATCAACCACTCGTTTTCTTTTATCAAAGAAAAAAAAATACTATTGGCTTGTAGCGGCGGTATAGACAGTATGGTGTTGGCGCATTTATTTTTAGAAATAAATATAAATTTTGCTGTTGCGCATTGTAATTTTAAGCTACGCGGAAAAGAAAGCGATACCGACGAAGAATTTGTTAAACAATGTGCAAAAAAACACAAAATTCCAGTTTACACAGTAGCATTTAACACTAAAGAATACGCAAAACAAAAGGGTATTTCTACCCAAATGGCAGCTCGTGAATTACGCTATAATTGGTTTTCTGAGGTGGCAGAAAAACACCAATTTGATTATATCGCCACGGCACACCATTTGGATGACGATTTAGAAACATTCTTTATTAACCTGTCTCGCGGTAGCGGGATAAAAGGGCTTTTAGGTATTCCGGCTGTGAATGATAAGGTAATCCGTCCGTTATTACCGTTTTCAAGACAAGAAATTG
Source organism: Flavobacteriaceae bacterium (assembly GCA_027081505.1). Taxonomy (GTDB): domain Bacteria; phylum Bacteroidota; class Bacteroidia; order Flavobacteriales; family Flavobacteriaceae; genus Marifrigoribacter. Next base: position 684 of record JALWKK010000049.1, read on the forward strand.
AAGCTTTTGCAATAAAAAATAAAATTGCTTGGCGAGAAGACAGCAGCAATAAAACTACCCATTATTTACGCAATAAATTGCGACATACCATTTTACCTCAACTTAAAGAAATTACGCCGGAACTTACTCAAAATTTTAAGGTTACCAAAAAATATCTTCAGCAAAGCAATAGCCTACTTAACGATTATATTTCGTTGGTTTATAGTTTGGTAGCAAAGCAGGAAGGAGAGGAGTTTTATTTTGATATTCCTAAGATTAAAGGCTTACCAAATTCAAATGCATTGTTATATGAATTGTTGTATCCCTTCGGATTTACCAATTGGGAGGATGTATTTCACCTTCTTGATGCACAAAGCGGAAAATATATCGTTTCCGAAAATTTCAGGGTATTAAAAAATAGAGATGTGTTGCTAATTACCAAAAGAAGAAAGGAAGTTGATAACGAAAAATTTTTTATTTCGGAAGAAACCCGAGAAATAGCCAAACCCCTTACTATTCGTTTTATTAAAGTTTCTTCCATAGAGAAAACCAACTCAAAAACCGTTTATATTGATAATTCTTTGTTAAAATATCCGTTGGTTTTGCGAAAATGGCAAAAAGGCGATTATTTTTACCCTTTCGGAATGAAAGGAAAAAAGAAATTAAGTAAGTTTTTTAAAGACGAAAAACTATCTTTGGCGCAAAAAGAAAAGATCTGGGTTTTAACCAGCGAAAATAAAATTGTTTGGGTAGTAGGGTATCGTGCCGATGAACGGTTTAAAGTAACAGAAAGCACCAACAGTATTTTAAAAATAGAAATTAAACAATGAAAAATCTTTTTCTACGATTGGCAGTATTACTAATTGGTTTTACTTCATTTTCTCAAATCTTAGAACCCGTAAAGTGGGACTATTATGTAAACGATTTAGGCGATGATACTTTTGAAATAGTAATAGACGCATCAATAGACGAAGGTTGGCATTTGTACACACAAAATCTTCCCGAAGGAGGTGCTATTCCCACAAGTTTTACATTTGAAGATAAAGAAGGTAACTTCGAACTATTGGGAAAGGTTATCGAAAGCAAATCGCATACCAGCTACGACAAAGTTTTTGAAATGGACTTATCTTATTTTGAAGATAATGCCACTTTTACGCAAAAAGTAAAACGAAAAAATCCCAATACCAAAACTCTTGCTGTTTTAATTGAATACCAAGCCTGTGATGACGAGAAGTGTATTTTTGATTCGAAAGAATTCATAGTTGAATTTCCAAATGCTACTAAAACGGTAACTAATAATGAAACCCCTGTACTTTCCGCTTTTAAATCGGGAGAGACAAAACAAAACCTTAAAAATCCGGTTACTTGGGATGGTAAAATAAAAAAGTTAAACGATAACAATTACGAAGTATCGCTTCTTGCCACCATCGAAAAAGATTGGCATATTTACTCCCAGCACACCCCGAATAAAAACGGAATGGGTCCCATTCCGCTTAGTATGAAGTTTCTTAATAAAGGAAAAGATTTTATTTTAGAAGGATATTTAGAAGAAGGAAAAACATACACCGAATATAGCGATGTCTGGAAGTTTGACGAAGTGTTTTTTAAAGATAACGGAGTTATAAAACAAAAAATCAAGTTAGTAAACCCTTCGGTTAAAATTATAAAAGCCGAATTGTTTTATCAAGTTTGTAAACAAGTTTGTTTAAACGAAGAACGGTATGTCGTTTTTGATTTAGAGCATAATAAGACTTCTGTTTTTACCAATTATTCCGATTTTGAAAATTATTCGTTTACCGATACTCCCGCCACAATAACGCAAGATACAACTGCAGTTTCTAAAATTGATAATACAAATGTAACAACGTCTGAAAAGAAATCGGAGAAAAAAGGACTTTGGACGATTTTCTTTTTAGCATTTTTAGGTGGTTTTGCAGCGCTTTTAACGCCGTGTGTTTTCCCGATGATTCCGTTAACGGTTAGCTTTTTTACCAAACAAAGTAAAACCCGATCTGAGGGAATACGAAATGCTATTTTATACGGTTTTTTTATCGTTGTGATTTATGTTTTTTTAGGTTCTGTAATCACTGCGATTTTTGGAGCAGATGCACTCAATGCTTTATCAACCAACGTATGGTTTAACATTGTGTTTTTCTTATTGCTCATAGTTTTTGCTATTTCGTTTCTTGGAGCTTTTGAAATTACACTTCCCCAATCGTGGGCAAATAAAGTAGATAATCAAGCTGCCAAAGGAGGTGTTATAGGCATCTTTTTTATGGCATTGGCATTAGCTATTGTTTCCTTTTCTTGTACAGGTCCCATTGTGGGAACACTATTGGTTGAAAGTGCTTCAAAAGGAGGTTTGGCACCCATAGTGGGAATGCTTGGATTTTCGTTAGCCATTGCCTTACCCTTTGCTTTGTTTGCTATGTTTCCGGGCTGGATGAATAGCCTGCCGAAATCAGGCGGATGGTTAAATACCGTAAAAGTGGTTCTCGGATTTTTAGAACTAGCACTTGCCTTTAAATTTCTTTCTAATGCCGATTTGGTATTGCAATTACACTGGTTTGAGCGTGAGATTTTTATTGCAATCTGGATTGCTGTATTTGGTGCAATGGCGTTATACCTTTTCGGAAAAATAAAACTTCCGCACGACGACGACTCTACGCGTATCTCGGTAGGAAGATTGTTATTAGGATTGGTAACATTAGCTTTTACCGTGTATTTAATTCCCGGATTGTGGGGCGCTCCCTTAAAGTTAATTAGCGGTTTTCCGCCACCTATGAATTATAGCGAGTCGCCTTATGGTGTTGGATTTACCAAATTAGGCTCAGGAGTTGCTTCGCATAATGAAGAAGGACTCCCCGAAGGAGCCGAACTGGGACCGCATGATATTATTGCCTTTACCGATTATTTTGAAGGATTGGCGTATGCCAAAAAAGTAAACAAACCCGTCTTAATAGATTTCACCGGATTTGCCTGTGTCAACTGTCGTAAAATGGAAGAACGTGTTTGGGCAGAACCTCACGTGCTCGATATTCTTAAAAATAAAGTAGTGCTTATTTCACTTTATGTGGACGATAAACGTCCATTACCCAAGGACCAGCAATATGTCTCTAAAGTAACCGGAAAAAAAATACGATACATCGGTAACAAATGGAGCGAGTTTCAAACCCAACGTTATAAAGCAAACGCACAACCGTATTATGTGCTTATCGATTTAAACGAAAACAACTTAAACGACCCCATAGGCTACACTCCCGATATTGAAACTTATAAAAACTGGTTGTTGGACGGAGTTAATAAATTTAAAAACAAATAGATGTTTTGTTACTTTTTTCTATTGATGAAAAAAGTAATGCAATTAAATAGTTTGGAGAGACAATTGATTTAAAACAATTCTTTTACTTCCTGTTTAACATACGCCAATGCTTTTTGCGAAGGGGTTACTTCACCCATAAAATGGTTAAGAAGCATTTCGCGTAACTTATCTGCCGTATCTACTTTTTCGTTCATTGCGGTTTTTCTAATGAGTTGTGCCGTAGCATTTTTTGCGGCGGTTACTGTATTCCAACAATCTTCACTTACATAAATTTGTTGTGCAATATTGTGTTCAAATTCGTTATCGATGTTTTGAATAAGTAAATTTTCATATTGTTGCACCGCATCTGAAAATGGTTTTACACGTAATAATAATTTTTTAGGATCTATGCGTTCCAAAAAAAGGGTAATGCGCTCGTAAGCCTGCAAGCGTAAAGGTAAAACTTGCTTTTGAGCTTCTTTCTGTACAAGAAATCGCCTTCTTCCTTCTTCATTTTGTATGTGCCCTTTAAAAAAGTAATAAGCAACAATTCCCACCACTATTGCCGGTAGTAAATAGGCAAAATATGCTATAATTTGATAAATTTCCATATCGTAAAGTTTATTTTCTAAAAAGCAAACTTAAACTCTTTCCTATTATTGCACAACTTTAAAATGGTATTTACTTTACGATTTTTTTAAAAAAAAGAGCTGTACTATTAGGTAGTTCAACAAAAACCGTTCATTTAATCAAAACGATAGTTCCTTGTATCAAAATAAGGCTTCATAGAATGCTTGCTTATTTATCTATGTCCTTCCATTAGGTTTGTTGTTAGAAAAAAGTTGTTTTGTAGTATAATTTTTTAATACCGGTATTGCAACCCCAAAGCGGTACCGGTTTTAAAAGTAAAAACAAAAATTTAAACTTTAAAAGGGTAAACCGAAAACCTTTAAAA
>JALWKK010000050.1 GCA_027081505.1 Flavobacteriaceae bacterium
AAGGGTTTATCCCTTCGCTCTTTTTGCTCCGTTTCGCTACGCTTCACTTCTCAAAAAGAGCGAAGGTATAACGAATATTGACTTACATTATGCTCCTAAATGTTGCATTTACTAATTGAACTTACGACCAAATGTTAGTAATTAATTTTTGTGTAACAAATTGTAATTGGAGGTAATAAAATGTTATTGGTATCTTTGCCAAAAATTATATGAAGTATGGTCAAAGCAGTTTCGGGGTTTTCAAAAATGACGAAAGAAGAAAAAATACAATGGTTGGCAGACAGCTATTTTGCTTCCAATTCAAGTGCGATAAATACGCTTAAAACCTATTGGAATAGCGATGCTAAATTGCAACAGCTGCATGATGATTTTATCGAAAATACGGTTAGTAATTTTTACCTTCCGTTTGGAGTTGCACCCAATTTTTTAATAAACGGAAACATCTATGCAATCCCAATGGTAATTGAAGAAAGTTCGGTGGTTGCAGCTGCCGGAAATGCTGCAAAATTCTGGATGGAACGGGGCGGATTTAAAGCCCGAATAATTTCAACAATAAAAACAGGGCAAGTGCATTTAAATTACTTTGGCGAAAGTTGTTATTTAACAATTTTTTTTAACGAACTTAAGCCTAAGTTATTTCAATCTATTGCAACCATTGAAGCCGGAATGAAAAAGCGCGGCGGTGGTTTAATAGATATCGAATTGTTAGACGGCACCAATAAATTAGAAGGTTACTTTCAACTTCACTGCACTTTTGAAACCAAAGATGCAATGGGAGCCAATTTTATAAACAGTTGTTTAGAGCAAATTGCCAAAACCTTTGAAGCCGAAGCGCAAAAATACGATGCTTTTGTTGTTGAAAATACCTTTCCCGAAGTGGTGATGAGTATTTTGTCTAATTATGTGCCTGAATGTTTGGTTAGAGCAGAAGTACAATGTGAAGTTCATCAACTTTCCAATAACGGAGTGGACGGAAAAACCTTTGCCGAAAAGTTTGTTCGAGCTGTACAAATTGCAGAAGCTGAAACCAAACGAGCCGTTACACATAACAAAGGAATAATGAACGGTATCGATGCGGTTGTAATAGCTACGGGTAACGATTTTAGAGCCGTAGAAGCCGGAGTGCACGCCTTTGCTTCAAAAACAGGGAAATACACAAGTTTAACACACGCAAAGATTGAAGGTGGTGTTTTTACGTTTTGGATAGAAATACCTTTAGCTTTAGGAACGGTTGGCGGTTTAACCAACTTGCATCCGCTGGTACGCTTTGCCTTCGATTTGTTACAATGTCCCAATGCTAAAGAATTGATGCAACTGGTTGCCGTAGCCGGATTGGCACAAAATTTTGCCGCCTTACGCTCTTTGGTTACTACCGGAATCCAGAAAGGACATATGAAAATGCACTTGATGAATATTTTAAACAGCTTTAACGCTTCTGAAGAACAAAAACAACAGGCAGTTTCGTTTTTTAAAAACAAAATCGTTTCGGTTACTGCCGTAAAAGATTTTTTAAATCTGTAAAAAACTATCTTGAAACAACACTTTTATAGCAACGGAAAACTCTTACTCACCGGCGAATACCTTGTTTTAGACGGAGCCGAAGCACTATCAATTCCTACCAAAAAAGGACAATCATTGGAGGTTGAACCTATTTCTGAAAACGGAATCGTTTATTGGAAAAGCGTTGATAATGCGGGGAAAACTTGGTTTAAAGCTTCGTTTTTTGTCAATCAAATAATAGAAGGCAAGGCTAAGTTTGATGCTGCCGTTGCCCAACGATTGTTTCAAATTTTACACGTAACAACCCGGTTAAATCCCGGATTTTTAAAAGGAAGTAATGGTTTTTCGGTGCAAACAACACTGGGTTTTCCTCAAAATTGGGGATTGGGAAGTTCATCTACCTTACTTAATAACATTGCGCAATGGGCGAGAGTGGATGCTTTTGAGCTATTAAAAGCTACTTTTGGTGGTAGCGGGTACGATATTGCTTCGGCACAACACGATTATCCTATTATTTATTCACTAAAAGAAGGTTTCCCGTCAATAAAAAAAGTTTCGCTGTCTTGGAATTTTACACAACAATTATTTTTTGTTCATCTGAATAAAAAAAGAAACAGCACCGAAGCAATTACACAATACAGAAGAAAAAGCTCACGGCATAATTCAAACTATAGTACCGAAATAACCGCCATAACCAAACAGCTTGTAAACTGTAGAAATTTACCCGATTTTGAAAAATTAATACAACAACATGAAGCTGTTTTATCTAACGTTTTAGAACAACCCACCGTTAAAAAACAGTTATTTCCCGATTATAAAGGAACTGTCAAAAGTTTGGGAGCTTGGGGAGGCGATTTTGTTCTGGCAACCGGAGGAGAACCCGAAAAGCAATATTTTAAAGATAAAGGCTACAAGACGATTGTTGATTTTACCCAAATGTTAGCTACAATTTAGACACAGAACTCACATTTACAAGAATCATCAGTAAAATGTCGAATCCCAACGATTTTTCCATTTTTTCTATCAATTTTTTTCTTTATTCTATCAAATAAATTCGATTCATTATTTTCTAAATAACGTCTTATCGAATAACAACAAAGGTCTGCTATCTGAACCATATTAGTTAACTCAGAATTGACAAATAAAGGTGTCTCAATTATTTTATCTATTGATGTCCAAAGCGTACCAAAACGATGAAATCTTTTCATTAATTCTGTATGTCTTTTTGATACTGTATCATTATTATCGTGAATCAAAGCACCATAAAGACCGTTATCTTTTAATGATTTACTTCTAATTTTTAAATATTGTTCGAAACGGGATACCAATTGTTCTAAGCTTTGCTCGTCAATTGATAACTTTGCTTTTGTCGGATCAAAATGAATTTTGTCAATAGCTTCTCCAAATAGTCTAGCAAACGGAAGAGAACCAACTAAATCAGCAATTTCTTCAATAAATGACATTCTTTCTGAATGAGTTAAATGAATATATGCATCTGTCTGCCTGTAATTTTTTCGTGTCTGCTTGTAATGTGCCTTTCGTTGAGATTTTTGTAATTTGAGCAATTCTCTTTTTCGAATTTTACCAACTTCGTGCCTTCTAGTGTTGTAATCTAATTTGTCAAAATTTTGAATTCGTGATTGTTCAAGATATTTTCTTACAATCCAACCGGTATGAATTTCACTACCAACTAAATCATACTTTTTCTTAATTCTAAATATCTTTTGCTCACACAATTTCCATTTAGAAATTGGAATAGAAATTCCAACTAAGACATAATGACTTGTATTGCCTGGAATTTGTGGTGTGCCAGATTCATCAATGTAGCAAAAATACACCATAATTTAAATAAAAAAAGCGACTGGTTTCAGGGAATTATTCCCATTGTAGAGACGCTTGGCGACTCTTCCCAGACGCAGGTACAAAGTTAGATAATTTTCTGAAATAAAAAAACTGTAGCTAACATTGTGTATAAAAAATAGCTAAAATTGTGCCAAAATAGTATTTTCGCTTAATCTATTAACGTAAAATTAGATGGAAAAGTATGTGAATTGTTACACGCTACTTTTCATTTACTATCCCGATAAAATAAACAAAACATTTTTTCGGGTATTTATAGCCCCATTTGTTTGTTTACTTCTTCAATATAATTCAGTAATTCTTCTCTACCGGTTCCATTACCGGAAGAAGTGATAAAATAAGAAGGCATTTCTTCCCATTGTTCAAGCATTTTGGTTTGGTAGGCTTCTATACTTTTTTGTAGTGCTTGTGGTTTTAATTTATCTGCTTTCGTAAAAATTATTGAAAAAGGTATTTGGTTTATACCCAGCCACTCCATGAACTCCAAATCTATTTTTTGAGCTTCGTGTCTGCAATCAATTAATACAAATGCCAATACCAATTGCTTTCTTTTTTCAAAATAATCGGTAATAAATTTTTGAAATGTTTTCTTTGCTTTTTTTGAAACTCTTGCATAACCGTAACCGGGTAAATCTACCAGATACCAACTGTTGTTTATTACAAAATGATTAATAAGCTGTGTTTTTCCGGGTCGTCCAGAGGTCTTTGCCAAATTTTTTCGTTGCACCAACATATTAATCAGCGACGATTTTCCTACGTTTGAACGCCCTATAAAAGCATACTCGGGAAACTTGTTACTCGGGCATTTTAAAACATCGCTATTGCTTACTAAAAATTCAGCCGATTTTATTTTCATTCGGATAACAAATTGGGTTCTATTTTATAATCGCTTTTTTTTTTACGATTCTTTTTTAAGCTTATTGTTTAACCATTTGTATAAAATATCATTAAACAAATCCGGATGTTCCATCATAGGAGCATGCCCGCATTTTTCTATCCAAAATAAATCCGAATCGGGTAATAATTCATGAAATTCTTCGGCAACATCGGGTGGCGTTACGGTATCGTTTTTTCCCCAAATAATGCAAGTAGGTGTGTGCATTTTAGGTAAATCTTTGGCCATATTGTGCCGAATGGCACTTTTAGCGATTGCCAAAGTTTTAATAAGTTTAGCTCGGTTGTTTACCGTAGCAAAAACTTCATCTACAATTTCTTTTGTTGCAACAGCAGGGTCGTAAAAAACATCCTGAGCTTTCTTTTTTATGTATTCATAATCGCCGCGTTTCGGGAATGTTCCACCCATAGCACTTTCATATAAACCACTGCTTCCGGTAATTACCAGTGCTTCAACTTTTTCCGGATACATCTTTGTGCAGTACAGACCAATGTGTCCTCCCAGCGAATTACCAACTAAAATAACTTTGGTTAACCCCAAGTGGTCTATAAATTCCGCTACGTATTTTGCAAAACTTTTTACATTGGTTTTTAACAAAGACATTTTGTAAATGGGCAGTTCGGGTATTAATACCCGGTATCCTTTTTTAGGAAAAAAATCTACTACTCCGCCAAAATTGCTCAAGCCACCCATCAGTCCGTGAAGGATAATCATAGGTGTGCCCTCGCCAACGTCTAAGTATGTAAATTTTCCTTCTTTTTTTGTTGAATGCCCCATTTTATTACCAAATAGTTTACCTGCAAAAGTAAACAAAATTATTTCAAATAAAGGTTTTTGTAAATCGTCGGATTTTCAATCAGATAGTGAAAATTCGGCGATGTTTATAACAACTTGTAAGTCAGTTTTTTAATTAACAAAAAGCCCTCAGCGCTCACATTATTAATAAAAATTTATTAACAAAGTGGTAAAAAGTGGTAAAAAGTGGTAAAAGTTATTTATATTTGACTTTGATTTTTAAAAACAACTAATCAGTTAATGCTTAATTTAATAGGGACATACGAGTGTAAAGCCGATGTAAAAGGGCGGGTTTTAGTGCCGGCTTCTTTAAAAAAACAATTGGCATTGGTTTCGGAAAACGGTTTTGTTATAAAACGAGCTGTGTTTCAGCCTTGCTTGGAGTTGTATCCTATGGAAGAGTGGCAGAAGTTAATGGGTAAAATGGCTGAACTCAATAGGTTTAACCGGAAAAATAACGATTTTATAAGAAGATTCAGTGCCGGAGTAAAGATGGTGGATCTGGATAATGCCGGGCGTTTACTCATCCCTAAAGATCTCTTACAATTTGCTGGAATTAAGAAAGAATTGGTGGTTTCATCTGCCATAAACATTGTTGAAATCTGGGATAAAGATAAATACGAAAAAGCCATTGATGATGCAGCTAATAATTTTGCCGATTTGGCAGAAGAAGTAATGGGTAATGCTAATAATAGTACAAACCAATGATAATGGAATATCACAAACCGGTTTTGTTACAAGAAACGGTAAAAGGGTTAAGCATCAAGCCCGACGGGATATATGTGGATGTAACTTTTGGCGGCGGAGGTCATTCAAAAGAAATTTTAAAGCATTTAGGTAAAAACGGAAAACTCATTGCTTTCGATCAAGATAATGATGCTCTTGAAAATGCTTTAGATGATGAACGATTTTTACTTATCAATCAAAATTTTCGGTTTTTAAAACGATTTTTACGCTTTTACGGCTACACTCAGGTGGACGGAATATTGGGTGATTTTGGTGTTTCTTCACATCAGTTTAATGTTCCCGAACGTGGATTCTCAACACGTTTTGAAGCCAAACTAGATATGCGAATGAATCAAGATGCTTCGCTTTCGGCTTACGAAGTAATTAATCAATATTCGCAAGAGCAACTTAAAACCGTTTTGTCGCAATACGGTGAGTTGCGAGCAGCTGCCGGTATGGCAAGGCTTATTGTAGCAGCACGTGAGCAAGAGCCTATCGTTTCAAGTACACAATTAAAAGAAGCGCTTGGTAGATTTTTACCCAAACACAGAGAAAATAAAATATTAGCACAAGTGTTTCAAGCTATTAGAATTGAAGTAAATCAAGAACTGGAAGCGTTAAAAGAATTTTTATTGCAAACACAAGAAGTGTTAAAACCGGGCGGAAGATTGTCATTGTTAACCTATCATTCACTCGAAGACCGATTGGTAAAACGCTATATGCGAAACGGTCTTTTTGAAGGCGAACCCGAAAAAGATGTTTTTGGTCGAGCCGAGGTGCCTTTTAAACCCATAGGAAAATTTTTGCTTCCCTCCGAAGAAGAAATTAAAGAGAATAACAGAGCGCGAAGTGCCAAACTTAGAGTAGCCGAAAAATTATAATGAAGAAGCGATTTACAAATATCATCAAAGGAAACTTTTTAATTAGCGACGATGCTTTTCAAAATTGGCGAATGATTATTTTTTTATCGCTTTTGGCTTTAATTATGATTGCCAGTTCGCACAACGCCGATAAAAAAGTGCATCAAATAGCTAAGCTCAATAACGAAGTAAAAGAATTGAAAAGCGAATATGTGGATTTGCGCATGAAAGTTATGCAAGTAAAAATGGAAAGCAGAATAACAAAAATAATGGAGAAAAAAGGGTTAAAGCCACCGATAACGCCACCTTATAAAATAATTATTAAAAGAAACACTAAATAAGTAAATGGCAATTGAAGAAAAAACCATATTAAATCGATTGTATGTTGTAGCCGGATTGTTGTTGTTGTTTTTTATAATAATAGCAGTAAAACTTGTTGATATACAGTTTGTTGAAGGAAAGAAATACCGAGAACTGGCAAAAAACAATACCATTAAAAATTTTGTTATCAATGCCAGTCGGGGAAATATTTATGCCGATAATGGGAGCCTGCTGGCTACTTCGGTTCCCAAATACGATATTCGGTTTGATGCTGTAACCGTTTCTTCCGAAAATTTTAAAAACCAAATGCCCGAACTTGCAAAATCGCTTAGCAAAATGTTTGGGAAACCGGTTTCGTATTACAAAGAGAAATTTAGAAAAGCACGTGCCGGAAAAAATCGCTACATGTTGGTTGCCAAAAATCTTGGTTATTCAGATTATATCAAAATAAAAAAATTCCCGCTTTTTAACTTAGGTCCTTATAAAGGAGGAATTATTGTAGAACAAACTACTGTTAGAGAACATCCTCTTGGTAAAATTGCCGAAAGATTAGTGGGCAACCAAGTAAAAAATAAACCTGGAGTTTATAAAGTAGGTTTTGAAGGAGCTTTTGATAAATACCTTAAGGGAAAAAACGGTAGAAGGCTCAAACAAAAAATTGCAAAAGGACAGTGGAAACCTGTTTTCGACGAGAACGAGATAGAACCCGAAGACGGATACGATGTGGTCACTACCATAAATGTAAATATACAAGATATTGCCCATCACGCTTTGCTTAAACAGTTACAATACTATGAAGCCGAACATGGCACCGTTATCGTAATGGAAGTAGCAACAGGCGAAATTAAAGCAATAGCCAACTTAGGAAGAACTTCAAAAGGGACGTATTATGAAAAGCTCAATTATGCCGTAGGCGAATCACACGAACCAGGTTCTACCTTTAAAGTAATGGCATTTATGGCGGCTCTTGAAGATAAAGTAATCGATACCAGTACGGTAATCGACACCAAACAAGGTGTAAAAACTTTTTACGGAAGAAAAATTTACGATTCGCATCACGGAGGTTACGGAAAAATAACTGCCGCCAGAGCTCTCGAAGTGTCTTCAAACATCGGTTTGGCAACAATTATTAAAGAAGGATATGCAAAAACCCCTGCAAGATTTATTAACCGATTAAAAAAATGGAACTTAAACAAACCTTTAGGAATTCCCATTGCAGGAGAAGGAAAGCCGGTTATTCCGGAGCCGGGGCATAAATTGTGGAGTAAAAATGCGTTGCCTTCTATGGCGTATGGCTACAACCTGCGTCTTACACCTTTGCAAACACTAACCTTTTATAACGCAATTGCCAACAACGGTAAAATGGTAAAGCCAAGATTTATTAAAGAAATTAGAAAAAGAAATAAGCCGGTAGAAACCTTTTCTACAGAAGTAATAAACGATAAAATATGTAGCGATAAAACCTTGTCTGAAATAAAAGAAATACTTAAAAATATCGTAGTAAGAGGCACCGGAAAAAGAGTGCATTCGCCTTTTTTTACAATGGCAGGAAAAACAGGAACCGCTCAAACCGAATATTGGATGGCAGATTGGAAAGAAAACAAAAGATATGTATCTTCCTTTGCAGGCTATTTTCCGGCAGACAATCCTAAGTATTCTTGTATTGTAGTAATTCATAAACCTAGTACCAAAAAAGGGTATTACGGAGCCGATGTATCCGGTCCCGTTTTTAAACGTATTGCACAAAAAATATATACCGATACACCGCTTATTGCCGAAGTAAACAATGTTGAAACAGTAGAAGAAAACGTTAAAAATAGCTTTGCTACGTATTACAATTTACTAAATAACAAACCCAATATAATTCCTGAAGTAATTGGTATGGCAGGAATGGACGCCGTATCGCTATTAGAAAATTTAGGCTTAAAAGTACAAGTAAAAGGATACGGAAGCGTAAAACAACAATCACTAAAAAAAGGAACCACCATAAAAAAAGGACAACAAATAGTATTAACACTGTCGTGAAGCAGCTTAAAGACATATTATATAAAGTGCCTATCGAAAAAGTTATGGGAAATACCGCTATTTCGGTAAACCGGTTGGTTTTTGATTCTCGAAAAGTGCTTCCAAACGACGTTTTTATAGCAATTAAAGGAACCGTTTCAAACGGACATCAATTTATAGACACAGCACTTAAAAAAGATGCCGTTGCAATTATTTGCGAAACACTTCCAAACAAAATTTTAAAAGGTGTTACCTATGTTCAAGTAACCGATTCACATTTGGCACTTTCGGTTATGGCTGCCAATTTTTATGACAATCCTTCTCAAAAATTAAAATTAATAGGTGTTACCGGAACCAACGGAAAAACTACCATTGCTACGTTGTTGTTTCAATTATTTAAAAAAAGAGGGTTTAAAACAGGGTTACTCTCTACCGTTGCAGTTTTAATCAATGATAAAAATTACGATGCAACTCACACAACTCCCGATTCGGTTACATTAAACAGATACCTGCATCAAATGGTAGAAAGTGGTGTTACGCATTGCTTTATGGAAGTAAGCTCGCACGGAATACATCAAAAACGAACCAAAGGGCTTCATTTTTCGGGTGGCATATTCACCAATTTAACACACGATCATCTCGATTACCATCACAGCTTTGCCGAATACAGAGACGTAAAAAAACAATTTTTTGATGAGTTGCCCAAGACTGCTTTTGCACTCACCAATATAGATGATAAAAACGGGCTGGTTATGCTACAAAATACCAAAGCAAAAAAATACACCTATGCCTTAAAACAACACGCCGATTATAAAGCGCAAATTCTGGAAAATCAATTTAACGGATTGCTACTTCGTATTAATAATCAAGAACTTTGGGCAAAACTTATTGGCGATTTTAATGCTTATAATTTGTTGGCAATATATGCAACGGCAGATTTATTGGGTCTGGATACATTACAGACCCTCCAAATCATGAGCACGTTAGAGAGTGTAACGGGACGATTTCAGTATTCGGTTTCAGAAAACAAAATTACAGCTATCGTAGATTATGCACACACTCCCGATGCGCTAAAAAATATCTTGGAAACTATTAACACAATCCGAACCGGAAATGAAGAATTGATAACAGTAATAGGATGTGGTGGAGATAGAGATAAAGAAAAACGACCCAAAATGGGAAACATTGCCGCAACATTAAGCACCAAAGTAATTTTTACCAGCGACAATCCTCGCTCTGAAGACCCCGAACAAATTATAAAAGAGATAGAAATTGGCGTACAACCACAACATTATAAAAAAACACTTTCTATAACCGACCGCAAACAGGCAATTAAAACAGCCTGCCAACTTGCAAAAGAAGGTGATATCATTCTTGTTGCAGGGAAAGGTCATGAAACGTATCAAGAGATTAACGGGCAACGATTTGATTTTGATGATTTTAAAATAGTAAACCAACTGTTAAAGCAAATACAAAACTAAGCCATGCTGTATTATTTGTTTGATTATTTAGATAAAACCTACGATTTACCCGGCGCAGGGCTGTTTCAATATATAACATTTCGAGCAGCTATGGCAGTTATCTTTTCATTATTAATTGCAACGGTTTACGGAAAAAAAATAATTCGAATTCTACAAAAAAAACAAATAGGCGAAAATGTACGGGATTTAGGTCTGCAAGGACAGTCTGAAAAAGCCGGAACCCCAACAATGGGCGGTATTATTATTATTCTGGCTACGATAATTCCGGTGTTGTTGTTTGCTAAATTAGACAATGTTTATGTTGTGTTATTACTAATTACAACACTCTGGATGGGAACCATAGGGTTTATAGATGATTATCTGAAAAAATTCAGAAATAACAAAGACGGTCTTTCCGGAAAATTTAAAGTATTCGGGCAAGTAGGATTGGGAATCATTGTAGGTGCAACAATGTACTTTCATCCGAACATTACCGTAAAGCGACATAAACTAAAGAGTACCACTTCTATGGAAGTAATTGCCAATAAAAAGCCTTCCGATTTTTATCCCGAAGAACATTCGTTACTTACTACAATACCATTTGTGAAGCATAACGAATTTAATTACGAAAGTTTAGTTGGTTGGATAGGCGACGGAGCAAAAAACTATGCTTGGCTTGTTTTTATACCTATTGTAATTTTTATTATAACTGCCGTTTCAAACGGAGCCAACCTTACCGACGGAATAGATGGTTTAGCCGCGGGAACATCGGCAATAATAGGTATAACCTTAGCTATTTTTGCTTGGGTTTCGGGGAATGTAATTTTTGCAGATTACCTCAATATCATGTACATCCCCAACACAGGCGAACTAACCATTTTTATAACGGCTTTTGTAGGTGCATTAATAGGATTTTTATGGTACAATGCCTTTCCGGCACAAGTGTTTATGGGTGATACAGGAAGTTTAACCATTGGCGGAATCATTGCCGTCATAGCCATTGCAATAAGAAAAGAATGGTTAATCCCCATTTTATGTGGTGTGTTTTTAATCGAAAATCTTTCGGTGGTGTTGCAAGTTAGCTGGTTTAAATATACAAAAAGGAAATACGGACAAGGCAAGCGCATTTTTAAAATGTCGCCTTTGCATCATCATTTTCAAATGAAGGGAATGCACGAAAGTAAAATAGTAACCCGGTTTTGGATTGTGGGCATTGTACTGGCAGTATTAACCATTGTTACTTTAAAAATTAGATAGAAAAAGATTGAAAGGCAAACAAAAAAATATAGTCGTATTGGGTGCAGGTGAAAGTGGCGTAGGTGCGGCGTTATTAGCAAAAAAAAAAGGATTTGAAGTCTTTGTTTCAGACTTCGGAAAAATAAAAGAAACATATAAACAAGTTCTTATACATCATGAGATTTTATGGGAGGAAGAAGGTCATACATTAAAAACCATTTTACAAGCAGATGAAGTAGTTAAAAGTCCCGGAATACCCGAAACAGCTTCAGTTATAAAAACACTAAAAGCTAATGCGGTTCCGGTAATTTCAGAAATTGAGTTTGCTTCTCGCTATACAAAAGCAACCTTAATCGCCATTACCGGAAGCAACGGAAAAACCACCACAGCAACGATAACTTATGAGTTGTTGAAGCAAGGAGGATTAGATGTTGAATTAGCGGGAAACATTGGCGATAGTTTTGCGAAAAAAGTAGCCGAAGCCAACACCAAAAACTATGTGTTGGAAGTAAGTAGTTTTCAGCTTGACGGAATTAAAACATTTGCCCCGCATATCGCAGTACTCACCAATTTGTCGCCGGATCATCTGGATAGGTATGCCAATGATTATAAACAATACATCGCATCAAAATTTAGAATAGTAATGAACCAAACCCCCACCGATTATTTTATCTACGATGCCGATGATGAAACGATAGCTAATTGGCTTTCTACCCATTCCGTAAAATCCCAATTACTGCCTTTTTCAATTTCAAAAAAACTTGAAAAAGGTACTTATATAGAAAATAATAAAATCATTATCAAACTAAATAACAAAATACAAATTATGCCGGTATCAACACTGAATTTACAAGGAAAGCACAACTTAAAAAACGCAATGGCAGCAGGTACAGTAGCGAGATTGCTGGATATTCGTAAAAAAACCATTCGCCAGTGTTTAGAAAGTTTTCACGGCGTAGAACACCGTTTGGAAAAAGTACTTAAAATCAATAATGTACAATACATAAACGATTCTAAAGCTACCAATGTAAACGCCACGTATTACGCATTAGAAAGCATGAGTTCTCCAACAATTTGGATTGTTGGAGGAGAGGATAAGGGCAATAATTATGAAGAGTTGCTACCCCTTGTAAACGAAAAAGTGAGAGCTATTATTTGTTTGGGACTGGATAGCCAAAAAATCATTAATGCTTTCGGAAACATCGTAGATGTTTTGGTAGAAACGCATCAAATGACCGATGCTGTTAAAATAGCCTACCAATTGGCAAAAAGAGGCGATACGGTTTTGCTTTCGCCTGCTTGTGCCAGTTTCGATTTATTTGAAAATTACGAAGACCGCGGAAGACAATTTAAAGAAGCCGTAAGAAATTTATAAAAATGAAAACCGTTTTTAATCGCATACAAGGAGATAAAACCATTTGGGCTATTGTTGCTTTCTTGGCACTTATTTCGTTTTTGCCGGTTTACAGTGCCAGTAGTAACTTGGCGTACCTTTACGGTGACGGGAGTACCTTGCCTTTTTTAATAAAACATTTTGCTCATTTATTATTGGGATTTGCCATTTTGTATGGTGTTCACAAAATACCCTATCATTATTTTAAAGGATTGTCAATTATAGCACTACCCGTTGTGTTGCTGTTGTTAATTGTTACCTTATCGCAAGGTACTACTATTGAAGGTGCAAATGCCAGTAGGTGGATACGAATACCCTTTGTAGGTTTTACTTTTCAAACATCTACGTTAGCAGCTGTGGTTTTAATGACCTACGTGGCACGATACCTGTCTAAAATTAAAGACAAAACCGTAACTTTTAAAGAAACTATTTTGCCTTTATGGTTACCCGTGTTTTTGATTTTAGCATTTATTCTTCCGGCAAACTTCTCAACGACAGCTATCGTTTTTACCATGTTAATTGTTTTGGTATTTATTGGCGGATATCCGTTAAAATATTTGGGTGTAATATTAGTTGTTGGCTTATTGTTGTTAACCTTATTTATACTTACGGCAAAAGCCTTTCCGGATGTTTTTCCTAACAGAGTAGATACTTGGATAAGTAGAGTAGATAATTTTATAGATGGTGAAGACACCGAAGCCGATTACCAAATTGAAAAAGCAAAAATTGCTATTGCATCGGGAGGAGTTGCGGGATTGGGACCCGGTAAGAGTGTACAAAAAAACTTTTTACCACAATCTTCATCCGATTTTATTTTTGCCGTTATAGTAGAAGAGTTTGGCTTGATAGGTGCGTTGTTAATTATTTTTTTATACCTCTTATTGCTTTTTAGAATAGTAATCGTAGCTCATAAAGCACCTACAATATTTGGAAAATTACTGGTTGTAGCCGTAGGATTACCCATTGTTTTTCAGGCTTTTATTAATATGGGAGTTGCTGTTGAAGTATTTCCGGTAACCGGACAGACATTGCCATTAATTAGTAGTGGAGGTACTTCTATTTGGATGACTTGCTTAGCGATAGGTATGATTTTAAGCGTTAGTGCCAAAAGAGAAACACAAACAAATACAATAGATAACACAGAAGAAAATCCGTTGGATGTTTTAAGCCAAGCAATATAAAACAAAACAAAAATTGGGAACAGAAAAAAAATATAAATTCATTTTAAGCGGTGGCGGAACAGGCGGACATATTTATCCGGCTATTGCCATTGCTAATGAACTGAAAAATGATTTCCCGAATGCTGAATTCCTTTTTGTTGGAGCTAAAGACCGGATGGAAATGGAAAAAGTTCCGCAAGCCGGCTATGCAATTAAAGGATTATGGATTTCAGGATTACAACGCAGCTTGTCTTTAAAAAATCTAATGTTTCCGTTTAAACTTATTTCCAGTCTGTGGAAGTCTAAAAAAATAATAAAACAATTTAATCCGGATGTTGCCGTTGGTACCGGAGGATATGCTAGCGCACCGTTATTAAAAATGGCTTCACGAAACGGAATTCCAACTTTAATTCAAGAGCAAAACAGTTACGCGGGAATTACCAATAAATGGTTGAGTAAAAATGTAAATACCATCTGTGTTGCTTATGAAGATATGCAACGATTTTTTCCGAAAGAAAAAATAAGACTTACCGGAAACCCGGTTCGATTAGATCTCTTAAATAGTCATTCAAAAAAAGAAGAAGCAATTGCTTTTTTCAATTTAGATAAGAACGTGAAAACCCTGTTGGTTTTGGGCGGAAGCTTGGGAGCAAGAAGTATAAATTCTTTAATAGATAAATCGCTAGACTTTTTTAAAAATCAAAACATACAAGTACTATGGCAATGCGGAAAATTTTATGAAGAATTATACAAAGATAAAACAAACGGCACCGTTAAAGTACACCCTTTTTTAAACCGGATGGACTTGGCGTATGCAGCTTCCGATTTTATAATATCAAGAGCCGGAGCACTTTCGGTTTCAGAGTTATGCCTAGTAGGCAAACCGGCAATTTTTATTCCGTCTCCTAATGTTTCTGAAGATCATCAAACCAAGAATGCGATGGCAATAGCAAGTAAAGAAGCCGCAATCTTATTAAAAGAATCTGAATTGGACAAAAAGTTTAAAACCACTTTTTCAGAATTAGTAAGTTCTGAAGAATTGCAAGAAAAACTTTCAGCCAATATAAAAAAACTGGCAAAACCAAATGCTACCAAGCTAATTGTAGAAGAAATTAAAAAATTATTAATTGAATAAATTCAACAACATAGCAAACTTTTATTTTATCGGCATTGGCGGAATAGGAATGAGTGCCCTTGCTCGGTATTTTTTATTACAAGGAAAACAGGTAGCCGGATACGATAAAACACCTTCTGTTATTACCAAGGCTTTACAAAAAGAAGGAGCGACCATTTCGTTTAAGGATGATGTTTTTAGTATTCCTGAAGCATTTACAAATAAAGAAACCACCCATATAGTGTTTACTCCGGCAGTACCTTTAGAAAACACAATTTATACGTGGTTTAAAAAACAACAATTTAACATAAACAAACGTGCCGAGGTATTGGGGATGCTATCAGAAAACACAACGTGTCTTGCAGTGGCGGGTACACACGGTAAAACCACAACCTCTGCTATTTTAGCTCATTTGTTGGTACAATGCGGAATGAAAATAACTGCCTTTTTAGGAGGAATATCTGAAAATTACCAATCTAATTTTATTTATACCGGAAACGATTTAATGGTAGTAGAAGCCGATGAATTTGACCGTTCCTTTCTTCAATTACAACCCGATATAGCTTGCGTGACTTCTATGGATGCCGACCATTTAGACGTTTATCAAAAAGCTTCCGAAATGGAAGAAACATTTAAAGAATTTTCAAACCTTATTTCAGATAAAAATAAATTTTTGCATAAAAAAAATCTTCCGCTTAACGGAAAAACGGTAGCAGTAAATGAGAACGCCGATTTTGCAGCCGTTAACACTCGAATGGAAGAGGGTCATTATGTTTTTGACCTCATTACGCCAACACAAACCTTAAAAAACCTACGCTTCGCTTTGCCGGGGCAACATAATTTGTTTAATGCTGTTACCGCTTTGGGTATGGCAATTGTAGCGGGTTCCCCAACCCATTGCCTGCCCAAAGCTTTGTATGATTTTAAAGGAGTACAACGACGCTTTTCTTACAAGATAAAATCTCCTGAAAATATATTGATAGACGATTACGCACATCATCCAACAGAAATTAATGCCTTGTTTCAAGCTGTAACCGAAATGTATGCAAACAAGAAAAAGCTCATTGTTTTTCAACCGCATTTGTATAGCCGAACACGTGATTTTATAGATGGATTTGCGCAAAGCTTGTCGCAATTTAATGAAGTATTGCTTTTAGAAATCTATCCGGCACGAGAAAAACCAATAACCGGAATAACATCTCTATTGCTTTCTGAAAAAATTAAGAAAATAAAAAGCAAAAATGCGCAGGTTGTAAAAGTCATTGCAAAGGAAGAAATAAGCCGTTACATAAAACAATCCGATTGTGAAGTGAAACTAATGGTTGGAGCCGGAGATATTGGTGAAGAAGTAGAGAAAATAAAACAACTACTAAACAACAATTTTTAATGCGTGGTTTTAAAGTAAATGGAGTAAAAATTAGAAAATGAAAATAAACTTGGAAATCATAAAATTTGTAACAGTACTGGCACTGGTCGGGTTTCTTTTCGGGTTTGCCAACAATAGAAATAACCATCGAAAAATAACTAAAATTGATGTTACTTTTTTAGACGATAATAACCCGTTTATTACCGAAAAAACGGTTAATAAATTGTTAATACAAAATAGTAGCGACACTGTAAACATAGGCAAAGAAAGGTTAGTTTTGAAAGAGATAGAAGATCGGTTGCAAAATAACCCAATGATAAAAAAAGCCGACGTGTATCTTACTATCGACGGGCAATTGCACGCATTAATTAAGCAACGCAAACCCATTGCGAGAGTACTTGGATCGCCTAATTATTATATAGATGAAGACGGAAAAAAAATGCCTTTATCACAAGTATATTCAGCTCGAGTGCCATTGGTAACCGGTTTTGACAAAAAAGAAAAAACAATCGTGTCGTTACTTAATAAAATACAAGAAGATGCATTTTTTAAAAAGATGATTGTAGGTGTAAAAATTTCTCAAAGCGGAAATGTAGAAGCAAAATGTAGAAAACACGATTTTATTATCGATTTTGGAAGACCTATCGATTTAGATAGAAAATTCCAAAATTTTAAAGCCTTTTATCATAAAACAAAACAAGATAGTTCGCTTTTTAGCTATAACAAGATAAGTTTAAAATTTGGCAAACAAGTTATAGCTACAAAAAAACAGGAGTTATGGAAAACAATAAAATAGCCGTAGGATTAGACATTGGAACAACAAAAATTGTTGCTATGATCGGGCAATATAACGAGTACGGTAAAATGGAAATTTTGGGCGTTGGAAAATCCAAAAGCCTTGGTGTACACAGAGGAGTAGTTAACAACATTACACAAACTATTCAGTCCATTCAGCAAGCTATTCAAGAAGCCGAAACCGATTCGGGAATTAAAATCACCGAAGTAGAAGTAGGTATTGCCGGACAGCACATACGCAGTCTTCAACATAGCGATTACATTATTCGATCCAACGATGAAGATGTAATAAACGAAGAAGATATCGATCGTCTTTGCAATCAAGTACACAAGTTGGTAATGCTTCCGGGTGAGGAAATAATACACGTATTACCTCAAGATTTTAAAGTAGATGGACAATCGGAAGTTAAAGAACCCGTAGGAATGTACGGAGCGCGGCTAGAAGCCAATTTTCATGTTGTAGTCGGGCAAGTTTCTTCAATACGAAACATTGGGCGTTGTGTAAAAAGTGCAGGATTAGAGCTTTCGGGCATTACACTTGAACCACTTGCTTCGGCAAACGCCGTATTAAGTCAAGAAGAAAAAGAAGCCGGAGTAGCCCTTATCGATATAGGAGGAGGTACCACCGATTTAGCCGTTTTTAAAGACGGAATTATTCGACATACCGCCGTAATACCTTTTGGCGGAAACGTAATTACCGAAGATATAAAAGAAGGATGCTCCATAATCGAAAAACAAGCCGAGTTGTTAAAAATAAAATTTGGTTCGGCTTGGCCAGGTGAAAATAAGGATAATGAAATTGTTTCTATTCCCGGACTTAGAGGAAGAGAACCAAAAGAAATTACACTTAAAAATCTATCTAAAATTATTCACGCTCGCGTAGTAGAAATAATTGAACAAGTATATCTTGAAATAAAAAATTACGGTCACGAAGAACAAAAGAAAAAACTTATCGCCGGAATCGTACTTACAGGAGGAGGAGCACAACTAAAACACCTAAAACAATTGGTAGAATACATTACCGGAATGGATACTCGCATAGGATATCCCAACGAACACCTTGCCGGAAACACACAAAGCGACGCCACCACCCCAATGTATGCTACTGCAGTTGGACTAGTGTTAAACAGTTTGG
>JALWKK010000051.1 GCA_027081505.1 Flavobacteriaceae bacterium
AACACAAACATCACAAAAACACCTACAAAATAAATGGTAAGTAAAACGGAATAATAATCTTGTTTTACCGAATTTTCTTGATTGTGAACAGTCATCGAAACGGTTTCGCTAACCTGTTGAATATTAGTTTCAAACACTACATTGGTGGTCACAGGAATATATAATATCGGTAAAACAATTGCAATGACTAATCCCAACAACAAAAAGTAACGATTTAAAACAAAATGCGTTTCCTTTCTTAAAAAAACAATGTAAACCAAATAAAATAGCAATAAAACTAAACTTGATTTAGCCAAATATAACAATGCTTCCATCTTACTTTTTCTTTTTAATTAATTCCAGTATTTCTTTTAACTCTTCATCTGTTATCTTTTCTTCTTTCACAAAAAACGAAACCAAGTTTTTATAACTATTATCAAAGTATTGTTGTAAAGCCCTTTTCATAAAGGTTTTTCTATACGTTTCTTTTGAAATTAAGGGAAAATATTGGTGTGTTTTTCCAAATGCAATATGAGATACATATTTTTTTGTTTCTAAATTTCTAATAATTGTAGAAATGGTATTGTAATGATTCTCGTTGGGTAGTTTTGCAAGCAGTTCTTTTACAAAAGCCTTTTTTAAATCCCATAATACTTGCATTACCTCTTCCTCTTTTTTTGTTAACGGTTCCATATTTATCGTGTTTATTCATAGTAAAATTAAACTGTGTTCTATTATAATGGTTTGTAAGGTCTGGCAATTATAAACAGGCAATAATAGTACCTGTTTATAAGTGTTTCTTTATCTAGTCCGGACGGACACCATAGTGTTTGTTCTTCTTTTTTATTTGCATAAAAAAACAGCAATGTTTTATCCTTATTTACCTTTAGAAATCCGTTTTTATTTATTTCTTTGTATATGGCGTTGGTTGCTCTAACGTTTCCTGTTCCTAAGTTTTCGATATTAAATTTGAAAGGTTTTGTAATACTATGGGTTTTGATGGTTACTCCCAAAGTAGAATCGGTTCTGTGCATATAAAATCTATGAAAATTAGTACTACTCCTTTTTAGACTATCCATTTTGGGTTTAAAAAATCTCATTGTGTCTCCTCCAAATTTTGTCAAAGAACTTTTTATCGAATCGATGAGCGACTGTTTGCCAACCGGCATTCCGTTTTTATATTCTTCAATCACAAAATCAATATACTCGTTTTTTTCTTGTTTAACGGGTATCTTAAAAGTGAAAATACCTAATTTATTGAATATAAAATTCAGGTCTTCTTTATCATAATTAAAATCATTGTTTGTTCCCTGTCCAAAAACAAATCCGAAAGTAATAAGTGAAATGACTATGGATAAAATATATTTTTTCATAACTTAAATTGTTTAAAAGTTGGTTATAGTTTAGTTTTTTTAAAAATACTGAACTTTTACTAAACTCCAATATTTTCATGTTTATTCAAATTTCATTGTAAAAAGCAAATAATGTTTAATGTTAAACTTTTTTCCCCATTGCTCCACATCTTTACCGTTTGTTCCTACTTCGCACCAAGATTTTGTACCATCTTCACGCTCATAAGGAAGAATGTAAGCAAGAAGATAAAATTTCTTGTTATAGCCGATGTCTAATTTACTTTCTTCGGCAATATTTCTTAAACTATAATCTTGGGTATCAATGGCATCAAATTCTTTTGTTATTGAGAACCGAGGAAACTTAAACATCATCCGTAATTTATTTTTATGTGTAAGTTTTGCTATTACTTTAAAACTTAAAACCGTATCGTTCACTTTTTCAAATTGTTCTATTCCAATGTTTTTACTGTTAAAAACAGTGGTGTCCTTTCTTATTATTCCGTCCCAAATTTCTTTGACTTCTATACGATAACTCTTGTTTTTTAATTCATTTCCTATAAACTTTAATTTTAAATACTCAATTCCTTCAAATTGTAAAATGTCTCTAATTTCCGGATTGTTAGAAGAATAATCGGAAATCATCTTAAGAGCGTCATTTGTGTTTTGCCCAAATAAACTATTAAAAAAACAGACACAAATAAAAATAAGAATTCTTTTTTCCATAACTTTTATAATACAGCAGCAAACATATAACTATAAATTTAGTTTTACAACTATTTTTATAGTTATTTAACTAAAAGAATAGTTGTAGTAAGGTGATTTGTTTAAAAAAGGATGGGTTTTAGGATTACAAAAACCTACTTCTTCCTCATATAAACCGTTACCGGAACGCCTTTAAAATCAAAATTATCACGCAGTTTATTTTCTATAAAACGTTTATACGGTTCTTTTACGTATTGCGGTAAGTTGGCAAAAAAAGCAAAGCTCGGATAAGGTGTGGGAAGTTGTGTGCAGAATTTAATCTTCACATATTTGCCTTTATAGGCTGGAGGAGGAAACGATTCGATGATGGGAAGCATTACATCATTTAGCTTAGAAGTTTTTATCTTTTTACTTCGGTTTTTATAAACATCAACGGCGGTTTCAATTGCCTTAAAAATACGTTGTTTGGTTAATACCGAAACAAAAACAATAGGTACATCGGTAAAGGGTTCGCATTGTTTTTTTATCAATGCTTCATATTCTTTGACGGTTTTGTTGTCTTTTTCTACCAAGTCCCATTTATTAACCAGAATAACGATTCCTTTATTGTTTTTATGAGCCAACCAAAAGATGTTTTGTACTTGACCGTCAAAACCTCGAGTGGCATCAAATAAAAGAATCACCACATCACAATGCTCAATAGCTCGTATGCTTCGCATTACCGAGTAAAACTCTAGGTCTTCTTTTACTTTACTTTTTCGGCGTATTCCGGCAGTATCAACCAAGTTAAATTCAAACCCGAAACGGTTGTACCGTGTATCGATGCTATCTCTTGTTGTTCCGGCAATATCGGTAACAATGTACCGCTCCTCTCCTATTAATGCATTGATAAATGAAGATTTTCCGGCATTGGGTCTTCCTACCACGGCAAATCTGGGTATGGTATCTTCTTCTCGTTCTTCTTTTTCGGGGAGTACTTTAACCAAGTCATCTAATAAATCGCCGGTACCGCTTCCGTTAATACTAGACAAGGTGTAATATTTTTCAAATCCCAACGAATAAAACTCCACTGCATCGTTTACTCGATTGGCGCTATCTACCTTATTAACAGCAAGAAAAACCGGTTTTTTAGATTTCCGAAGCAACTTTGCAACTTCTTCATCCATAGGTGTTACACCGGTTTCTACTTCGACCATAAAAATAACGGCATCTGCTTCGTCTATAGCGAGTTCTACCTGTTTATCGATTTCGGCTTCAAAAACATCATCACTTCCTACTACATAACCACCCGTATCGATTAACGAAAATTCTTTTCCGTTCCAATCACTTTTTCCGTAATGACGGTCTCTGGTAACACCGCTAACAGCATCTACAATGGCTTCTCTACGCTGAATTAAGCGATTAAACAAGGTTGATTTTCCTACATTGGGTCTTCCTACAATGGCTACTATACTCATAACTTTTTAAATTGTTTGCAAAGGTAGTCTTTCCTTTTTTAAGAAAAAATTTTATATTGAACGCAATTTCCACTACTAAAATAAAGATATGAGTTTTGAAAATGAAATTTTATTACGCCCCAGATTCAAATTAGAAATTCCGGCTAAAGCCGAAGAAGCATTAAAAACTTTTGAAGAAGTAAAAAAGAAGCAAAATGAGTTTGTAATCAAGCGAATTGATAATCATGTTATTATTCAATTTCCGAAAAAAAAACAACATTTTTGGTCGCCTCAACTCCATATTGAAATTGATGAAGAGGGCGAGCAAAAAAGTGTTATTAGAGGCTTGTTTGGTCCCGGTCCAACTGTTTGGACTATGTTTATGTTTTTTCATTTTATCGTGGGTGGTCTGTTTATTGGATTTGCGGTATGGGCTTATAGTAATTGGAGTTTAAAGCATTCGTATTCCTATCAAGTAACAGGTATGGTGATGATGGTTGTTTTGTGGTTTTTGCTTTATTTTGCCGGAAGAATAGGAAAAGCAAAAGGAAAGCCAGAAATTAAACAACTATGTGCTTTTTTAGAAAACACGTTGAATTTAAAAGATGTCAAACAACAAGAAGATTGTGTGTGAAGTTTTGTAGGTTGTTAATAGCAACAAAGTAAGATATGCAATTCCCCTTTTTAAAATCCTTCAAAAACACCCAACCCAAAAAGTGCAAAATCGTATTTTACGGGATCGTCAGGGTCTAATTTTCGTAAGGATGCATCTAATTCTTGAAGGGCTTTTGCATCGTTTTGTTTTCGGGAAAGCAAGCCTAATTTTCTGGCTACATTACCGCTGTGCACATCCAAGGGACAGGATAAAATTGCCGGAGAAATAGTCTCCCATAATCCAAAATCTACTCCTGCACTGTCATTGCGAACCATCCAGCGCAAAAACATATTTATTCGTTTTGCAGCCGATTTTTTTTCAGGATTGCTAATGTGCTTTTGAGTTCGATAAGGATGCCGAATGCTAAAAAACACCTTTTTAAATTCACTAATTGCCGGCTGTAACGACGTAGAGGTCCGGTTGTTATAAAAAATTGATTGCAAACCATTATGTTTTTGATAACAATTTTTCAACGAACGAAAAAAGAAATCCAAATCGGTAGCATTAAAAGTGCGATGTACAAAACCATCTAATTTGTTTTTTTGACCAGGTGTGTAATTCATTACAAAATCGTAAGGCGAATTTCCGGTAATTTTGCAAAGTTTGTTACCGCTATTTATGATGCTTTTCCTGTTTCCCCAAGCGATTGTTGCGGTGAGAAACCCCATTATTTCAATATCTTCTTTTAACGAAAATCGATGCGGAATTTGAATTGGATCGGTTTCAATAAATTTTGGCTGGTTGTATTGTTGTACTTTTAGGTCTAAAAATTCTTTTAATTCGGTTTCAGAAAAATTCATACCAACGTTACGAAACAATTTTTCCGTCTTTCATTACAAGTTTTCTATCTGCCATTTCTGCCAACTGATTGTTGTGTGTAACAATCACAAATGTTTGTTTAAATTCATCCCGCAACTTAAAAAATAAGCTATGAAGATTTTCGGCACTTTCACTATCTAAATTCCCGCTAGGTTCATCGGCTAAAATAATTGCGGGATTGTTAATAAGCGCACGAGCCACAGCTACTCGTTGTTGCTCACCGCCCGAAAGTTCATTGGGTTTATGGGTTTGCCGATGTAAAACTCCCAGAAAATCTAAGAGTTCTTTAGCTTTTTGTATTGCTATAGATTTGGTAGTACCTTTTATAAATGCAGGAATACATACATTTTCAAGCGCTGTAAATTCGGGTAAAAGTTGATGAAACTGAAATATAAAACCAAGATTTTCATTCCGAAATTTTGCTTGCTCTTTATCCGAAAGATTTGCAATGTTTGTGTTATTTATCAGCAAGGAAGTATCTTCAGTAGCATCAAAGGTATCTAACGTGCCCAGTATTTGCAACAAGGTTGTTTTTCCTGCACCGGAAGCTCCCACAATAGAGATAATTTCACTTTCCTTAATTTGCAAGTCAACCCCTTTTAAAACGTGTAAGTTTCCGTAGTGTTTATGGATGTTTCTTGCTTTTATCATTTGGTTAAAACAATTGCTGTTTTGTGGCAACTTTTTTTATTTCAGAAAAAAAACGAAGCTTTATTTATACTTCTCTATTTACGTCCCAGGCTTCGAGATAATCGGCAACGGCTTTAACAAACTGACCGCCCAAAGCACCATTTACGACTCTGTGATCATACGAATGGGATAAAAACATTTTATAACGAATACCTATAAAATCACCATCGGGAGTTTCAATAACCGCAGGCACTTTTCTAATGGCTCCAAGTGCTAAAATTCCAACTTGCGGCTGATTAATAATAGGTGTACCCATAACACTTCCAAACGTTCCTACATTTGTTACGGTATAAGTTCCGCCTTGTATTTCGTCTGGTTTTAATTGTCCGTTTCTTGCTCGAGAAGCCAAATCGTTTACGGCTTTGCTCATTCCTACCAAGTTAAGTTGGTCGGCATTTTTAATTACCGGTACAATTAAATTACCATCGGGAAGAGCTGCTGCCATTCCCAGATTAATATTTTTATGTTTAATAATGGTATCGCCATCTACGGAGATATTCATCATAGGGTAATCTTTTAGAGCTTTTGCAACTGCCTCCATAAAAATAGGAGTAAATGTAAGATTTTCGCCTTCTCGTTTTTTATAGGCTTCTTTTACCTTTTTTCGCCAATTCCAGATGTTTGTAACATCACATTCCACAAACGATTGCACGTGTGCAGAAGTTTGTACGCTTTGTACCATATGGTGAGCAATGAGTTTACCCATTCGAGACATTTCAATAATTTCTGCATCACCATTTATTGAAACAGGTGTTTTTGAAACCTCTTTTTTAACAGTTGAAGGAGTTTCTTTTTTTGTTTCGCCGGCAACGGATTGAGGTTTGTTGTTTCTATTTTTAAGATATTGCAGGATGTCGTTTTTGGTAACTCTTCCGTCTTTTCCTGTACCCGAAATGGTATCTAATTCGGTTTGGGTTACGCCTTCGGTTTTGGCAATATTTTTTACCAAAGGAGAATAAAATCTACCGGAAGAACTTGTAACAGGAGCTACGGTTTCTATAACTTCATTAACTTGTTTTTCAATTTTATTGGCGATTTCTACAACAGGTTGAGTTTCTTCACCGGATTGTTGCGGCACAGCTGTATCACCTTGAGTTTCAATAATGGCAAGGGTTTGCCCTACTTGTACTACATCGTCAACATCAAAGCGTTTTTCAACTAAAATGCCTTCTACTTCGCTGGGTACTTCGCTATCTACTTTATCGGTTGCAATTTCAAGAACCGCCTCGTCCATCTCAATGGTATCTCCTACTTCTTTTAGCCAATTGGTAATGGTAGCTTCGGCTACACTTTCTCCCATTTTAGGAAGTTTTAATTCAAATTTTGCCATAGCGTGTTACAAACAAGTTTTTCAATTTAGGTTGCAAAATTAGGGATTTTTTAATTGCCAATGGTTTTTGATTTAAAATAAATTTTGAAGATTTTAAAAGTTTTTTAATCAAAAAAATGTACTACTCCTTTTCGGTCACTATAATCACTGCCTAAAAGAAAATTGGATTTTGGTGGGATAATCCGAAACGAGTTATAATGAGCATTGTTTTTCGTCATTATTTTAAAAATTTGATGGTACGATAAATAATTAGCATCTAATAGAAAGCAAGTGTTTTTATACTCTAATTTATTGATTTCTGTTAGTAATTTAAGCGGTTTTTTATACAAATGAGAAAGTCTGTAAACCAGAGACGAGTCGTTGCTAACAAGTAAAACTTGGTCCCATTCTTCGACCGGCTGATTTTTTTTAGAGAATTGGATTTTTGCTTTCTTTTTTGCCAGAAAAACACCTAACGATACAGCTTGTTTAAGTAAAAATCCTTGTCGAAAATGTTTTTCATAAAATATTTTCATCGCTCCATAAAAACGGTCTAGGTACTTTTCGTCTTTTTGCGTGCTTTCACCTTTATAATGAAGTACTTTTACGCTTCCCAGATAATAATTTTTATAACCAGCTTGTGTAATTTTATACGAAAAATCGATGTCTTCGCCATACATAAAATAATCTTCATCAAAACCACCTACTTCTGTGTAAACATTCCGTTTTAATAACATAAATGCCCCAACTAAGACCGGTACTTCTCCTGTTTCGGCGGGAGCGAGTTGGTTTGCATAATAACTAGTACCATTGCCTACTATTTTTTGTAATGAAATTTTAGGAGTTGGGATGTTGCGCTTGCTTTCGG
The DNA here is from genome assembly GCA_027081505.1 of Flavobacteriaceae bacterium. Taxonomy (GTDB): domain Bacteria; phylum Bacteroidota; class Bacteroidia; order Flavobacteriales; family Flavobacteriaceae; genus Marifrigoribacter. Next base: position 7,811 of record JALWKK010000051.1, read on the forward strand.
GTAAAAATTTTCCGGTGCCATCAAACAAATGTACACCTACAGCTCCGAGATTGGGAATAGTTTCAGCAAAAGCAAGCGTGTTTATAAAAGTATCTTCCGCTACAGCCGTGTCGGGATTTAGAATGCAAACATATTCTCCTTTTGCAACAGCAACGGCTTGGTTATTGGCAGTGCTAAAACCAACATTTTTTTTATTTTCAATAAGTTGTACCTCAGGAAATAATTCTTTTACCATTTGGCAACTTTCATCTTCCGAATGGTTATCGATTACTATTATTTCGGCATCTAAATTGGCAATGGCACGACTAACACTATACAAACATTGTTGCAAGAAATACGCTACATTATAGTTTAGAATGACAACCGAAAGTTTCAAATGTTATTGGCTTTTTAAGGATGACTCAAACGGAACTCGATTTACAATACTGCGCCCCAGTGTTATTTCGTCTGCATATTCCAACTCGTCACCAACAGCGATTCCTCTGGCAATGGTGCTGGTAATAATAGGTAGGTTTTCAATTTGCTTAAAGATGTAGAAGTTGGTGGTATCGCCTTCCATTGTGGAACTTAAGGCAAAAATTAATTCGGTAACAACACCCGATTTTACTTTCTCTAATAAGGGTTTTATTGTTAATTCTCCGGGACCTATTCCATCCATAGGCGAGATCTTTCCGCCAAGCACATGGTAATGCCCTGAAAATTGTCCGGTTGCTTCAATTGCCATTACATCTCTTATGTCTTCAACTACGCAAATAATGGTATTGTTTCTGGAAGGATTGGCACAAATTTCGCAAACTTCTGTATCGGAAATATTATGACAATTTTTACAAAAATTAATTTGCTCTCTCATTTGCAACAAGCTGTTGGCTAATTTTTGCGTATGCGAAACGGGTTGTTTCAATAAGTGTAGCACTAATCGCAATGCAGTACGTTTTCCTATGCCGGGAAATTGCGCCATCCGGTTTACTGCTTGTTCCAAAAGTTTTGAAGAAAATTCCATAGTTTTATGCTCGTTGCAAGGTATTTTAATTTTTAGAAAAAACAAATTGTTTTAGCACTTCAATCACATAGTCCACTTCTTCTTTTGTATTAAATACAGAAAATGAAAAACGTAACGAACTGTATGCTTTTTCTTCTGAAGATTGAATTGCTTCAAGCACATGCGAGCCTTTGTTACTACCACTTTGGCAAGCACTCCCTTTAGAGCAGGCTATTCCCTTTAAATCCAATTCAAACGGAAGCATCGCTACTTTTTCTTTCAAAACCGGAAGCAATACATTTACGATAGCGTAACTGCTTTTATCAAGATTGTTACTAAAACCATTAAATTTTACTTCCGGAATGGCTTTTTGAAGCTCATTGATAAAGTACGATTTTAGTTCTTGAATGTATTTTTTTTCGCTAGGTAAATTGGAAAGCGAAATGGATAGCGCCTCCGAAAGACCCACTATGGCATACACAGCTTCGGTGCCGGCACGAAGTCCTTTTTCTTGTTCGCCACCATGAATTATAGAATGCAACACGTGCGGTTTTTTAATTACGGCAAACCCCACCCCTTTTGGTCCGTGAAATTTATGTGCCGAGACGGCTGCAAAATCGATATTTATATCTGAAAAATTTATATCGTAATGCCCGACAGACTGTACTGTATCGCTATGAAACAATACATTATGTTGTTTGCACAGATTGCCCACTTTTTTTAACGGAAGCAAATTGCCGATTTCGTTATTTACGTGCATAAGACTTACCAACGTTTTATTTTTTTGCTGTCTTAATAGCGTTTCAAGATGAACCAAATCAATTTCGCCTTTTTCCAGAAGATTAACAAAAAGCACCGTTATACCATAGTGTTTTTGCAAATACGCTACTGTATGCAAAATGGCATGATGTTCGATAGCACTGGTAATAATGGTTTTAACTCCCAAATCGCGTACTGCCGAAGTAAGTATTAAATTGTCGGCTTCGGTACCGCCGGAAGTAAAAAAAATTTCGGAAGAAGTTACGCCCAATAATTTGGCTATTGTCTTGCGCGATAATTCTACTTTAGATTTTGCTTCTCTACCAAAACTATGAGTAGATGAAGGATTCCCGAAACTATTTTTCAATGTTTTTTGCATTGCAATAACGACTTCGTCCCGAAGTGGTGTTGTTGCGGCATTATCGAAATAAACCGATTTCATAAAAACAATTTATATTTTTCAAAAATACATTAATTTTTAGTTTCGTTACTAAGTTTTATGTTACTTTGTAAAGTAATTAATTAATAGTGAAAAATGAACAAAATTGTAACTGTTTTAATTCTAATAACGTTGGTGCTTACTTCGTGCGATGATGGTGATTTTGTAGTAACTTCGTTTGATTTTAGTAATGAAAGCCTTCGGAGTTGTGAGACCGGACAAGGTTATGTTTTTTATAAAACTAATTCTAATTCATTTGAAAGTATTTCGGTAAGCATAGACCTACAAGCTACTATTTTTGAACAGACAAATACCACAGAATATGCGCTAAACGAAAATTTGAACGTGGTACATTATCGAAAATACGATGGTGAGTTACCGGTAAATTATTTTTGTGCTACTGTTCCTCCTACGACTCCCAATGTTACTACAGAATTTGTTGGCAATCAAGGTGTCGCACAATTTACTGTTACAGCAACACGAGATGATCAAGACGGGATTGAAGAAAGTGCCGATAACCAAGTAGATACCGATCAAGACGGATTACCCGATTATTACGATTTTGATGACGATGGCGATAACGTACCAACCCAAATTGAGTTGGGAGCCGATTATCTTGCCGGAAACACAACCGAACCTTTAGATAGCGATCAAGACGGAATTCCGGATTATTTAGACGCAGACGATGATAATGATGGTATTCTAACACGCTACGAAGATGCGAACGGAGATTTAGACCCAACAAACGATATTACTAATGGTGAAACAAATTATCTTAACCCGGAAGTTACAAATACTAACGCTGTAGATTTGTATAGAGAGCATGCCTATTTACTTTCAAGTAATATCCAGTTGCAAATCAATAATTTAATTTTAGTAAACGGTGAGGACGAAATTATTAAAGAAAGTTTTGTAATGGGTACTATTGAAGATTTTATTAATAGAGAAGAACGTATCACACCCGAATTTTAAAACCAAAATTTTTTATTTCATCTTATTTTATTCAAACTTAATAGCTTTTACAGGTGATATTTTTGAAATAATAAAACTAGGGAGCAAAAGCATAACCAAACACAGAACCAATGTACCCAAGTTTAAAAAAAGAATATATCCAAAATCTATATAGACAGGTGCTTTTGTAACATAATAGGTTTGTGCATTTAACTTAATGGGATGAAAATATTTTTGAATAAGCAACAAGCCTATGCCTATAATGTTTCCCCAAAATAATCCTATTGCAATTAAATACGTCGCATTATACAAAAATATTCGTCTAATTCTCCGGTTGGCACTACCGAGTGCTTTAAGAATTCCTATCATTTTGGTACGTTCTAAAATTAATACAAGCAAAGCCGTAATCATATTAATACCGGCAACCAAAATCATTATTCCTACAATAAGAGCAATGTTAAAATCAAACATTTCAATCCATTCAAAAATTGAATAATATTTATCTTTTATTGTAATTACATCCAAAAAACTTCCGGTTTCTTCATAGATGGCATTTCCTACTTCTTGAATGGTATCAAAATCATCTACAAAAACTTCAAAAGCGCCAACTTCATCTTTTTTCCATTTGTTTAATCGTTGAATGTGCCTAATGTCTGAAAATAAAAATTGCTTATCAAATTGTTCAAATCCGCTGTCATAAATCCCTACAATAGTAAATCCTCTGCTTTTAGGTTCTTTTTTACTGCTTTTATTTAAAAAAAAAGTAACCGCTTTATCACCGAGTTTTAAATGAAGTCTATTAACCAAGTATTTAGAAATTAATATCTCATCATTGAGGTTGTTTGAAAAATCGGGGATTCTTCCTTCGACTAAATATTCTTTAAAATATTGCCAGTTATAATCTGCTCCTACTCCTTTTACCACAACTCCTTCAAAAGTTTCTGAAGTACGAATAATACCTGCTTTTTTAGCTATCGCTTGAATGTGTTTTACACCTTCTACTGTTTTAAATTCAGGATAAAAATCTTGCTTTATTGAAACCGGAATTTGAGAATCATCAGAGGCATTTGTGTCAAAATTTGTGATAATTATATCACCGTTAAAAGCCGAAACTTTTTCTTTAATCTTTTTTTGAAGTCCCACGCCGGTTGCCACAGTAATCAACATCATAATCAAACCCAAAGCAATTGCCGTGATTGCAATTTTTATTATTGGTGCCGAAATACTACTTTTATACTCTTTAGAAGAAATAATTCGCTTGGCGATAAAAAACTCAAAATTCATTATGGTAACGCTATTCGGTTTCAAAAATACACTTTTATTGATTGTAGTACTACTCTTTGGCATTAGTTTTTCGTGTCAAGAAAAAAAAGAAAAACAAAAAGAAGACTCTTCACAACTTATAACAACTCATAGAGTTCCTGCTTCGCAAATTATTACAGGTGCAGAACAAATAAGAGCTTATTTGCCTTTGTTAAGAAATAAAACCATCGGTGTGGTTGCCAACCAAACATCTATTTTAAAAACGAATACCGTAAAAGTAGAAAACGGAAAAGAGGTATTTATGTTTAAAACCAGGCATTTAGTAGATTTTCTTTTTAAAAAAAATTTAACTATTCGGGCGGTTTTTGCTCCCGAACACGGTTTTAGAGGTAAAGCAGTTGCCGGAGAATTAGTAAAAAGCGGAATCGATACCAAAACCGGATTGCCTATTGTTTCGCTTTACGGGAAAAGTAAAAAACCCACCGCCAAACAGTTAGAAAACATTGAAGTAATGGTTTTTGACATTCAAGATGTAGGCGCACGATTTTATACCTACATTTCGACACTTCATTATGTTATGGAAGCTTGTGCAGAGAATAACATTCCTTTAATCGTATTAGATAGACCCAACCCAAACGGTCATTATATTGATGGTCCAATATTGGAAAAAGAGTTTTCAAGTTTTGTAGGTATGCATCCTGTTCCGGTGGTTCACGGAATGACAATTGGCGAGTATGCCCGAATGATAAACGGTGAAGGTTGGTTAAAAGACAAGATGCAATGCGACTTAACCGTAATACCCATATTAAATTATACGCACAGCACGCCTTATTCGTTACCGGTAAAGCCATCACCAAATCTACCAAATGATACCGCAATTAACCTTTATCCCAGCTTGTGTTTTTTTGAAGGAACTCCCGTAAGTGTAGGTCGAGGTACCAATATGCAGTTTCAGGTGTTTGGCGCTCCTTTTTTACCTAAAAAATATTTTGATTTTACGTTTACCCCACAACCCAATGATGGTGTTAAATACCCTAAAAATGAAGGAAAAATTTGCTACGGAAAAGATTTAAGAAACGAAAAACGTCTTGAAAAATTAAACTTGGAATGGTTAATTTCGGCTTATAACAACAGTCCGGATAAAGAACGTTTTTTTACACCGTTTTTTAAGAAACTTGCCGGAACCAAAAAGCTTCAAGAACAGATAGAAAAAGGATATACCTATCGGGAAATTAGAAAAACTTGGTTAAAAGATCTAAAAAAATATAAAAGTATGCGAGAGAAGTATTTACTTTATGACTAGATTTTAGTGAATTTTCTGTACGGCTTAGTTGCCTAAGCCGTACAGAAAAAATTATTTTACATCAGTGACCCCAAATAACGTTCGCTGTCCAGTGCTGCCATACAGCCTGTCCCTGCAGCAGTAACAGCTTGACGATATTCCTTATCTTGAACGTCTCCACAGGCAAAAACACCGGGAAGATTTGTTTTGGTAGATTTTCCTTTGGTTATTAAATAACCGGTTTCGTCCATATCCAGAACATCTTTAAATAAATCGGTGTTGGGCTTATGACCAATGGCAATAAAAACTCCGGTAACATCTAACACTTCCGTTTCATTTGTAAGGTTGTTTTTAACCCGAACTCCTTCAACAACTTTCTCGCCGAGTATTTCGTCAATTTCTGTGTTAAACATTACTTTTATATTTGGAGTACGATTTACTCTGGCTTGCATTGCTTTGGAAGCCCGCATATAATCTTTACGTACTAACATAGTTACATTTTTACATATATTGGCGAGGTAAGTTGCTTCTTCGGCAGCTGTATCGCCTGCACCAACAACAACTACATCTTGTCCTTTATAAAAAAAACCGTCGCAAGTAGCACAAGCCGAAACTCCTCCTCCTATAAGTCGTTGCTCACTGGGAATGCCTAAGTATTTTGCAGAAGCACCGGTAGCAATGATAACCGTATCGGCTTCGATTTGGGTGCTTCCATCTACAGTAACTTTATGAATACCGCCTTTTTCCTTACTAAAATCTACGGCAGTTACCATTCCAAAACGTACTTGCGTACCAAAACGCTCGGCTTGTTTCTGCAAATCTGCCATTAATTTATTTCCGTCAACACCATCCGGATAACCCGGAAAATTATCAACTTCGGTGGTAGTTGTTAACTGTCCTCCGGGCTGCATACCGGTGTACATAACAGGCTTTAAATCGGCTCTGGCAGCATAAATAGCTGCAGTATATCCGGCAGGACCGGAACCTATGATAAGACATTTTATTCGTTCTGGAGTATCTGACATTTCCATTTTTTTTAAATTAAATATTCTTTTTAAAAATACATATGCAAAAGTAGGCAATTATTATGTATTAGGCATCTTGCTAAAATGGATTTTTATGATATGAAAATAAAGGATATTTATATGTATGTTTTTTCGATTGAAACAATCGTCAATCGGAAAAGTTTTTGTAGTTTTAACACCCGAAAAATTAATCCCTATTTATAGATGAAACGTTACTTCTCTTTATTTTTTCTTACAATTTATTTTTTTATAAATGCACAAATACAATCACCATCTCAATTTTTAGGATACGAACTAGGAACACAGTTTACTCGAGTGGCAGATGTAATAAATTATTTTGAATACGTTGCTCAAAACAGTGCGATGGTTCAATATAAAACCTACGGAAAAACCAACGAGCGACGCTTACTAACCTATGCTGTTATTTCTTCGGAAGAAAACATAAATAATCTGGAGACAATAAGGAAGAACAATCTTAAAAACGCCGGAATACTACCCGGAAATGCGCAGCCTGAAACGGCTATTGTTTGGTTAAGTTATAACGTTCATGGCAACGAAGCTTCCAGCACCGAAGCTGCTATGAACACACTTTACAAACTCATTACCGAAAAAAAAGAATGGTTGCAAAACACCGTTGTAATTATTGATCCTTGTGTAAATCCGGACGGAAGAGATCGTTACGTAAATTGGTACAATCAAGTAAAAGCAACTCCTTATAACATCAATCAAGATGCGACCGAACATCACGAACCTTGGCCCGGTGGAAGACCCAATCACTATCTTTTTGACTTAAATCGCGATTGGCTTTGGGCAACACAAGTAGAAAGTCAACAACGCATTGTAATCTACAATCAATGGATGCCCCATATTCATGTAGATTTTCATGAACAAGGCATAAACGAGCCGTATTACTTTGCTCCTGCAGCCGAACCGTTTCACGAAATTATTACGCCTTGGCAGCGTGAATTTCAAACCCAAATAGGTAAAAATAATGCCAAATATTTTGATAAAAACGGATGGCTTTACTTTACAAGAGAGCGGTTTGACTTACTGTATCCCAGTTATGGAGACACCTACCCTACTTTTATGGGTGCTATAGGAATGACTTACGAACAAGCAGGACACGGACGCTCCGGATTGGGAATTAAGACCGATGAAGGTTATGTGCTTACACTTAAAGATCGCGTGGCTCATCATACTACTGCAGGACTTTCGACAGTAGAAATGGGACATAAAAATGCGAAAAGAATTAATAAAGAGTTTAATACATTCTTTCATAATCACAACTTTAAGTATAAAAGTTACATCTTAGAAGGAAATACCGATAAAATTAAAGCACTTACCAAACTCTTAGACAGACACCAAATTAAATATGGATTTCTTTCCAACAAAAAAGTAAGCGGATATAATTTTCTTACTCAAAATAACAGCACAGTAAATGTTACAAATGCACTTGTAGTAAGCACCAATCAGCCTAAAGGAAAAATGGTAAAGGTAATGTTTGAACCCAACGCCAAGTTGTCCGACCCGCTTACTTACGACATTACTTCCTGGAGTATTCCGTATGCGTATGGATTGGAAACGATAGCTTCAACTTCGTTGGTGCCGGCTATGGATGCTAATCCGTTTTCATTCAGCCCCAATACGATTCAGCAAGACGTAGCAGGTTATATTGCCAAATGGAATAGTTTGCAGGATGCAGCATTCCTTTCAGATTTGTTACAAAACAATATTAGAGTTCGATTTACAGAAAAAGACCTTCGATTCAACGGAAAACATTTTGAAAAAGGAAGCTTGGTAATTACGCAAAGCGACAACAAAACCAATCCGGATTTTGACCAAACCATCACAAAAATTGCCAATTCACATCAAAGAAATTTATACGCCTCTCCTACCGGATTTAGCGATAACCGAACCGATTTTGGCTCGCCTGATATTAAATTGGTTAACAAGCAACGTATTGCCGTGCTAAAAGGCAAAGGAGTTTCATCTTTAAGCTACGGTGCAATTTGGCATTTCTTTGAAAACCAACTCAAATACCCGGTCACTTCTATTGATACCGATTATTTTTCGGGCATTAATCTCAATAACTACGATGTGGTTGTCCTTCCTGAAGGAGGTTACAAAGAATTATTAGACAATTATACATTTAAAAAAGTAAAAAGTTGGGTGCAAAAAGGTGGAAAAATCATTGCCATAGGCAGTGCTATACGGTATTTTAAAAATGTGGAAGAATTGTCATTAACAACAAATAGCAATAAAGAAGAAACATCACAAAAAAAAGATGACTACAGCCAAGGCACAGACAATCAAGACAACAACAACGATTTACTCATTCCGTATGACCAGCGAGAACGCAGCAGCATAAAAGATTTTATTACAGGAAGCATCTACAAGATAAGTATAGACAACACTCACCCGTTGGCTTTTGGTTATGACAAAACCTATTACAGTCTTAAACTGGGAAATACTTCCTACAGTTTTTTACAGAAAGGTTACAATGTTGGTTATATAAAAGGAAATGCGGTAAGTGTATCCGGTTTTTCAGGAAAAGATGCCAAAGAAGGATTAAAAAATTCGCTGGTTTTTGGCGAAGAACGATTGGGAAAAGGAAGTATTATTTATCTGGTAGACAATGTATTGTTTCGCTCTTTCTGGGAAAACGGAAAACTATTTTTTGTAAATGCGCTCTTTTTTGTAAATAACAATGTGTTTACGTTGTAGTTTTTGTAAGAAAAAGTTTAAAAGGTTAACTTCTTTATACTTTTTAAAAATTTTTATATCTTAGCTAAGACTCCCCACAGTGTAATTGTTTTTAGGGCAATTATATTGATGGGGATTTTATTTGTGGAAGATTTATTGCCGAAAAATAAAAACGATCCGCCTGAGGCGGACCGTAGTAAATGTTTTCACAACGGAATAATCCTTATTGTGAATTGATTTCAATTTTGTGGTGTAAATATACAAAAAAAATATATTACTGCAAATACGGAAAACCGTAATGCAAACACAAAAAGGATTATTACCTTTAGACTTTAAAATATATTATGAAGCGAAACGATTTTTTAAAACTGGTAGGAAAAGGTAGTGGTACATTTTTGTTTGGGAGTATGATTAAGCCGGATTTTAATGTAGCCTATGATTTAAAACAAATTCCTATATACGATAATTACGTAAAAGGCGAAAATTTTTATAAAAAAACAATATCAAGATTAAGCTTAACAATAAATCAACAAGTGCAATTACAACGTGATTATGAGAATATTTACGACCGTTTTGCCGTAAAAGTTCTTGTAAACGATAAACAAATAGGATACTTGGCAGCCTATGAAAATATTGTAATATCCAATTTATTAGACCAAGGAGTAACACTAACAGCCATCATTTCCGAACTAAACAATTTGGATAAAAATATCTATATGGCAAACTCAATTGCCATAAAAGTATTTGCAAAACTTATGGTACCCGCGACACATTTGGAAATTACAACTTTATTACAAGACAGAGCAAATAACGCCCTTGATGTTTACCGGCAAGGATATATAACAAAAACTAACTTTAAAAAATAAAATTATGAAAAGAGTATTAGGATTAGATTTGGGGACCAACAGTATCGGTTGGGCTTTGGTGGAAATTAACCACAAAACAAAAACAGTTAAAATTTTAGGATTAGGCTCACGTATAATCCCTATGGATGCTGGAGAAATTAAAGATTTCGAAAGTAGTGGGAAAATAAAAAGTACAGCTGCACAAAGAACAGAATATAGAGGTACAAGACGACAAATAGAACGTTTCAAACTGAGAAGGGACAGATTACATTTAGTTCTCAATCTATTAAATGCCTTGCCGGAACATTACAAATTGGAAATTTATTTACCTAATGATAAAATAACAAAAGGGAAAAATTCCGATGGAAAATTTAAGCCAAACAAAGAACCAAAATTTGCTTATTTACCAAAACAAAAAGGTCAAAAAGCAGAATTTTTGTTTAAAGAAAGTTATCAGGAAATGCTTGATGAATTGGGTGTTGAAAA
>JALWKK010000052.1 GCA_027081505.1 Flavobacteriaceae bacterium
GACTTATAGGAAACCGAGCAGGATCTTTCATTACTTCTTCATACTCATAGTCGGTAATGTCTAATTTTCGAGCAAACCTCTTGAGTAATTTATTTTCTTTAGAATCAATATTACCATCACTTAAAGCAATATTTGCCAAGGCTGCAAAATGACCTAAATTTCTAGAATGCTCACCACTTTGAAATAAATTTATAATAGACATAATTGTATGTTAATTTTCAGCAAAGATAAAGTTTAATTTTTTTAATTCCTAAATCAAATAGTATCTTTGCCGACAATGAGCAAAACCGTGGTTTCTACACTATATAAAAAGTCTTCGCAACTGCGAAAACTGCAAGAAACCATTGCCCGATTACAAACAAAATCTACCCTTTCGGGCTTAGTAGGGTCGTCATTATCGTTAGTGATTTCACAACTATTTCAACAAATCGACAAACCGTTTCTGGTTTTGTTGAATAACAAAGAAGAAGCCGCTTACTACCTAAACGATTTAGAACAATTGTTGGGCGATAAAAATGTGCTTTTTTATCCCAGTAGCTACCGCCGCCCCTACCAAATAGAAGAAACAAACAACGCCAACGTTTTGCTTCGTGCCGAAGTGCTTAACCGAATAAACTCTCGAAAAAAACCGGCAGTAATTATAAGTTATCCCGAAGCTCTTTTTGAAAAAGTAGTTACCCGAAAACAACTTGAAAAAAATACCCTTAAAATTGCAGTAGGCGATAATTTATCTATCGATTTTGTAAACGAAGTATTGTTTGAATATCATTTTAATCGAGTAGATTTTGTTACCGAACCCGGCGAATTTTCAGTACGTGGAGGCATTCTAGACGTGTTTTCTTTTAGCAATGACCATCCGTATCGTATCGAGTTTTTTGATGAGGAAGTAGAAAGCATTCGCACCTTTGATATAGAAACGCAGCTTTCGGTCGAACCGGTAAAAAAAGTTTCCGTAATTCCGAATATGGAAAACAAAATGATGGAGGAAACACGCGAGAGTTTTTTAAAATACATTGCAAAAAAAACCGTCATTTTTGTAAAAGATAACGATAATTTTACGGCAACACTCGATAAACTTTTCAAAAAAGCTCAAGAAACGTTTCAAAATATCGCTTCCGAAGTATCCTTCAATAAACCCGAAGAAATATTTTGTACTTCCGGCTTGCTACATTCAGAAATAGCTAACTTTACCCGTGTTTTTATTGAAACCCATTCAAAAAATGAAAACGCAATAACTTTTCATACCACACCACACCCTTCTTTTAACAAACAATTTAATTTATTAATAAACAATTTAAACACTCAATCTCAAAAAGGATATACCAACTATATTTTTTGTAGTAACGAGCAACAAGCAAAACGATTTACCGATATTTTTGAAGATGTTGAGCAAGAGATTAAACAAGTTGAAATACTGGTTTTTCCGTTATATCAAGGATTTATAGACCACGATTTAAAAATAACTTGCTATACCGACCATCAGATTTTTGAACGTTATCACAAGTTTCATATCAAAAACAGTTATGCCAAAAAGCAAGCACTTACTTTAAAAGAACTCACCAATCTGGAAATAGGCGACTACGTTACGCACATCGATCACGGGATTGGAAAATTTGGCGGGCTACAAAAAATAGATGTAAACGGAAAGCAACAAGAAGCCGTAAAACTTATTTATGGTGAGCGTGATATTTTGTATTTGAGTATTCATTCATTACATAAAATTACCAAATACAACGGAAAAGACGGTGCCGTACCCAAACTTTACAAACTGGGAAGCGGGGCGTGGAAAAAACTAAAACAAAAAACAAAAAAACGGGTTAAACAAATTGCTTTTGACCTTATAAAACTCTATGCCAAACGCCGAAGCCAAAAAGGATTTGAATTTGCGCCCGATTCGTATTTACAGCACGAACTCGAGTCTTCCTTTATGTTTGAAGATACACCGGACCAAACCTCCGCTACTGCCGATGTAAAAAAAGATATGGAAAGCCCCAGACCTATGGATAGGCTTGTGTGTGGCGATGTGGGATTTGGTAAAACCGAAGTTGCCATTCGAGCGGCTTTTAAAGCAGTTGATAACGGCAAACAAGTTGCCGTATTGGTACCTACAACCATTTTGGCTTTTCAACATTTTAAAACGTTTACCGAACGACTCAAAGAGATGCCGGTAACGGTAGATTACCTAAATCGTTTTAGAACTACAAAAGAACGAAAAAAAGTACTGGAAGAGCTAAAAGACGGAACGCTGGATATTGTAATTGGCACACACCAACTGGTAAGCAAAAGTGTTGTTTTTAAAGATTTAGGCTTATTAATTATCGACGAAGAACAAAAATTTGGTGTTTCGGTAAAAGACAAACTCAAGACCATTAAAGAGAATGTGGACACGCTTACCCTAACCGCTACACCCATTCCACGTACGCTTCAGTTTAGCTTAATGGCGGCTCGGGATTTATCGATTATCACCACACCACCACCCAATCGTTATCCCATAGAAACACAAGTTATTCGGTTTTCCGAAGAACTAATTAGAGATGCCATACGATACGAAATTTCACGAGGCGGACAAGTATTTTTTGTACACAACCGAATAGAAAACATAAAAGAAGTAGCCGGAATGTTACATCGACTCCTTCCCGATGCCAAAATCGGGATAGGTCACGGACAAATGGACGGTAAAAAACTGGAGAGATTAATGCTGGCATTTATGTCCGGAGAGTTTGATGTGTTGGTTTCTACTACCATTATCGAAAGCGGATTAGATGTACCTAATGCCAATACTATTTTTATAAACAATGCCAATAATTTTGGGTTGGCAGACCTACACCAAATGCGAGGGCGTGTAGGACGAAGCAATAAAAAAGCCTTTTGTTATTTTATCACACCGCCATTTTCGGCAATGACTGGCGATGCCCAAAAACGTATTACCGCACTACAACAACACAATGAGTTGGGTAGCGGTTTTAACATTGCGATGAAAGACTTGGAAATACGCGGAGCCGGAGATTTGCTGGGTGGCGAACAAAGCGGGTTTATTAACGAAATTGGTTTTGAAACCTACCAAAAAATTCTGCAAGAAGCCATTGAAGAACTTAAAGAAAACGAGTTTAAAGAACTCTATGTAAACCAAGAAAATGACAAACGTTTTATAAAAGAAACCGTTATTGATACCGATTTTGAATTGCTCTTCCCCGACGATTACATTAACAATATTACCGAAAGATTAAACCTTTACAATAAATTAAGTACTTTACAGACCGAAGAAGAGTTACAACAGTTTGAAAAAGAGCTCATCGATCGGTTTGGTGAACTTCCTGTCCAAGCTAAAGATTTATTAAACAGTGTACGTATAAAATGGGCTGCCATTACAATAGGTCTGGAACGCGTACTAATGAAACAAAACAAACTCGTGGGCTATTTTATAGCCAACCAAGAAAGCGAATTTTATAAAACCGAAGCATTTACAAACGTTTTACAATTTGCACAACAACACCCAAAAGAAGTTACCATAAAAGAAAAACAAACCCGCAACGGTTTGCGATTAATTATTACTTTTGAAGAGATAACCGGCGTTAAAAAAGCGTTGGAGGTTTTAAAAAGAATAATGGCTTAATTGTTGCAGTTAAAGGGTCTAGTGGTGTAAAACCTTGCCTCATTTTCAAAAAAATTGTCATAGTAACATGAATTGTTTTTTCCTTCTATTAAATAAAGACTTCTAAGTACTATAGAATGAAAGTCCCAATAAAACAGATTATTAATTTTATTAAAATCTTTAGATTTTTTGGACCAAACATCTAGTGGGTTTTTATAATATGTGTTTATAAAATTATAGTCATAATATTGTAACACATGAATCATCTCATGATTAAAAACTTCATAATCATTTAGGAAATTATTATCTAATAAAACTATATTGCCGTAGGTAATACCGGAAACCTGTTTATTTTCACTTAAATTTACGTCAGAAAAAAGCAACACACCTCTCTGTAAAGTTTTATTGATTTCAAATTTTGACTTTAATGCGGTAGAAACAGTTAATATTAAAGAAACCGGCAGAATTTTATATTTAACTTTTAACTTTTCTTTTGTATGAAACTCTATTCTGTTAAAACCAAAATGCAGGTTCCACTGTTCCCAGAAATCGCGATTTAAAGCCGCATTTTCTACAATTGAAACGCCTGCTGCATTTACAAATTTTGCCCCCCAACTATAACTCCAGTTTTCTTTTAAAGAAATCTTTCTTGCTAAATTTTTACTTTCATAAATCAAATATCCGCCCATTGCTCCCTGCCAGATGCCTTTTATTAAAACCGTACCTGTTTTTTCGCCGGGTTTTTTATTAATAACGGCTCCAATACCCCCAAAAACACTACCTAAACCTATATTATAAACAGCCATCTCGCTTTTGCTTTGGGAGAACACAGAAGCAGAAAAGGGGATTAAAAAGAAGTGTATTATTAGGTTTTTCACGGTTTTATTACAAAAAAACACCGGAAAGATAAAAATAAAAACAAACCCGCAACGGTTTGCAATTAATTATTACTTTTGAAGGGATAACCGGCGTTAAAAAAGCGTTGGACAAATTACGGCAAATAATGATAAAAAATTAATTGTTGGTTGTATAGAATTGTGCTTCATATTCAAAAAAATTATCTGCATTGGAATAATTTGTGAAAGTTCCTCTAACTATTGACATAAATGGGGATTGAAGATCGAAATAAAAAAAACTATTTAACTTGCCAAAAGTTAGATTCTTACTTGATAAAGTTTTAAACCACTTCACTTTATAAGAATTGATAAAATTATAGTCATAATACTGAAATACATGAAACAATTCATGGTTTAACACAAAGTAATCATTTATAGAATTTTCATCTATCACAATAATATTTCCTAATGTATAACCCCGCCAATTATTACTTGTTAACAAATCTTTATGAGAAAAAATAATTTCTCCCGTCTTCAGAAAATATGATGATTTAAACTCGGATTTGGTTGCCGTGATTACAGTAAATACAAAAGATAAAGGTAAAAGTTTATATTTCAATTTTATTTTTTCTTTTGTATAAAGCTCTACTCTATTAAACCCAAAATGCAAATTCCATTGTTCCCAGAAATCGCGATTTGAAGCTGCATTTTCTACAATTGAAACACCTGCCGCATTAACAAATTTTGCACCCCAAGCATAACTCCATTTTTCTTTTTTAGAAACGTTACTTAATAAATTTTTACTTTCATAAATCAAATATCCGCCCATTGCTCCCTGCCAGATGCCTTTTATTAAAACCGCACCTGTTTTTTCGCTCGGTTTTTTATTAATTAAGGCTCCAATACCTCCAAAAACACTACCTAAACCTATATTATAAACAGCCATTTCGCTCTTGGTTTGGGAGAATACAGAAGCAGTAAAGAGGATTAAAAAGAAGTGTATTATTAGGTTTTTCACGGTTTTATTACTAAAAAACACCGGAAAGATAAAAATAAAAACAAACCCGTAACGGTTTGCGATTAATTATTACTTTTGAAGCGATAACCGGCGTTAAAAAAGCGTTGGAGGTTTTGAAAAATATTACTTATAAATTTTGTTTTTGACAATGCTATATTTTAAACCAAATGCCAAATTACGGCGAGGAGGTTTTTTATTAAAAGATTTTATTATCATTTCGAAGAATTTATCCATAGGAATATATTCTTTTTCTGTTTTTAGCGGATAAGCTAAAAATGTAAAAACAGTGATGTTTTTATAACTCTTTTTAGTCAATGACACTCTTAAAAAATTAGATTCTTTAACTTCAGAATTAATTTTAATGCATTCTAAACCAAAGGCAAACCTATCACCGAGTAGGTTAATTTCTTTTTTTGTTAAATCCCAAACAACAATTTTATTAGTTTTAATGTTTATCTTTTTTGGATCTGAAGAAAACATTTTTATAAGGTTGTTTTTTTTATTTACAGAATAAATATTCAATCTTACAAAAGCATTAGTAGCTCCCATACCTTCAAACTTTTCTAATTTTTGTAAGGGTATGATTATCTCCTTTAGTAAAATAGAATCTTTTAGAGAAAGATTGATTTTTGTAATGATTTCGTTTCCTTCAAAAAGAGGGATACTTCCAAATGATTTAGCTGATTTAGAAAAATCAACAAAAATTTTATTTGCTTTAGAAGCTTTTATAACAATTTCATTTAATTGTTCAATCTTAGGCGTTAAAAATAAAGTATCTTTTATTTTGTTTTTTTCTATTACCAAATCATTATATCCAAAAAACTTCACGGTAATAGTATCGGATTTTATTGAATTTAAACTAAAATTGCCTTTTTCATCAGAATATAATCCCGATTCTTTCATCAAAATAGCCGAAAAAGGTAAAGGCTTTTTTGAAATTTTATCGCAAACCTTTATAGTTTGCGATAAAATACTTTGTGAAAGAATGACAAATAGTAAGAGGTTATAATTAATAACAAGTTTAAACAAAATTTTTATAATATTTTATTTACAAAACAATAAAGTACTATGTTTGTTGACTTCCAGGTAATCCGCCACATCCATATACATTACAATATACCTGACCCCAAAATACATAATAACAACAATTTGCATAACATTGTCCATTTGGTAATGTCCAAGAGTCTCCACAACTCCATCCCCAAAATTTTCTATTGTTTGTTTCTATAGGGTTTTCTCTGATTTCGTTTACCCATTTAAAAACATCAAACGAAATATTATTATCTGTTTTTAAAATATCTGTTGTAGCTTCAACATAATTATTTATTGTTAAGGTATTTTCACTTTTAATTACCTTATACAAAACATTAAAATTATTGTCCATAACAATAAAACCACTATTGTTTTTACTAAAAAATTCAATAATAGTGTATTCTTCGATTCCTTGACCAAAGCTAACAGATCTACCAATGTTTACCTCATCATCATTAATGTTTTTTTCTATTATCTTCGCTACATTTTGTTCCATTTCTGTTTTAATAGTTGTATTGTCTTTATATCAAGCACCCAATAACAAGGGGATTAATGAAATTAAAAATAAATTTTTCATAATTAAAGTATTTTAAAGATTTTAACAAATATTAACATAATTTTTGTTTGTATTAAACAAAAAAAGTTCTAAATCAGCACAATTTAGCTCTAAATTCTTCATTATGGAAAAAATCTATCGGTACTAAAATTAGAAAAATAAGAGAATTAAAGGGCTTTTCTCAAGATTATATGGCACATAAACTAAACATATCTCAACGTGCATATAGTAAACTTGAGAGGGAAGAAATTAAATTAGACTGGAAAAGAATTTCCGAGATTGCTCAAGTTTTAGAAATTGACCCAATAGATCTGGTCTCCTTTGATGATAGTTTAATATTTAATAATTGTACTCAATCAGGAAAGTTTAAAAATTTTTACAATAATTTTCCTGAAGAATTAAAAAGGCTTTATGAAAGTAGAATAGAAGAATTAAAGAATGAAATTCAATTTTTAAGAAAGATGTTAGACGATAAATAGCTTATACCCATTCCTATTCTTAATATAAAACACTACCTAAACCTATATTATAAACAGCCATCTCGCTTTTGCTTTGGGAGAATACAGAAGCAGAAAAGAGGATTAAAAAGAAGTGTATTATTAGGTTTTTCACGGTTTTATTACAAAAAAAACACCGGAAAGATAAAAATAAAAACAAACCCGTAACGGTTTGCGATTAATTATTACTTTTGAAGAGATAACCGGCGTTAAAAAAACGTTGGAGGTTTTAAACAGAATAATGGCTTACTTTTTGCCGTATAATACAAAAAACAAAACAATGTTAAAAAAAATACTTTTTACCTTATTGGCGTTTACTACATTGGCACAAGCCCAACATACCATTACCGGAACCTTTACTCCAGCCGAAAAATACAAATGGGCAATCTTGTACAAAATGTCTCCAACAAGACCCAATTATGTTTCGCAAGGAAAAATAGACAATGGTAAAATTACTTTTACACTAGATAGCACACAAACCAAAGGGATTTATAAAATCACGTATGACCTACCGCAAGAAGAATTTAATTTTGACGTGTTATTTAATGGTAATGAAGACATTACATTCACCTTAGACGCTAAAAAAGGAATTATCATTCATTCTCAAGCAAATGATATTTTGGGTGAATACATGAATAAAATGTCTCAAATTGGTCAAAAAATAGGAGAATTTTATACCCACGGCGATACAGATAAAAAAGCGTTGCTATCACTATTTAACAGCCAAAGAGAAACTCAAAACGCCTACGAAGAGCAAGCAAAAAACAGCTTGGCTTACGAGTTTGTAAGAGCAAATAAACCGTATATTCCCAATGAATATATCGACGCGGCAACTTACATTACCAAACTACAAGAACATTATTTTGACACTATAGATTATACAAATCCCACATTGCAAAGTTCTAATTTTTTAATGGAACGCTCCTTGGGGTATCTGGTTGGTTTTGTTCCCGAAACCGAAGATTTCACAACGGTTTACAACACAAATCTGGATGTAATTTTTTCGCATTTAAGTAAAGCCAACGACAATTTTCAAAAATCATTTCTATACGATTTGTGGCAACGATTGGTAAATTACAATTTAACTGATAATGCCAATTACCTATCTGAAAAATATCTTATTCCATTAGCAACTAAATTAGGTGACAACAAATTGGTAACTAAGCTTATCGAATATAAAAACCTTAGTATTGGTAATGTAGCACCCGATTTTTCTTGGAAAATTACAGAGGACGGAAAAGAAAAAACACAACACTTGCTTGATTTGGATATAGCACAAAACTATATAGTGGTTTTTTGGAGCAGTACTTGTTCGCATTGTTTAAAAGAAATACCTAAACTTCAAAAATTTGTGAAAAATTTAGACAGTACTCAATATAAAGTAATAGCGGTAGGATTGGAAGATGAAGATAATAACAATTGGAAAAGTGAAACTTATTACTATCCGGAGTTTATCCACGTATTTGCTCCCGGAAAATGGGATAACGAAATAGGAAACAGCTACGGAATAACCGGAACACCTACTTATTTTGTTTTAGATAAAGACAAACGTATTATTGCAAAACCACAAAGTTTAGAGGAACTGGAAGAATTTATTACCCAAAAAACCAAATAACCTGCTTATTTACCGTACTCTCGTTCTACTTTACAAACCCGAACGGTGTATTTTTTATACCATTTTTCTTTACCCAATTGTTGGGCAATAAGATGTTCGCTTTGTGTTTTCCAGTTTTTTATATCTTCAAGGGTTTCCCAATAACTAATAGTAATACCGGTTTTTTCGCGAGCAGATTCCATTCCTAAAAAACCTTTTTGTTGTTTGGCAAGTGCTTCTGTTTTATGTGCCATTTCTGTATAATACCGAATACAAATTCAATATAGTTCAATTTTAAGCTCTCTCATTGAACTATTTTCATTCTGTAACGGTATTAACCATTCTAAAATATAAAATAGTTTTGGACTATTTTATATTAAGAATAGGTATAACCTTCCGGATTGTCGTTTAATTCAGAAGTAAATATAACAGCATAATAGCTTCCGGTGGAGTGCTTCATTATTTATTATTGGTTAAAATATAATCCAGTGCTTTTCTCATTAAATGTACACGGTCTATCCCTCTAACATTATGAGGATGCATAGGATAAGAGAAAAAATCAACTTGTTTTTTTGCTTCTACAAATGCTTTTAACAACGTCATGGTATGTTGCGGAACCACCACCGGATCAACGCTTCCTGTAATTTCCAATAATTTTCCGTCAAGGTTTTGAACATAATTGTGAATTCGGTTTTTTTCAAATCCTTCTTTGTTTTGCGAAAGTCTGTCCATATACCGTTCGCCATACATTACTTCGTACCATTTCCAGTCGGTTACGGGACCCCCGGCAACGGCTGTAGTAAACACTCCGGGATGACGAAGCATAAGCGAGTTGGCCATAAATCCGCCAAAACTCCAACCAAAAACAGCTATACGATTGGTATCCACAAACGGCAATGATTTTAAATAGTCTATTCCTTTTAACTGGTCCTTAATTTCTTGTTCGCCAACTTGACGATGGATGATACTTTCAAAAGCAAAACCTCGATTGGCAGAACCTTGATTATCTAGTGTAAAAATAATGTAGTCTTTTTCGGCAGCCATCCATTGCATCCACAGATTAGAACCTCCCAACCAAGAGTTAGTTACCAATTGGGCGTGAGGTCCGCCATATACATACAGCAAAACAGGATATTTTTTATCGGGGTCAAAGTTTGCGGGTTTAATTATTCTTCCGTGTAACGTGATTCCATTATCGGATGTAATGTCTACAAATTCGGTAGTACCCAATTGAAACTCTTGTAATGGATTTTCGGCAGTAAATAGAGTATTTTCTTTTTCTCCGTTAAGCGATTTTATTTTTATTACGCGAGGTACGTCTATTGCCGAATACGAATCGATTATGTAGTTTCCGGTGGTGCTAAGTTGTACTTGGTGGGTTCCGGCTTCGGGAGTTAAGTCTTTTGTTTTTCCGTTTTTTAAGTTTACCGAAAATGCTTTGGTCTCGCGTGCATCGCTTCCGGTTCCTGTAATAATCACATTTTTTCCGGGAGCATCAAAGCCCAAGATGCCTTTTACCATCCATTTAAAATGCGTAAGTTGTTTAATAAATCCCTTTTTTATATCATATAAATACAAATTATTAAATCCGTCTCTTTCGCTTATCCAAAGAAACGTAGTGTTGTTATTTGGTAGGAAAACCGCGGTGTGTTCGGGTTCTACCCATTTATCGTTGGTTTCTTCAAATAAGGTTTTTACTTTTTTTCCGGTGATAGCATCATACATTGTAAACCACATATGATTTTGATCGCGATTTACTTCGGCAAGAAAAATATATTTTTCATCCGGCGACCAAGAAAGATTGGTAAGGTAATGTTCATCTGAAGTATCAATATCCATATAAACCAGCGAATTTGATTTTAGGTTGTAAACTCCGGCTTTCGGAATTTCGCTTGACATATCATTCATAGGATATTTAATATTGTTTAATGATGCCGGAGTAGTAGTAACATCTACCAGCGGATAATCGGTAACGTTGCTTTCGTCTTTTTGATAAAATGCTAATTTATTCCCGTTAGGACTCCAAAAAGTACCTTTGGTGATTCCGAATTCAGATCGGGCAATGGCTTGCCCCGAAACAATATTTTTATTTTTTATATCGGTTACTGCAATCTTTGAGTTTGTAGGAGTTGCGATATATAAATTATTATCTATGGTGTATGCAATTGCCTTTGCTTTGTAGTTTAATTCTTGATTTTGTGCTTCTTCGGGGAGTTTGATAGTTGCGGTTAAACTTTTGTTTTTATAATTGTAAATGTAGGTAGTATTAGATGTAGAAAAAACGGCTTCGCTTGTGGTTACTATCGGAAATTGATAAGGCATCCTACGTAGGTTAGGGACTACTTTTTTTAATTGCGAAAATAAAATTTCGGGTTGTGCTTTAATTAGTGCCGGTAATTTGGCAATTTGGGTATAAAGTGATTGGTCTTCAACAAAGGCAAAACTATCTTCGCCCTCCACCCATTGAAGTGATTTTCGTTCGGGATATAATCCTTTATAATAACCTAAAACAGCATCGTCAAGGGTTAAATGTTGTGAGTTTTGGGCAGAAACAATTGTTAAAAATAACAAACAAACAGTGCTGAGTAATTTCTTCATAATAAGCGAATTTATGGGTTCAAATTTAGGCATTTTATACCGAAAAGGCTAAAATTAAAAAAAACAATACTCAAATAATTGCGTGTTAGTCTTTGTAGTGGTATGCTTTTTTAGAGCTTTTCAAACTTTGCTGTAAAATGACGTAAAAATTCGGGTTCTTCGGTGATTGCGTACCCCTTTACTGTTTCTTTGGTTTTTAAAATTTCTTCAAATGTTTCTACTACATATTCCATATGGCTTTGTGTATAAACACGTCTGGGAATGGCTAACCGTACCAGCTCCATAGGGGCGGGAATTAGTTCTCCTTTTTCATCATATTTTCCAAACATAACTGAACCAATTTCTACGGTTCTAATTCCGCCTTTTATGTACAATTCACATACCAATGCTTGTCCCGGATATTGATGTGGAGGAATGTGTGTATATAATTTTTTTGCATCTACATAAACAGCATGTCCGCCGATGGGCATTATCACCGGAATTCCCATTTTGTGAAGTTTTTCACCCAAATAAGTCGTGCTTTTTATTCGGTAATGAAGGTAATCCGGTTCAAAAACTTCTTTTAAACCAATGGCAAGGGCTTCCATGTCTCTTCCCGAAAGTCCTCCGTAGGTAGCAAATCCTTCGGTGATGATAAGCCGGTTAGTACATTCTTGGGCAATTTTTTTATCCCGAAGAGATAAAAAACCACCCATATTAACCAGCGCATCTTTCTTAGAACTCATCGCTGCACCGTCAACCAAAGAAAACATCTCTTGGGCAATCGCTTTATAGGTTTTATTTTCAAACCCTGCTTCTCTGTGTTTGATGAAGTAAGCATTTTCTGCAATTCTACAACAATCTAATAAAAACAGTACGTTGTTTTCTTTGCAAATTTTACTTACTTCTCTGGTGTTTTCCATACTTACGGGTTGCCCGCCACCACTGTTGTTTGTTACGGTGAGTATAACCGCACCAATATTTTCAGCTCCTTTTTGACGAATAAGTGCTTTTAATTGGTGTGTATCAAGATTTCCCTTAAAGGGATGAATTAACGAAGAATGATATGATTCTTCAATGGGAATATCAATGGCTTCGGCACCGGAATATTCAATGTTGGCACGGGTGGTATCAAAATGGGTATTGCTGATAAACGTTTTTCCTTTTCCGCCCAAATACCCGTAAATAATCCTTTCTGCAGCACGTCCTTGGTGAGTAGGCAGGATATAATCCATTCCTGTAAGATTTTTTACTGCTTTTTCCATTGCTTTCCACGATTTTGAACCGGCATACGATTCATCCCCGCGCATAACTCCAGCCCATTGTTCTACACTCATTGCTGAAGTGCCGCTATCGGTTAAAAAATCAATAATGATTTGGTCAGAATCTAATAAAAACGGATTGTTATGAGCTTTTTTCATATATTCAATACGCTCTTGTTCTGTACTCATTAAAATCGGTTCAACCGATTTTATTTTAAAAGGTTCGATGATAGTTTTGTGTTTCATTATTTTCGGGTTATAGTTTTTCAAATCTAGCTTGGAAAAAACGCAAATATTTGGGTTCAAAGACCATTTTTAATCCTTTTATTGTTGCTCTATTGTTATAAACATATTCTACAGATTCTGCAATCACGTCCATATGAGCTTGGGTGTAAACCCTTCGAGGGATAGTAAGACGCACCAATTCAAGTTTTGGATAATTGTGTGCTCCGGTTGTTTTGTTTCTACCGGCAGAAACAATGCCTCTTTCCATTGTTCTCACACCGGAATCAACATAAATTTCGGCAGCCAATGTTTGAGCCGGAAACATGTCTTGGGTTAAATGAGGTAAGAATTTTTTGGCATCCAAAAAAACGCCATGGGTGCCTATGGGATTCACAATAGGTACTCCCGCTTTTTTTAGTTTTTCGCCCAGATATTGCACTTGACCTACTCTTGCCCTAATGTGGTCGTCTTGGACAGATTCTTTGATACCAATAGCAAGCGCTTCCATATCTCTTCCAGCCATACCTCCATAGGTGTGTAATCCTTCATATACCACAACTAAGTTTCTTGCTTGCTCAAAAACTTCGGGATCATTTACGGCTAAAAACCCACCTATACTTACCAAAGCATCTTTTTTGGAACTCATAGTAGCGGCATCGGTTAAAAGACATATTTCCTTAACAATTTCGGCAACAGATTTTTCTTTATATCCCTTTTCGTATTGCTGAATCATATATGCGTTTTCGGCAACGCGAGTCATGTCATGAACAATTTTAATGTTGTATTTATGAGTTAATTTGCGTACCTCTTTGAGGTTTTCTAAAGAAATGGGCTGCCCTCCCGCCATATTTACGGTAGTTGCAATACACACATAAGGTATTTTATCTGCTCCTTTTTCTTTGATTATGGTTTCTAGTTTTTCCAGATTCACATTCCCCTTAAATCTAAAATCACTTTCCGAATCATGTGCTTCATCAATAATTACATCTACAAACGTTCCTCCAGCCAATTCTTGATGTAATCGAGTGGTAGTAAAATACATATTTCCGGGCACAAAGTCACCTTTTTTAATGAGGATTTGGGAAATTAGATGTTCTGCACCTCTTCCTTGATGTGTAGGAATAACGTATTTATAGCCATAGTATTTTTGGATGGCTTCCTCCATATGATAAAAGTTTTCACTTCCTGCATAAGCCTCATCACCCATCATAATACCCGCCCATTGTCTGTCACTCATTGCAGAGGTTCCGCTATCGGTAAGCAAATCAATATACACATCTTTAGATTTTAATAAAAAAGTGTTGTATCCGGCTTCTCGGATAAATTTTTCCCGGTCTTTACGTGTAGTCATAAAAACGGGTTCAACCATTTTAATTTTGTAGGGTTCTGCCCAAGATCTTGTTCTTTCCATTTTGTACATTTATTAAATTTGAGCGTTATTAAAGACAAAATTATCTCTTTTATTTTTAATTGACTTAAAAATAATACAAAAACATCTTTTATTTGTTAATTTTGTTACCGAATGACAATCCGCAATTATGATAAATAAGCAATTGATAAATCCTGAAAGCATTGTGGTAATTGGCGGGTCTAATGATATAAAAAAACCCGGCGGAAAAATGGTCAAAAATCTGAAAGACGGAGGGTTTAAAGGAGCTATCTATGTGGTAAACCCAAAAGAGAAGCAGGTACAAGGATTTAAGTGTTATTCTTCGGTAGATGATTTACCCGATATTGATTTGGCTATTTTAGCCATTCCGGCAAAATATTGTGTTGAAACAGCAACAATCTTAACAAACAAAAAGAATACAAAAGCGTTTATTGTTATTTCCGCCGGTTTTTCGGAAGCCGGAGAAGAAGGAAAAAAAACCGAACAGGAATTAGTAAATGTTATTACTCAAGCTAATGCGAGTTTAATTGGTCCAAATTGTATCGGAGTTATTAATAAAAACTATAAAGGGGTTTTTACCAGTCCCATTCCAAGGTATAACAGCAAGGGTTGCGATTTGATTTCGGGATCGGGAGCAACGGCTGTTTTTATTATTGAAGCGGGAATCCGGCTTGGTGTTACCTTTGCCAATGTGTTTTCTGTTGGGAACGGAGCGCAAACTACCGTCGAGGATGTATTGGAATACCTGGACGAAACCTTTAACCCTAAAACAGACTCACACATTAAATTATTATACCTCGAAACCATAAAAAATCCGAAAAAATTACTTAAACACGCTTTTTCTCTTATTAAAAAAGGAGCTAAAATTGCTGCTATAAAGGCGGGAAGTACCGCTCAGGGAAGCAGAGCCGCTTCTTCACATACCGGCGCTATTGCTAATTCAGACTTGATTGTTCGAGCGTTGTTTAAGAAAGCCGGAATTGTGTATTGTAGTAGCCGGGAAGAATTATTAAGTGTTGCTTCTATTTTTAACTACAAAGAATTAAAAGGAAAAAATATTGCCATCATTACTCACGCGGGTGGGTCTGCGGTGATGCTTGCCGATGAATTAGCAAAAGGCGGACTGCAAATTCCGCTTTTAGAAGGAGTAGAGGCAGATGAGCTAAAGGAGTATTTGAATCCCGGATCGTCTGTGCAAAATCCCATCGACTTTTTGGCTACCGGAACAGCTGAGCAACTGGGTATAATCATTGATTATTGCGAGCATAAGTTTGATAACATTGATGCGATGATAGTTGTGTTTGGTAGCCCGGGTTTGTTTGATGTTGAAAACGTGTACAATGTATTGAGTGTAAAACTGGATATATGTAAAAAACCTATTTATCCGGTTTTACCGTCAGTGATAAATGCCAGCAGGGAAATAACTTCTTTTCTGGAAAAAGGAAACATAAATTTTCCCGATGAAGTAGTTCTTGGAAAAGCGCTTGCTCAGGTTTACAAAACCAAGAAACCCGTACCTCACAATATTGAACTACCCGAGATAGATACAATAACAATACGAAACATTATCAAGGAAGCTCCCGAAGGATACCTAGACCCAAAAAAAACGGCTTTTTTGTTGGATGCTGCCGGCATTAAACGGGTAAAGGAAATTTATGAAAGTGATAAAGAAAAGTTGCTTTCCCAAATTGAGAACAAAAATTTTCCGTTAGTGATGAAGGTGGTAGGATTACTTCATAAATCTGATAGCAACGGAGTTATTTTAAATATTACCTCAATGAAAGAAGCAGCAAAAAGCTTTGATAAATTAATGAAGTTAAATGGAGCAAAAGCAGTGATGGCGCAACCTATGGTTCACGGATTAGAATTATTTATAGGAGTAAAAAAAGAATCCGGGTTTAACCACGTTATCTTATGCGGATTGGGTGGGGTATTTGTTGAAATTTTAAAGGATGTTTCAGCCGGATTAAGCCCATTGTCAAAACAAGAAGCTTATGCGATGATCTCAGAACTAAGAGGATATCAATTATTACTGGGAGCCAGAGGGAAAGAAGGTGTTTCTGTTGAAAAATACGTAGATAGAATTCTTAGAGTTTCTGCCTTGGTGGAAGCTGCACCCGAAATTGTAGAAATGGATATTAACCCGTTAATAGGCTCCTCCAAGGATGTAGTAGCTGTCGATTCCAGAATTAAAATTTGTAAAGAGTAAAATCGATATTTCTCGTGTATTTTAAACTTAAAAATGGCAAAAGAATATATGAATTCATAGATTTTTCCATTTTTTTTAAAAATCACCTAATAAGATTAGAAATAATTCATGTTTTTACTATATATTTACCACACTTAATTTTAAAAACCAGCCACATTATGGAAGAAACAACAATGAACCAAAACAACTCAATAGAGACCAAACCGGACAATAATTTGGTTTGGGCTATTTTATCAACCGTATTATGTTGCTTACCTTTAGGAATTGTAGCAATTATTAAATCAACCAAAGTAAATGAGCTATGGGCACAAGGCGATTATGAAGGTGCAAAAAAAGCTGCAGCCGATGCCAAGAAGTTTTCTATTTGGGGAGCTGCTATAGCCGGAGTCTTTATGATACTTTACATTATCTTTGTAGTTGTTTTAGGAATAGCCGGAAGTGTGTTCTAGAAAAATTTTAAAAATAGCCTCATTAATTTTTGTTATTGGGGCTGTTTTTTTTGTTTATTTTACGTATAATCCTTCACAACACAACTTATTTGTCCCTTGTCCTATAAAATATTCAACAGGGTATGATTGTCCGGGATGTGGTTCGCAAAGAGCCATTCATCAAATTCTTCATTTTAATATTTATAATGCGTTTAGACTTAATCCTTTGATGGTTTTAAGTTTACCTCTTATTATTTATGCATTAGGCATTACACTTTGGAATTGGATTTTTGAGACCCGTTACAGGGTAAAACTTTTTTACAGCAATACTTTTATTTATACCTATTTCGGGTTGGTGATTTTATATTGGATAGCAAGAAACCTTCCGTTTTATCCTTTTAATTTATTAGCTCCAACAGTGCCTTAACCCGTCATAATTGGGGTTTTTTTTAAAACTATACAAATTTGTTGGCAATGCCA
The DNA here is from genome assembly GCA_027081505.1 of Flavobacteriaceae bacterium. GTDB lineage: Bacteria > Bacteroidota > Bacteroidia > Flavobacteriales > Flavobacteriaceae > Marifrigoribacter. Next base: position 17,697 of record JALWKK010000052.1, read on the forward strand.
ACTTGTATAAAAATTCTGTAAACTTTTCGGGTTGTACCAAATCTTTTTGGACTATTTAAAATTGGTATTAATCTTCTTTTTTAGGGAATGCTTTTTTGTTAAAAACCAACAATAAGCCTACTCCGGTGCTAATAGCGGTATCGGCGATATTAAAAACGGGGTCAAAAAAAGTAAAGTATTTGCCTCCCCAAAATGGCAACCAATCGGGTAAATAGCCTTTCCATAAAGGAAAAGATAACATATCGACTACTTTACCATGAAACAATGTTCCGTATCCTCCGGTTTCAGGAAAAAGTGTGGCTACTTGGCGGTAACTGTCGTTAAAAATAACGCCATAAAAAACAGAATCTATAATATTTCCCATTGCGCCCGCAAAAATTAATGCAATGGCAACAATTAACACTTTTGGCATTGCTTTTTTTACAGAAGACCAAAGCCAATATCCTATTCCGGCAATAGCAATCAATCTAAATAAAGTTAAAAAAAGTTTTCCGTACTTGCCGGGAATTTTAGCACCCCAAGCCATCCCTTCATTTTCAACAAAAAGAATTTTAAACCAAGAGAAAACTTCAACCTCTTCGCCTAACATGAAATGTGTTTTTATATAAATTTTAGAAACTTGGTCTATTATTAAAACAGAAATTATTATAAGAGAAGCTTTTTTTAAAGACATAAGCATGTTGTTGAATTGCAAAAATAGAAATAATTTTTCAGTATTAATTTTTTTTTTTTTTTTTTTTTTTTTTTTTTATTTTATTTATAATTTTTTTAATTTTTTTTTTTTTTTAAA
>JALWKK010000053.1 GCA_027081505.1 Flavobacteriaceae bacterium
GCAGGCCTGCCAAGCACATCCCACAACTTCAAAGTTAGTAGTGGATTATGATGATGTGTAAGAAAAATGTTAATCGTTTTCTTAAATACTTGTCGGGCAGGCCTGCCAAGCACATCCCACAACTTCAAAGTTAGTAGTGGATTATGATGATGTGTAAGAAAAATGTTAATCGTTTTCTTAAATACTTGTCGGGCAAGCCTGCCAAGCACATCCCACAACTTCAAAGTTAGTAGTGGATTATGATGATGTGTAAGAAAAATGCTAATCGTTTTCTTAAATACTTGTCGGGCAGGCCTGCCAAGCACATCCCACAACTTCAAAGTTAGTAGTGGATTATGATGATGTGTAGAGACATTTTGACAAAACGTCTATACAATAAGGAACACCTTTTCAACCACCGTTGTCGGCGATATGGTTTCCATTACATTTTCATAGCCTTCGGGAAATTTATTTCCGTAAACCGAAGTAGGTAGTAACGGATACTTTTTTAAGTCGGGAAGAAGCCGGTTTTCTTCGGGTTGGTTAAACGGTGTAAACCCTAAATAGGGATGCGTAACGCCCCAAAGTGTAATAACCGGCACTCCGTACATAGCTGCCAGATGCCCGTTACCGCTATCCATCGAGAGCATTAAGTCTAAATTTGAAATTAAATCTAACTCTTCTTTGAAAGTTAATTTACCGGCAATGTTACGTACTTCTTTAAATTCTTTTTCCCATTGTGAGAGTATTTTTATTTCGTTCTCTCCGCCACCAAAAAGTAACAGGTGATAGCACTGTGTATCGGTTAGTTTCTTTATAACTTCTTTCATAAGATGCAACGGATACATTTTGCTTTTGTGTGCGGCAAATGGTGCGATGCCTATCAATTTTTTATAGGGATGAAAAAACGTTTTAAATTTTTCTGGAAGTGGTTTTCTGCTTAAAACGTCTTGAGGTGTGAGTTCAAAAGGATAACCCAATTTTTTAAAAACATCTATATAGCGTTGGTGTGTGGTTTTTAAGGGTTTTAACCGTTTGTTTCGCAAACGGGTTAATGCTTTTTTTTCTTTTCTGCCTTTGTTTATTCCCGATAGGGTTATGCCTTGAAAAAGAAGCGAGGCATCTATGATTTTAGACCGAATAACATTGTGTAAATCGACTACGTGAGTAATATGCTGGTTTTTAGCTTCTTTGGCAAGTTTTAGTAAACCCCAAAAGCCTTTGTGCTTTCCTTTTACGTCTGCCGGAAGAAAACCTACATTCGACACATCATCAAAAAGCGGTTTATAAAAAGGTTTGGAAAGAACGGTTAATTGTACATCGGGATAAGTTTTTGTAAAAGCCAATAATACAGGAACGGTCATTGCCACATCGCCTAAAGCGGAAAGACGAATTACCAATATGTGGTTGGGTTTATTCAAAAATAATTTTTTAGACCGTCAAGGTTTTATACCTCGAAGCATTTGTTTTTAGCTTTTTCTAAGTACGGGATTTAACTCATCGTCGTTATACATTTTCATTTGTTTATAGACTTTCATATATTTTCTTCCGTGCGCAATATCGTCTAATAATTGGTTGATTGCCGTGCTTAAATCTACCCGTTGTTCCAAAAGTATTTGTAGTTTTGTATTGCAGGTGTCTCTGTGTTTTTGAGAAGCGTTTTTTCGAGTGGCTTCTTCATTCATATGATAAATTTTAAGTGCCAAAATCGAGAGTCTGTCCACACCCCAAGCCGGACTTTCGGTGTTTATGGTAGCATCGGGATTGGGTGTTACGTTTTTAAATTTCTCAAGAAAATAACTGTCTATGTATTCTACCATATCGGTTCGGTCTTGGTTGGAAGCATCTATTTTTCGTTTTAAGGTAAGTGCTTCCACCGGATTGATGTTCGGGTCTCTAATTATGTCTTCATAATGCCATTGTACGGTGTCTATCCAACATTTTCGGTAAAGTAAATGGTTGAGTAACTCGGTGTTCTTGTTATACGGATTGGTAAAAGCTTGATTAACGTTGTCTATTTTATGATACTCGTTAATCACTTGGTCAAAAATGGCATTGGCGTTTTCTGAAAAGTTTTGCATCGTTCTAAGTTTTTTGTAAAATATGTAAATATTCGGTTGTGTGTGCGGCTTTGTGGTTTCGATTTTGGGTTTTGTCTGCTTTAAATCGCTGGTATTTTATGGTTTTTAATTGGTAATTTCCAAAGGTGTTCATTATTTTTTTTACGGTTTCTTTGGTCATTAATCCTTCGTTATTATAACTTAAAAAAATGTATTGAAATTGTGCACTTTCTATTAAATTATAAAAACTTTTTTCTACTTCGCCTTTTTTACAATAATTGCTTTTGTAATAATCGGGCAATCCGGTTTTTCCTTTGGGTACAAATATATTATATTTTGCAATAGTATTTAGCAGGTGGTAATTGGCTCCATATTGGCGGGCGTTATACGGTGGATCTATATATAAAACATCTCCTTTTATGGTTTTGATCAATTCATTTGCATCTTGTTGAAAAACCAAATGTTTGTTTTTTGTCGGAGTGAAAATTGCCGGTTTTAAGATGAGTTTTTTTTGAGCGGAAGCTTTTATGTGCTTTAAAAATGCACCATAAACCGAAGCGGTATTGGCAACTTTATCGGCACTTTCCAGCAGGCTTGCCAACAGGAAAAAATATTGGTTTTGGTTTATCTTTTCGGTTTGTTTCCATGTTTCAATTTGTGTTCGTATGGCATCTATTCGTTGTCCGTTTTCGGAACTAAAATAATTCCGTCGTGCTTTTCCGTTTTCTGAATATTCTTCAAAAATAAATCCTTTTATGGGCTTTAGAGCGTTTAGTTTTTCTGTAAATGTTTCTGTTTCAAAAATATTGTTATTTCCTATATAATTTCGGTTTAGCACATAGCTATAATACTCAACATCGTTGCTAATCACTTGTTTGACGAAGGGTTTAAAGGTTCTTCCTACGATTCCGGTTCCGGCAAAAAGGTCGCAAAAAGTAACGTGCGATAAATCGTTTCCGGTTATTTCGGTAACTGCTTTATAAATAAAGGAAGATAGTTTGTTTTTAGAGCCGATGTAGTTCATTTAGCGGTGCGGTGATGAGGTGTGAGGTGGTAGATTGATTTTGGCTTGTTTTTATGTTTTTGTTGTTGCAAAGTTAGGGATAATTGATTTGTGGTCAAACTATAAAAATGAACCATTAAGGCATTAAGCTCCATTAAGGCATTTCATTAAGGTTTATGTTTTCTTAACTTTCCTTAATTTCTTAATGTTTTAAAATAAAAATGAACCATTAAGGCATTAAGCTCCATTAAGGCGCTTCATTAAGTTTTATGTTTCTTAACTATTCTTAATTTCTTAATGTTTTAAAAAAAATATCAACCATTAAGACATTAAGCTCCATTAAGGCGTTTCATTAAGGTTTATGTTTCTTAACTATTCTTAATTTCTTAATGTTTTAAAAAAAAACTCGTTAAGTTGTTGAAGCTCATTTTTAGGATTTCAATTTAGCATTCTTTTTCGACCCAAATAATATCGCTATATGTTTTTGTATTTGGAGTAAAATTAAACTCGTGTAGTTGATTGGGGTTAAAGGTCGAAACATATTTTTGAATGGCTTCTTTTAGCAATGTTAATTCGCATTTTAGCTTCCAATGGTTTCCGTTTTTATTATAAACAACAATAAACAATCTGTTTTTGGTATGGTAGCGTTGTTGGGTGCTTTGGTTTTTGTACAGCCAATGTATTAATTCATTTTTGTGTTGTTTTGCATACGCAAACGATTTTTTAAATCCTTTTGGAAACACCGTTGTTTTATGGTCAAAGGGTATTCCTCGTAATAAAAAATCTTTTTCTTTGTCCTTTTTATCGGGTACCGGTTTTACGTCCTGTAAATTGGTAAAAATAGATTCTATGGCTTGTGCGCTCCGGAAATTATACCAACGATTAACGGCATAATAAAAAAGCTCTCTTTTATCTATCTGTTTTTCTTTAACGGTTTGTGCAATTTTGGTAATAAGCAAATCCCAATCTTCTATTTGATAAATAAATTGGGTATAACCGTCCCAAACATCATTCTGTTTGCGATACCATTTATACGGATACGGCAATCGTTTTTTTAATTGAGTTTCTATTTGAGCAAGTGAATAAATCATATAAAAAAGGAATAATTTTTTTTTGCAAAGATAAAACAGTAACTGTAATGGGTTTTTTATTATCTAAGTTCTTCATCTGTTTAAAAAGCTGTAATGATTTGGATTTGAAAGCAATACCTGTTCTTAATATAAAGTAGTTTTGAAATATTTTATGTTTTAGAATGGTTAATGCCGTTACAGAGTAAAAATAGTTCAGTGAGAGAACTTGAAATTGAACTATATTGAATTCGTATTCGGTATAATTTCAAATATTAGAACCTCTTCGTTTTCGCATAAACTTATTTTAATCATTCCCTGTTGGATATGCCAAAAAAGATTATGCTCGTTTCGTTTTATTTATACAAAGGGTTGCTGTATGCTTGCTAATGTCGTTGAGCATAACACAAACAGGTTAAGGCAATGGTAGATTTTGGGCTATAAGTAATTCGCGATAAACAAAGACCTATTTATACCAAAAACAACTATATATTAGTCCGATAAATCGTTTCTTTTTACCTGTATCTTCGTTAAAAATTCTCGTTATAGCTACTGATATTACTGTGTTTTTCGCCTTGATACAGAAAAAAATATTCTAATTTGTTTTGGACTAAAATACAATTCCTTTTGGTATTATTTTTTTATAGACCAAAAAATTATCCGGCAGGTCTAACAAGC
>JALWKK010000054.1 GCA_027081505.1 Flavobacteriaceae bacterium
ATTATAATGCGGTTTCCATTTATATAAATAATGATTGGAATATTTCTAATACTTGGTCTGTAAATGTTTCGGCATATTATGCTTCACCACGAATTTACGGCTATCTTGAAGTCGCGGATTATTTTAGTTCAAATCTAATGATACAAAAAGCATTTTTAGATGAAAAATTAAAAATAAGAATTTATGTAGATGATATGTTCAATACCGTTAGAGATAAAAACAGAGGGCTATACAATGCTTTCACCTTTAATTTTTACCAAAAAAGAAACACTCGGTCCTTTCTTTTATATGCTCTTTTTACAATTGACACAAATGATAAAGTTAGAAAGAGAAAAAGTAAAACATCTAATAATGTCAAGAATAGATTGTAGGTTAATATCTTAACATTAGCCGTAAGTTCAATTAGTAAATGAATTATTTTGGTATCTTTACTGCTCAAAATTTAATGTTTAACGCAAGACTTTTTTCTGTCGAAGAAGAGAGCAATATTTATAAAAATATGGGCTGTACAACTTGTACGAAAACTTCAAACGGAACACCAAAAGGATGTGAAAATAACGGAACCTGTGGTGCAGACGGTTGTAATAAATTAACGGTATTTGATTGGCTTTCAGATATATCTCTTCCCGATTCGGCTACTCCGTTTAATGTGGTTGAGGTTCGTTATAAAAACGGAAGAAAACAATTTTATAGAAATTCCGATAATCTTTCATTATACATGGGAGATGTTGTTGCCACCCAAGCAATGTCGGGTCATGACATTGGTATAGTAACACTTACCGGAGAGTTGGTTAAGGTGCAACTAAAAAAGAAAAAAATTACAACGCCAATTGAAGAATTACCAAAAATCTACCGAAAAGCCACACAAAAAGATATTGATGTATGGCAAAAAGTGCGTAATAAAGAACCCGAAGTACAAAAACAATCTCGTGAAATTGCCATGCGACTGGGGTTAAAAATGAAGATTTCGGATGTCGAATATCAGGGCGATGGCTCTAAAGTAACTTTTTATTATACCGCCGAAGAACGGGTTGATTTTAGACAACTCATTAAAGACTTAGCTCGCGCATTTGGTACCCGTATCGAAATGAAACAAGTCGGGTTTCGGCAAGAAGCAGCCAGATTGGGCGGAATTGGCTCTTGCGGAAGAGAACTCTGTTGTTCTACCTGGCTAACCGATTTTAGATCGGTAAACACATCTGCAGCCAGATACCAACAATTGGCACTAAACCCTCAAAAACTAGCCGGACAATGCGGTAAGTTAAAATGTTGCCTTAATTATGAACTCGATACCTATCTTGAAGCATTAGAAATTTTCCCAAAAACCGATAAAAAACTTCAAACTCAAAAAGGCACTGCCGTTTGCCAAAAAATAGATATTTTTAAAGGCTATATGTGGTATGCTTATCTCGATGATTTGGCAAACTGGCATAAAATACCGGTAGAAAAGGTAAATGACATAATTGAACTAAATAATAAAGGAAACAAACCCGCAAGCATTGAAGAATATGTAGCAGTTGAAGAAATATCAAAGGATGCTATTTTTAGTAATGTAGTTGGTCAAGACAGCTTAACTCGTTTTGACAAACCAAAAAAGAAAAGAAGAACCAACCGAAAACAAAACAATCGAAAACCAAAAAACAACCGGCGAAACCGAAACCAAAACCGAAATCAAAACAATAAAAAGAATGCGTAATTTTTTTATACTTTTATTTTTTGGAATTTTGATTTATAGCTGTCAATCTAATGTAATTTTAAGTGAAACAAAAACACTTAAAAACGGTTGGACAAAAAACAATCCGATTGAATTTACTTTTACGCAACCCGATTCGTTACAAACATATCAAATTTATTTGCTTATTAAAAACACCAATGCCTATAAATACAACAATCTTTTTTTAATAGTTTCTATGGAGTTTCCTCACGGCAAAACAATTACCGATACGTTAGAATATCGTATGGCAAATCCGGACGGCACTTGGTTGGGGACCGGACTGGGAGACGCAAAAGAAAATAAATTATGGTATAAAGAAAACGTAAGGTTTCCCGAAAAAGGAAATTATAAACTCATCATTCAACAAGCAGTACGCAATAATGGCGAAGTAGACGGCGTTACAAATCTTGAAGGAATTATAGATGTAGGATATAGTATCGAAAAATCAAATCAGTAAAATTATGTGTAAAACCACATTAAATGGCAAAACGACAAACCTCAAAACGAAAACAACAAGACCCCAATAAAAAATACCGAAAACTTTTTTGGAAGATTTTTATCGGCGGAATATTGGCTGTTTCCCTCATGTTTTTATTGGCTTCTTGGGGTGTTTTTGGAAGCCTTCCCGACGAAACCAGCCTCGAAAATCCCGAGAAAAACCTTGCTACCGAAATCATTTCAACAGACGGGAAAGTCTTAGGTAAATTTTATAAAGAAAATCGAACAGCCGTGCAATATGAAGAACTACCAAAACACCTTGTAGATGCGCTTATTGCAACCGAAGACATACGATTTTTTAACCACTCGGGGATAGATGCAAAAGGAACTTTAAGAGCGTTTGCCTTTTTAGGCTCACGAGGAGGGGCCAGTACCATTACACAACAATTAGCAAAATTGTTTTTTACCGATAGAGTATCTAAAAGTAAATTTGAGAGAGCTTTTCAGAAAATTAAAGAATGGATTATTGCCACAAGATTAGAAAGACGCTACACCAAAGAAGAAATCATAACCATGTACTTTAACGAATACGATTTTGTAAACGAAGCCATTGGCATCGAATCTGCTGCGCACATCTATTTTAATAAAGCTCCCAAAGACCTCGACCTTCAAGAATCGGCTATTTTGGTGGGAATGTTTAAAAATGCCTCACTATATAATCCAAAAAAAAATCCTGTCGGAGTAAAAAACCGAAGAAACGTCGTAATAGGACAAATGGAAAAATACGGCTACATTACCGAAGCCCAAAAAGATTCGCTACAAGCACTTCCGTTAAAAATCAATTTTACACCGCAAGGTCACGACGAAGGAATTGCCACCTATTTTAGAGAATACATCCGATATTTTATGCACGATTGGATCAAAAAAAACCCGAAAACAGACGGAAGCAGTTATAATATTTACAGCGACGGTTTAAAAATTTACACCACCATCGATTCTCGAATGCAACGTTATGCAGAAAGCGCAGTTGACCAACATATGCGCAATCTTCAAAAAGAATTTGACCTTCAAAATAAAAAGAACAAGACAGCTCCTTTTAGACACGTTACTAAAGAAGAAATTGATAAAATTATTAATTCTGCTATGCGTCGAAGTGACCGGTGGCGAATTATGAAAAATCAAGGAAAAAGCGATGAAGAAATCATAAAAAGCTTCGATGTTAAAAAACCAATGACTATTTTTTCTTGGTCTGGAAATATAGATACCACAATGACCCCCAGAGATTCAATTCGTTATTACAAGCGGTTTTTACAATCTTCATTAATGTCTATGACTCCTCAAACCGGTGAGGTTAAGGCATGGGTAGGAGGAATTAACTATAAGTTTTTTAAATACGATATGGTTAAAAAAGGAAAACGTCAAGTAGGTTCAACCTTTAAGCCTTTTGTGTATGCCACGGCAATAGACCAAATGCATATGTCTCCTTGCGATACACTACCCAATACCCAATATACCATAGAAGCAGGTAAATACGGCTTATTAAAACCTTGGACACCAAAAAATGCCGGAGGAAACTATGGAGGAATGCTTACTTTAAAAGAAGCCCTGGCAAACTCAGTTAATACTATTACGGCAAGGTTAATAGATAGAGTAGGACCCGGACCGGTAATCGAATTGGTTAAAAAAATGGGAATAGACACTAAAGATATTCCTCCCGCACCTTCAATAGCACTGGGCACTCCGGATATTTCGCTCTATGAATTAGTCGGAGCATACAGTACTTTTGCCAATCAAGGTGTGCATATTAACCCGATTTTGGTAACTCAAATCGAAGACAAAAATGGTACCGTACTGTATCAAAATGTCCCTAAAACTAAAGATGTAATTAGTAAAGAAGTAGCTTATGTAACCTTAAGCCTTATGGAAGGCGTAACGCAATCCGGTTCGGGAAGCAGGTTACGACATACTTGGCGTAAAGATAAAGTTTATAAAAGCGTAGTAACCGGTTATCCGTACGGATTTAAAAACCCCATTGCCGGAAAAACCGGTACAACCCAAAACCAAAGCGACGGCTGGTTTATAGGGATGGTACCCAATCTGGTTACCGGAGTTTGGGTAGGAGGAGAAGACCGGTCTGTACATTTTGGAAGCACCGCCTACGGACAAGGTGCTACTATGGCTTTACCCATCTGGGCATTATATATGAAAAAATGTTATGCAGATAAAACGATAAATGTATCGGACGGAAACTTTAAAAAACCCGGAAAACTTACCATAGAAACCGATTGCTCAAAATGGAAAGAAGATAACAACGAAGATTTTGAAGATGAAGATTTTGATGAATTTGAATAAAAAACATACCAATTATGATAAACAAAACAGTTACCAATGTGGAAGAAGCTTGTAAAGGCGTACAAAACGGGATGACATTAATGCTTGGAGGATTCGGATTGTGCGGGATACCCGAAAACATCATTGCACAACTCGTAAAACTGAATGTAAAAAACCTAACCTGTATCTCAAATAATGCCGGCGTAGATGATTTTGGATTGGGACTATTGCTTCAGAAAAAACAAATAAAAAAAATGATATCGTCTTATGTAGGTGAAAATGCCGAATTTGAACGACAAATGCTCAGTGGCGAATTGGAAGTAGAACTAATACCGCAAGGAACACTGGCAGCCAGATGCCAAGCCGCCCAAAACGGAATACCCGCATTTTACACGCCCGCCGGATACGGTACCGAAGTAGCAGAAGGAAAAGAAACACGCGAATTTAACGGAAAAATGCATCTGCTGGAACACGCCTTTAAGGCAGATTTTGCCTTTGTAAAAGCTTGGAAAGGAGATACTGCCGGAAATCTAATTTTTAAAGGAACAGCTCGTAATTTTAACCCCAATATGTGCGGTGCGGCAAAAATAACCGTTGCCGAAGTTGAAGAACTGGTTCCTGCCGGAGAACTAGACCCTAACCAAATACATATTCCGGGCATATTCGTACAACGTATATTTCAAGGAAAAACCTACGAAAAACGAATTGAACAACGTACAGTAAGAGATTGTTAAACCAAAACAAATACCATGGCTTTAGATAAAACAGGAATCGCAAAACGCATTGCAAAGGAAGTAAAAAACGGCTATTATGTAAACCTAGGGATAGGAATTCCTACCTTAGTTGCTAATTTTGTCCGTAACGATATAGAAGTAGAGTTTCAAAGCGAAAACGGAATTCTGGGAATGGGACCCTTTCCTTGTCGAGGTACGGAAGATCCAGATTTAATAAATGCCGGAAAGCAAACGATTACCGCATTGCCCGGAGCTTCTTTTTTTGATTCGGCGATGAGTTTTTCTATGATTCGCGGACAACACGTAGATTTAACTATTCTTGGCGCTATGGAAGTTTCACAAAACGGAGACATTGCCAACTGGAAGATACCGGGGAAAATGGTTAAAGGAATGGGTGGTGCAATGGATCTCGTTGCCTCGGCAGATAACATAATTGTAGCCATGATGCACACCAATAGAGCCGGAAAATCAAAATTACTTAAAGAATGTTCACTACCGCTTACCGGCGTAAATTGTGTAAAAAAAATAGTAACCAATCTTGCCGTTTTAGAAATAAAAAACAATTCGTTTCATTTGTTGGAACGAGCTCCGGGGGTTAGTGTTCAAGAAATAAAAGAAGCGACTGAAGGAACTCTGGTTGTTTCGGGCGATATTCCGGAAATGACTTTCTAACACCCTTTCTTTGTAGGAAAAATCAAACACAAAAACGGTTATTTGTTAAAATTTTGTGTATTTCGTCGAAAAAATACGCATTTAGTCGTCATTTTTTATAAAAATTTCACATCTTAGCACTCCCAAATTTGAAATAGTAACCTACTTATGAAACGTATTTTTTTATCGGTAAAGACAAGTTTTGAATTTTTAAAAAACATGCTTTACATTGCTAAAAAAGTATTTTTGTTAATGTAATTTCTTTCTAGAAATTAGTTATTTCCCCGAATCTGTCTAATCAGATAAAGGTTAAACCCGTTCTTTGTGAGGTTAGAACGGGTTTTTTTACTCAATCCCTTTCGGTATGGCATCAATTAACTTTTTGGTATATTCTTTTACCGGATGTGCATAAATCTCATCGGCATCGCCCAGTTCTTCAATTTTACCGGTATTCATTACCAATAATTGGTCTGCCATAAATTTTACAACTGCCAAATCGTGCGAAATAAAGATGTAGGTAAACCCAAATTCTTCTTTTAGTTCATTTAGTAAATTTAGCACCTGTGCTTGTACCGAGATGTCTAAAGCAGACACACTCTCGTCACAGATAATTAATTTAGGCTCTAATGCAATGGTTCGGGCAATCCCTACTCGTTGTCGTTGTCCACCCGACAGTTCATGCGGATAACGATAGTAATAAGAAGGGTCTAATCCTACTTTTTCCAATAGTTGTTCTACTTTTTTCTTCCGGTCTTTATTGTTTTTCCCTATACCATGTACAGTCATAGGTTCGGCTATGACTTCGCCAATTATTATTCGAGGATTTAAAGAAGCATACGGATCTTGAAAAATAAGCTGAACATCTTTCCGCAGGATTCGCATTTCTCTCGGAGTAAGTCGGGTAAGTTCTTTTCCTCTGTATTTTATGCTTCCACTTGTGGCTTTTTCCAATTGTAAGATGGTTTTTCCTAAGGTAGATTTTCCGCACCCCGATTCGCCAACCAAACCAAGAGTTTCGCCCTCGTACACATTAAAACTTACTTGATTAACCGCAGTAAGACGTTTGTTTTTTCCAAAAAACCCAACTTTGGTAATATATTCTTTGGTAAGGTTGGTAACTTCAAGTAAAGGAGCTTTTGTATATAATATTTTATGCTTTGCAGCGCGTTGTTGTGGCGAAATTTCTACTGGGTTAAAACTTTTATCTGAAATAGATATAATGGTTGGTAACTTTTTTAAACGAATGCCCAACTTGGGTCGAGAAGCCAATAAGGCTTTTGTGTACGATTTTTTAGGGTTTTTAAAAATAGAAGAAACACTACCTTGTTCTACTTTTTCTCCTTGATATAGCACCATTACTTCGTCTGCAATTTCGCTTACTAAAGCCAAATCGTGAGAGATAAACAACATACTCATTTGTGTTTCTTGCTGCAATTCTTTTAATAACTGAAGAATTTCTTTCTGTACCGTAACATCTAATGCCGTAGTGGGTTCGTCGGCGATAAGTAATTTGGGTTTACAAGCAATTGCCATCGCAATCATGACCCGTTGCATTTGCCCGCCGCTAATTTGATGTGGATAACTGTTGTAAATGGTTTCAGATCGAGGTAGTTTTACTTTTTCAAATAATTGTAGAGCTTCCTTTTTTGCTTGAGCACCCGAATAGTTTAAATGTAGCTTCATTATCTCGGATACTTGTTTTCCGCATTTCATAGACGGATTTAATGCACTCATCGGTTCTTGAAAAATCATGGCAATTTTATTGCCCCTGTATTTTCTGAAAGAGGTTTCGTCAAGATGTAATAAATTTGTTTCTTCAAAAAGTATTTCGCCGCTAATTTGCGTCTTTTTCTTTGGTAACAATCCCATTATTGCTAACGATGTAACCGATTTACCCGAACCCGACTCACCTACAATCCCCAAAATTTTATTTTTCGCTAACGAAAAAGAAACGGGATGTATTACTTCCTTAAAGTTTTTTTTAGAACCAAAAGAAATTGAAAGATTCTTAACCGAAAGTAAAGGCACCTGACTCATTGTTCAAAAATACAAGATTTCTTACTATCTTTCGGCATTAAAATTCTTTTTAAAATGAAAAAAACTATTTTCCTAATCATTTTTAGCATCGTTCATTTATTGGCTTCGGCACAAACTATTTATGAAGAATTTCCTTCTTCCAAATTGAACGAAACCCGAAGATTAAAAATACAATTACCGCGTAATTATGAAGAAAACACAGATAAAGTATATCCTATTATTTTAGTATTGGATGCCGATTATCTTTTTGAACCCGTTGCCGGTAATGTAGATTACTTTAGCTATTGGGAAGATATGCCCGAAAGTATCGTGGTTGGAATTATGCAAGGAGACGGTCGTTACAACGATTGCTCTTATGACGATGTTAATTTTCTGCCCGAAGAGAAAGGAGCCGATTTTTTTGAATTTATAGGGTTAGAACTCATACCGTATATCGATAACAAATACCGAACGGCAAAATTCATTATAGGCGTAGGTCATGATTTTACCGCCAATTTTATAAATTACTATTTGTTTAAAGACCCGCCGCTTTTTAACGGATTTATTAACCTAAGTCCCGATTTAGCTCCGCTGATGGAAAGCAGACTGCCCGAACGAATACCTCAAATACAATCACAACTATTTTATTACCTTGCCACCGGAACCGACGATATTAAAGGCTTGCGTGAAAGTGTAGAGGCACTTAATCAATCTTTGCAACCTTTAAAGAGTAAAACCTTTAATTATTATTATGATAATTTTGAGGGTGCAACACATTATTCGTTGGTAGCTCGCGGAATACCCACTGCTCTTGAAAAAATATTTGCCGTTTACAGACCCATAAGCAAAAAAGAGTTTAAAGATGTAATTATGAAGTTAGATACACCCATTCATTTATATCTTCAAGAAAAATACCAAACCATAAAAGATTTGTTTGGTTTAAGCAATCCTATTAGAGAAAACGATTTTATTGCCACTTGTACCGCTGCCGAAAAGAAAAAACAATGGGAATCGCTTCGCGAAATTGCTACACTTGCAAAAAAACAATATCCCGACACGGTTTTGGGCGATTACTATTTGGCGCGTTATTATGAAGAAACCGGACAACCAAAAAAAGCTATGCGAACCTATCAAGCCGCTTACGATAAAGAAGAAGTAGATTTTATAACTACCGATTTAATGCTCGATAAAGCCGATAAAATTAAGGATGATTTCGGGTATTAAAATATAAGTGGATAAATTAATTTTCAATTAAAAAACATACGTTGGCAAAAGTAAAAACCACCTTTTTCTGTCAGAACTGCGGCGCACAATTTGCCAAATGGCAAGGGCAGTGTACTTCGTGTAAACAATGGAACACCATTGTGGAAGAAGTGGTGCAAAAAACCGAAAAAAAGGCGTGGAAACCCAACGAGCCTTCTTTTTTAAAAATAGCAAAACCACAGCGAATTCAAGATATTTCAAGCGTATCGGAAGCTCGATTAAATACACAAAACAACGAACTAAATCGTGTTCTGGGTGGCGGTTTGGTTCCCGGATCTGTTACTTTGTTGGGTGGCGAACCCGGTATCGGGAAAAGTACCTTAATGCTTCAAATTGCGTTACAACTTCCGTATAAAACCCTGTATGTTTCGGGAGAAGAAAGCGCACAACAAATTAAAATGCGAGCCGAGCGTATTGCTCCTCATTCAGAAAATTGTCTGGTTTTAACCGAAACAAAAACCCAAAATATTTTTAAAACCATTATAGAACTGCAACCCGATATTGTGGTTATTGATTCTATTCAAACCCTGCATACCGATTTTATTGAGAGCAGTCCGGGAAGTATTTCACAAATACGCGAAACTACTTCCGAGTTAATAAAATTTGCCAAAGACACCAATACACCGGTTATTCTTATCGGGCATATTACCAAAGACGGAAACATTGCAGGGCCAAAGATTTTAGAACACATGGTTGATACCGTTTTGCAATTTGAAGGCGATAGAAATCATGTATATCGCATTCTTCGCGCACAAAAAAACCGGTTTGGATCTACTCATGAAATAGGTATTTACGAAATGTTAAGCAACGGACTCAGAGAGGTGAACAATCCCAGCGAAATCCTTATTTCAAAAAACCAAGACGACCTTAGCGGTACAGCCATTGCTGCAACCTTAGAAGGAATGCGTCCTTTGATGATCGAAATACAAGCTCTGGTAAGCTCTGCCGTTTACGGAACACCCCAACGAAGCGCAACCGGATTTAACAGCAAAAGACTCAATATGCTCTTAGCGGTACTGGAAAAACGAGCCGGATTTAAACTGGGAGCAAAAGATGTTTTTTTAAACGTTACCGGAGGAATAACCGTAGATGACCCGGCAATAGATTTGGCGGTTGTTGCTGCCGTTCTCTCATCGAATGTAGATGTTGCCATTACCAAATCGATGTGTTTTGCCGCCGAAGTTGGATTGGCGGGCGAAGTACGTCCCGTTACCCGAATAGACCAACGCATTACCGAAGCCGAAAAGCTGGGCTATAACACCGTTATTATTTCTAAATATTGCAAATTAACCCATAGAAAGCACAACATTCAAATTATAAAAGTTGCCAAAGTACACGATGTGGTAATGCATTTGTTTGGATAGGCGGGATAGGTGATTTAGAAAAAAACAAGATTGTCGGTATGAGAAAAATTGCCAAAAACAAACTTCAAGTATCACATAGTAAAAGACTTATACCTATTCTAAATTATAAAATAGCCCAAAATTATTTTATAATTTAGAGTGGTTAATGCCGTTACAGAATGAAGATAGTTCAATGAAAGAACTTGAAATTGAATTATATTGAATTCGTATTCTGTATTACTCCTGAAAGTGCCTATCAAAAAATAAGGTTTAGACTTTAAAATGCCTAAACCCTACTATTTAATAAGTAAAAGTTTTTTATATTTACAACCCAACCGTTACGCCTACACCAAATACTTGACGGGTTTGAAAACCTCTAAAGGCATTATCGTCATAAATGGTTTGGAACGATAAATTAGCCGAAAGGTATTTATTAACTTTCATAACCAAATTCATGGTATAATCCATATCTACATTTTGAGGGTCTTCAAGGTAGTTAGAGTACAGGTTTAAAATGTTTTCCATAGTAACATTTGACATTAAGTTAACTTTATAATAAGCACCTAACGCAGCACCAAACTCAAAACGTGAGGTTTTTCCTTGCTCTACACCAAAAGATTCTCCAAACTCGGTAAAGTGATCGTGTACAACGATTAATCTTGCAGTTGCAGGAGCTATGTTAATTTTAAAGTCATCGCTCTTTTTCCACAGCATACCGGGACCTGTTTGAATAAATGCAGGAGAGAAAAAGTGAGTGATTTCAATAGTAGCATTATCGGGGGCATATCCTACGTCCATTTGAGTTCTAAAGTTAAAAAACCAAGAGTAATACCAATATCCTTTAGCTTTTTTACCCAATAAAGAGTTAAACTCTAATCGGTCGTCGGTTTTTTGTTGTTCTTGTCCTTTGATTTTAGAGATACCGTAAGCGGCAATAATCTTGTTATCCCAAGTAAGATCTCCTTTTTTATAATTAAAATCATAATTTACTCCCACTGTTCCCGAAACGTTATTTACGCCACCGGCAGTCCAATTGGAAAAAGCCGATTGATTTAACAAAAGCGAAATGTTTCCGCCACGTGTCCATCCGTCTTTTACTTCTTCTTTTTTGTCGTCTTGTGCATAACCGGTAAAACTTAGTAAAGCGACGATTGCTATTAGTGCTATTTTTTTCATTGTAAGTTGTTTTTAAAATTTTTGCAAAGGTATAAAAAATGAATAAATCGCAACAACTCACTTGTTTTAGAAAATATTTTTAGATAAAATTTAATGTTTTTACGATAAAACTACTTATTTTTTAGCAAAGGTACGGTTGAACAGGCTTCGCCGTATAATAAACTTTTAACAACAGGTAGTAGTTTTTGTATAAGAAGTGTGTATGCGTTTTCGGGAATTTTTAAACTCGAACATCCCTTTATAATAACCGGTTTGTCTTTAAATTTTTCAATGTCAAAATTTTGAATACTATCTGAAAAAACAAGTGTTTCCAGTAACTCTAAACTTCCTACGACTGTTTTTACGGCATATTTTGAAGCATAAGAAGTAACTAATAGATATGCCCAAGCCGGTAAAATGGCATCTGTAGAACAATATAGAGCCAAATAAACACCTTGATATTGATGCCAATTATGGTTTTTTACAAAACCTCTAAACTCTTTTTCTTTTAAAATTACGCCTTCATGTAACCAAGGCGAAATATCTAATAGTTCTCGCTCTCCCGGAGGGTATAAATCCTCCAAGTCTAAGGTTACCAATTTACTGGCAGCTACTCTATTTTTAATTTCTTCGGGCATTATAACATACCTAATTCGAGTTTGGCTTCTTCGCTCATTAAGTCTTGCGACCAAGGTGGGTCGAAGGTAATTTCGACCTCGGCATCTTTTACCATATCAATTGATTTTACCTTGTCTTCTACTTCTTGTGGTAAACTTTCGGCTACCGGACAATTTGGGGTGGTAAGTGTCATGAGTATTTTTACTTCGTAATCTTCGTTTACAAATACATCGTAAATAAGCCCCAATTCATAAATATCGACCGGAATTTCGGGATCGTAAATAGTTTTTATAACTCGAACAATTTTTTCGCCCAGTTCTTGGGTGTTAATTTTTGCTTCGCTCATACCTGAAAAGTATTAATTTTTTGATTTAAACGCCAGTGCGTACAATTTAATTTGTTTAATCATCGAGGCCAATCCGTTGGCACGTGTAGGAGAAAGATGCTCTTTTAACCCTATTTTATCTATAAAATCGGTATCGGCTTCTAAAATTGCCTGTGGTGTTTGGTTTGAAAAAACACGTAGCAAAATAGCAATAATTCCTTTTGTAATAATGGCATCACTATCTGCGGTGTAAACTACTTTTTTGTCTTTATATTCGGCATCTAACCACACTTTGCTTTGGCAACCTTTGATGAGTCTGTCGTCTGTTTTTTTTGCTTGTTCGATTTGCGGAAGCGATTTCCCTAAATCGATCATATATTCGTACTTCTGCATCCAGTCGTCAAACATCAAAAACTCATCGATAATTTCTTCTTGTATTTCTTTAATTTTTGTCATTATTATTGTTCTTTTTTTGCGTGAAGCACTGCGATACCTTCAGTATTATATAATGTAAGAACGTTATTTTTAATATCAAATTTTTGAGTTTCGGACAAGGCTTTAAAAAAAGCTTTTTCGGTTACCATAACGGGTTCGTCACAATAGATTTCGGTTTTTCGAAACATTCCAAATTGTATGTTATTGCTTTCTGAAACAGAATAATCTCCGCCGTAACTATTACAAGCCGCGTTTCCCGAAACTTTTTTGGTTTTAAAGTCAAAATGTAGAGTAGGTTGTTTTTCCGTAATAGCTTTTTGGTACAGATTAAAAACTACAAAATTTCCCGAAAATGTAAAAGATGCATTCATAGGAACTACTTTTTGAGTTGGATTGCATGATACGACAAACCACATAATAATATTAAAAAATAACAGCTTCATGGTTTCTATTTTAACTTAGCATTGTCTTGGCTTTTTTTACAGCTTTAATAAACGCATCTACTTCTTCAACAGTATTGTAAAAAGCAAATGAAGCACGAACGGTACCCGGAATATTGTAATAATCCATAATGGGTTGTGTACAATGGTGTCCGGTTCGTACGGCTACTCCTAATTTATCAATGATAGTGCCAACGTCAAACGGATGAATATTTTTTAAATTAAACGACAAAACAGCCGATTTTCTTTTGGCAGTGCCGTATAGTTGAATCTCTTCGATTTGTGATAACTGTTCTGTGGCATAGGCAAGCAATTTATTTTCGTGTTGGTAAATAGTTTCAATTCCTATTTCGTTTAAAAAATCGATTGCAGTTGCAAAGGCTATTCCTCCGGCAATGTTGGGTGTTCCGGCTTCAAATTTATGAGGTAGGTCGGCATATGTGGTTTTGGTAAATGTTACTTCTTTTATCATTTCGCCTCCTCCTTGGTAGGGAGGGAGCTTGTTTAACCATTTTTCTTTTCCGTAGAGCATTCCTACTCCTGTGGGACCGCACATTTTGTGTGCCGAAGTGGTATAAAAATCGACATCCAATTTTTGTAAATCTGGCTTTAGGTGCATTCCGGCTTGCGCTCCGTCCAGCAGAACGGCAGCTCCTACTTGATGCGCTTTATGTATTATTTCTTCAACGGGATTAATGGTTCCTAAGGTGTTGGAAATATGCGAAATAGCAACCAGTTTGGTTTTTTTTGAAAGAAGTTGGTTGTACGATTCTAAAATCAACTCTCCGCTTTTGGAAATTGGAATTACTTTTAAAACCGATCCGGTTCGTTCACAAAGCAGTTGCCAAGGCACGATGTTGGAGTGATGTTCCATTTGAGAAATAATAATTTCATCTCCTTTTTCTAAAAGTGAGGTAAAGCTACTTGCCACCAAGTTGATACTTTCCGTAGTTCCGGAAGTAAAAATCACTTCGTGGGAGTGTTTTATTGTATAATGTTTTTGAAGCGTTTTTCTAGCCTCTTCATAAAGATTTGTTGCTTCTTGTGAAAGGGTATGAACCCCTCTGTGTATGTTTGCATTATACTTGTAATAAAAATTTTCTAGGGTTTCTACCACAACTTTTGGTTTTTGTGAAGTGGCGGCATTATCGAAATACACCAAGGGATACCCGCTTATATTTTGATCGAGTATGGGAAATTGTTTCCGTATTTTTTGAACATCCAAATTCATCGGTTATACGTTAAAACCAATATTAACGCCTATTTTATTTGCTAACAGTTTGTTAATTCTTCGTTTTAATTCGGGTATTTTTACACTTTCCAGTACGGTATTGGCAAAGGCATACATAAGCAATGCTTGTGCTTCTTTTTTTGCAATTCCGCGTGAGCGTAAATAAAATAATGCGTCTTGATCAAATTGTCCAATGGTGCAACCGTGTGAACATTTTACGTCATCGGCAAAAATTTCGAGTTGGGGTTTTGCATTTATGGTTGCTTTGTCGTTTATAAGGATGTTATCATTTTGTTGGTAGGCGTTAATTTTTTGAGCTTGCTTTTCTACAAAAACCTTACCGTTAAAAACACCGGTTGATGCACCACCATACAATCCTTTATAATCTTGGTGGCTCTCGCAATAAGGAGCTTGATGTTTAACCAAAGTATGATGATCTACGTGTTGTTTGTTATTTAATATTGAAATACCTTTAAGAGTAGATTCGCAATGGTTACCCGTTTGGTAAAAATGAAGGTTGTTGCGGGTTAATTTTCCTCCCAAGGAAAAGGTGTGTACGGCACAATTACTTTCGGTGTCTTGATTAATAAATGTACTGTCAAGCAAGGAAGCATTGGGTTTGTCGTTTTGTACTTTGTAATAATCGACAAAAGCTCTTTTTTC
Source organism: Flavobacteriaceae bacterium (assembly GCA_027081505.1). Classification (GTDB taxonomy): domain Bacteria; phylum Bacteroidota; class Bacteroidia; order Flavobacteriales; family Flavobacteriaceae; genus Marifrigoribacter. The sequence goes on from JALWKK010000054.1 coordinate 15,358, forward strand.
GGCAAAAATTTCGGTTACCGAATTGGTAAAAACAGGATTTTCGGTTAGACTTTGGTGGCGTTCGATAATTTGTACGTGTGCATTTTCTCCTACAATAATTAGGTTACGAGGTTGCATCATAAGAGCCGACTCGTTTCCGGTAGCAAAATTAATGATTTCTATAGGCTTTTCTACTTCTTTATTTTTTGGAATATAAATGTAGGCTCCTTCTTTTGCAAAGGCAGTGTTAAGTGATGTGATGCTGTCTTTTTGTGCAATTTTATCGAAATAAGCTTCTATTACGGCACTGTATTTGGGTTTTGATAATGCTGCCGAAAGCAAGCAAATATCCATGTTATCGTGAGTGGTTTCGGAAAGGAACGAGCTGTAAATCCCGTCTACAAAAACAATTTTATAGGTGTCGATGTCGTGTATAAAAAACTTCCTTACGTCTTTTAGCTCAACATTGTGTTCTTTGGTAGGGAAAATGCTGTAATCGTATTTTATAACCGAATTTAAAGAAGTGTATTTCCAAGCTTCTTCTTTTTTGGTCGGAAATCCTTTTTCTTCAAAGCGTTTCATTGCCTTGCTTTGTATTTTGTGAATGGGCGAATTGCCTTCGAGGTTATTCTCAAAAGCAAAAAATGCCGATACTAATTTATCTTTTAAACTCATTTTTTTGTTTCTGGTTTTTTGTTTCTGGTTATTTAAATTTAGTTCCCTTATATTCTTTTTTATTTAAATAGCCAATAAAACTAGCAATCCTTTTATTAAGTGCTTTATAACTTTTTACTAGAAGTAGTAGTTTCTCTTCAGAGATATATCCAGAATCAAAAACTCTATAAAGTTGTGATCTGGTTTCTCCTGCAGAACCTTTCGCTATTGATAGAAATTGTCTAAATTCTATATTTCCGTCTCTATTAAAACCTTCAGCAATATTATCCATTACCGATCCTGATGAACCTTTGATTTGTTCTTTTAATTTAAAATCATTTTTTAACTCAGTTGTTTTAACTAGTTCAATTATTTCTTTTGAAAGCTTTCTGGCTTCTTTCCAAATCTCTAAATCCTCAAATTCTCTAATAGTAGCCATCTTTTTATTTTATTGTTTCTACTAAAACTATAAACCAGAAACCAGAAACCATTCTAAACTAACTCCTCCTTAATCCAATCATATCCTTTTTCTTCAAGTTCGTGAGAAAGTTCTTTTCCGCCGGATTTTACAATTTTTCCGTCGATAAGTACATGCACAAAATCGGGTACTATATAGTCTAACAACCGTTGGTAATGTGTAATTACCAGCACGGCATTTTCTTTATTTTTAAGTTTGTTTACTCCGTTTGCAACAATTTTTAGCGCATCGATATCCAATCCCGAATCGGTTTCGTCTAAGATTGCCAGTTTGGGTTGTAGCATTGCCATCTGAAAAATTTCATTTCGTTTTTTTTCGCCTCCAGAAAATCCTTCGTTTAACGAACGCGATAAAAATTTACGATCTATCTCGAGTAAATCTGCTTTTTCTTTAATTAATTTCAGCATTTCCGAAGCCGGCATAGGCTCTTCTCCTTTTGCTTTTCGAGTTTCGTTGATTGCGGTTTTTATAAAATTAGTTACGCTAACTCCCGGAATTTCTACCGGATATTGAAACGATAGAAAAATGCCTTTATGCGCTCGTTCTTCGGGTTTCAAATCATTTATGTTTTTGTTTTCAAAAAGCACTTGTCCTTTGGTAATTTGATAAGTGTCTTTTCCGGCTATTATAGATGATAACGTACTTTTGCCCGACCCGTTAGGTCCCATTATAGCATGGACTTCGCCGGAATTAACAGTAAGGTTAATTCCTTTTAAAATTTCTTTATCTTGAACACTCGCGTGTAAATTATTAATCTGTAACATATGTGTTATTTTTTGCTTTCTACTTTAATATCCGGCGATGAAGGTTTGTTGCCAACTAAAATGATTTCGGTAATGGTTAATCGTTCGTCCCAACCTTCTTCTCCGGGCTTCTTTTTGTTTAAGATTCCTTTTACTACAACCGGAACCATATCTAGCGAATCTTTTTTTATGGTAGAAACTCGTTTAGCCAAATCGGCTTCTTTTTCGTTTAAAACCACGCCGTAAATAAACTTGTTTCCGTATAGAACAGAACCGTCTTTTAAATGAATAAACTCGCCTCGATAGGTTTTTGTGTTGGTTACAATGGGATTGTTTTGTTCTTTAACTACCGTTTTGTTTTCTTTTTTTGTATTGTCTTTGCAGGCAACTGTTGCTAGTAGTACAAAAATTAAAAAAGTTGTTTTTTTCATTTTAAAATGTATTTATCAGTTCATTATCCAACGGATCCTTCCAGACTTATTTCCAGTAATTTTTGGGCTTCTACGGCAAACTCCATAGGGAGTTTATTAAGCACTTCTTTACTAAATCCGTTTACAATAAGTGCAATGGCTTTTTCGGTATCGATGCCGCGTTGGTTGCAATAAAAAATTTGGTCTTCACCTATTTTGCTGGTTGTTGCCTCATGTTCGATTTGGGCGGTTTTGTTTTTTGCTTCGATGTACGGGAAGGTGTGTGCACCACAGTTATTTCCCATTAACAAAGAATCGCATTGCGAGAAATTTCTGGCGTTTTCGGCACGAGAGCTAATATGTACCAATCCGCGATAACTGTTTTGTGATTTTCCGGCGGAAATTCCTTTAGAAATAATAGTGCTTTTTGTGTTTTTTCCAAGATGAATCATTTTGGTTCCCGTGTCTGCTTGTTGATAATTATTTGTTACGGCAATAGAGTAAAATTCGCCAACGGAATTATCGCCTTTTAAAATGCAACTTGGGTATTTCCAAGTAACGGCACTTCCGGTTTCTACTTGTGTCCAAGATATTTTTGAATTTTTATGGCAGATTCCTCTTTTGGTAACAAAATTATATACACCGCCTTTTCCTTCTTTGTTTCCGGGATACCAGTTTTGTACAGTGGAATATTTAATTTCGGCTCCATCAAGCGCAATAAGTTCTACTACGGCAGCGTGAAGTTGGTTTTCGTCCCGCGAAGGTGCTGTGCATCCTTCCAGATAACTCACATAACTGTCTTCATCGGCAATGACCAGCGTGCGTTCAAACTGTCCGGTACCTGCTTGATTGATTCTAAAATAAGTTGAAAGCTCCATCGGGCAACGCACTCCTTTTGGGATGTAACAAAAGGAACCGTCGCTAAAAACGGCACTGTTTAAAGCTGCATAAAAATTATCTTGTCGGGGAACTACGGTTCCCAAATATTTTTTTACAAGATCCGGATATTCTCGAATGGCTTCGGAAATAGAGCAGAAAATAATTCCTTTTTCTGCCAAAGTTTTCTTAAAAGTAGTTGCTACCGAAACCGAATCCATAACAATGTCTACAGCAACACCGGCAAGTTTTTTTTGTTCGTCGATAGAAATCCCCAACCTTTTAAATGTATCCAACAACTCAGGATCTACTTCGTCGAGACTATTGTATTTTGGTTTTTTTGAAGGTGCCGAATAGTAGGATATTTTTTGAAAATCGGGTTTTTCGTAATTTACATTTGCCCAATCGGGTTCTTGCATTTGTCTCCAATATTTAAATGCCTCTAATCGCCACCGGGTCATCCATTCGGGCTCTTCTTTCTTTTTGGAAATAGCGCGTATAATATCTTCATTTAATCCAACAGGAAAGGTGTCGGATTCTATATCTGTATAAAAACCGTATTCGTATTCCTTGTTTTCAAGGTCTTTTTTTAAATCGTCTTCGGTAAATTTGCTCATTTGTTATTACGTAATTCAATTATAACGAAAAACTTTCTCCGCATCCACAGGTTCGATTAGCGTTGGGATTGTTAAAAATAAATCCTTTTCCGTTTAGACCACCACTAAAATCAAGTGTGGTGCCTATTAAGTACAGATAACTTTTTTTGTCGACAACTATCCTTACCGGAGCGTCTTCAAAAAGTTTGTCTTCGTCTTTTTTGTCTTTATCAAAATCCAATTCATACGAAAGACCCGAACACCCACCACTTTTTACACCCACTCTTACAAAGTGTTTGTTTACATCGTAACCGCTTTCAGACATAAGCTGTGCTATTTTGTTTTTAGCTATATCACTTACTTGTATCATTGTTAATTAGATTTGTTCTAAATAGAAGGCAAATATACATTATTTAAAGCATTTTTCAATGATTTTAAATTTTTTTGTAAGTATAAAAAGACGGTTTTTACCTATGACAAAACGTTAAAATTTTCGGACTTACTTTTCTAATGTTTATTTTCACGGTTAAATTTCGTTAAAAATGAAAAAAAATCTTTTTTACTATCTGTTATTCTTTACTTCTTTTTTGTTTTCACAAAATGTGAGTTCTTTAGTGAAAAACCTTCCGGTAAAAAGTATAGGTCCTTCTATAATGAGTGGTCGTGTTACGGCATTAGCTGTTAATTCTAAAAACCCTAGCGAATTTTATGTTGGCTACGCTAGTGGTGGCGTGTGGCATACCACAAATAACGGAACTTCATTTACACCAATTTTAGATACGAGTCCGACACAAAATGTAGGAAGCCTTGCTGTAGATTGGAAAAATAATATTATTTGGGTAGGAACAGGAGAGGTAAATTCTTCTCGATCTTCTTATTCGGGGATAGGAATTTTAAAATCTTCCGATAACGGAAAAACATGGGAAAATGTGGGCTTAACAGATTCGCATCATATTAGCAAAATACTCATTAATCCTGAAAATGCTAACGAAATTATAGTAGGTGTGTTAGGTCATTTGTATTCTGGTAATGACCAAAGAGGTGTTTTTAAGACAACAGACGGAGGAAAAACTTGGAAAAAGACATTGTTTGTTAACAATCATACGGGTGTTGTGGATGTTTCGGTTAATCCTAGAAATTTTAACGAGCTCTACGCTTCAACTTGGGATAGAGAGCGAAAAGCTTGGAATTTTAAAGGGAATGGAGCAGGAAGCGGCATTTATAAAAGCACAGACGGAGGAGATGCTTGGACACTTGTTTCAACTCAAAAAAGTGGATTCCCAACCGGCGAAGGTGTAGGAAGAATAGGACTGGCAGTGTTTGATGCTAATACGGTATATGCCATTGTGGACAACCAAAACCGAAGAGCCAAAATAAAGGATGAATTAGCTAAAAAAGGGTTGACAAAAGAAGATTTTAAAACTATGTCGAAAGCTTCTTTTTTAGGAATGGAAGACGCAAAAATTAATGCTTTTTTAAAAAGTAACAATTTCCCCGAAAAATATTCGGCTAAAGTGTTAAAAAAACGAATAAAAAACAATGAAATTAAGCCCTTAGATTTAGCAATTTATCTGGAAGATGCAAACACACTGCTTTTTGACACTCCGGTTATAGGAGCGCAGGTTTATAAAAGTAATGATGGCGGAAAAACCTGGAAAAAAACGCACAAGGGATTTTTGGAAGATTTATATTACTCATACGGATATTACTTCGGAAGAATACATGTGTCACCACAAGACGTTAATCGTATTTATATTTACGGTGTGCCCATTCTTAGTTCTAAAGACGGTGGAAAAACATTTGCTTCCATTAATGGAGATAACGTTCATGCCGACCACCATGATTTGTGGATAAATCCCTTTAACCCTAACCACTTAATTAACGGCAATGACGGTGGAGTAAACATAAGCTATGATGATGGAAAACATTGGATAAAATGCAATACACCTTCGGTTGGGCAGTTTTACAGTGTGAATATAGATTTTGAAAAGCCCTATAACGTTTATGGAGGATTACAGGATAACGGTGTGTGGACAGGCTCACATACCAATGAAGAAAATGTTGTTTGGCACCAAACCGGAGACTATCCTTTTGATATGATTATGGGAGGCGACGGAATGCAAGTACAAATAGATTCTCGTAACAGCGATATTGTTTATACCGGTTATCAGTTTGGAAATTATTTTAGGTTAAACCGAAAAACCAAAGAGCAAACCTATATTCAGCCCAAACATAAGCTGGGAGAAAAACCATATCGATTTAATTGGCAAACCCCTATTTTGTTAAGTCCTCACAATCAAGATATTTTGTATTTGGGCGGGAATAAATTAATGCGAAGTATGAATCAAGGAAATGATTGGGAAGCCATTTCGCCCGATTTAACAAAAGGAGGTAAAAAAGGAAATGTGCCTTATGGTACCTTGACTACCATTAGCGAATCACCATTTCAATTCGGGTTGCTCTACACCGGAAGCGATGACGGACTGGTGTATGTTTCTAAAGATGCAGGAAACAGCTGGACAAGTATTTCCGAAGACTTTCCAAAAGATTTATGGGTTAGCAGGGTTATTGCTTCACAATACAAAAAAGAAAGAGTTTATGTAGCGTTAAACGGTTATCGCCGGGACGATTTCACACCTTATGTTTATGTAAGTGACGATTACGGAAAAACTTGGAAAAGTATAAAAAGTAATTTGCCGGCAGGTGCGGTAAATGTGATAAAAGAAGACCCGAAAAACGAAAATTTATTATACATTGGAACCGATAACGGAGCCTATATTTCATTTAATAACGGGCATAATTGGCAACGAATAGAAAAAGATTTTCCTGCTGTTGCGGTACACGATTTGGTTATTCATCCCGTAGAAAACGATTTGGTCTTAGGAACCCATGGCAGAAGCCTGTATGTGGCAGATATTTCCCTGCTTCAAAAAATTACAGACCTAAACCAAACGTATATTTCAGATATAAAACCCGTTCGGTTTTCACCTCGTTGGGGAAGTAAACGCAGTGCTTGGGGTACCCTATTTGAACCAAAAGTATCTATCCAATATTTTTCACCAGTAGCAGAAAAGTCTTCCATACAAATTACAACCAAAAACGGATCTGTTTTACAATCGTTTGATGTACAAACCGAAATTGGAATAAATACATTTATCTATGATTTAAGTATTACCGTGAAGGGTAAAAAGATATTAGAAAAAGAAGGAATAAAGGTAAAGAAAGCAAATAACGGAACTTATTATTTACCGAAAGGAGAATATGTTATAGAGTTAAATTCGGTGAAGTGTAGTTTTAAGATAGAATAATCTTTTTTTATAACAATTCTAAATATTATTAAAACAAGTAAATTGTTTGGCTGAGATAACAAGGTGTTGTAATTTTGTCCAACTCAAAAATGTAAATTTTACACAATGGGAATATTATCCTCATCGATTGCCCGGAAAGTAGCCATGGCACTTTCGGCTTTATTTTTAATTTTCTTCTTATTAATTCATGTATCGGTAAATTTAGTATCTGTCTTTAGTGAAGATGCTTTTAATACCGCTTCTCATTTTATGGGAACCAATCCGGTAATTCAATTTGCTATGCAACCTGTTTTACTATTCGGTGTAGTATTTCATTTTGTCTTAGGGTTTGTTTTAGAAATAAAAAACCGGAAAGCACGTGTTGTAAAATACGTTAAAAACAACGGAGCGGCTAATTCTACTTGGATGAGCCGGAATATGATATTTAGTGGATTGGTAATTTTAGCTTTTATAGTTTTACATTTTATAGATTTTTGGTTCCCCGAAATAAATCATAAATACATCGAGGTTTTACCCGAAGACCCATCTAGGTATTATGGAGAATTGGTTCATAAATTTGAAAATCCTATTCGAGTTGGAGCTTATGTAGTTGCTTTCATTTTTCTGGCACTACACTTGTTACACGGTTTTCAATCGGCTTTTCAATCTATGGGTTGTAACAATAAATACACAAAATGTGTAAAAAGTTTCGGAAAATTATATGCCTTATTAATACCGGCGTTATTTATTTTTATTGCACTTTTTCACTATTTCTCACATTAAAATAATACATCTATGTCTGTATTAAACTCAAAAGTACCCGAAGGTCCTATTAAAGATAAATGGACTAACTACAAAAATAAAGTAAACCTTGTTAATCCTGCAAACAAGCGCAACATAGATATTATTGTTATAGGCACCGGCTTAGCCGGCGGGTCTGCTGCTGCTACCCTTGCCGAGCAAGGTTATAACGTAAAAGCTTTTTGTTACCAAGATTCGCCTCGTAGAGCGCACTCAATCGCCGCTCAAGGAGGAATAAACGCATCAAAAAATTATCAAGGAGACGGCGATTCCGATTACCGCCTTTTTTACGACACCGTAAAAGGAGGCGATTACCGTTCGCGCGAAGCAAACGTTTATCGATTGGCAGAAGTTTCCGGCAATATAATCGATCAATGCGTATCACAAGGAGTTCCTTTTGCACGTGATTACGGAGGAAAATTAGACAATCGCTCGTTTGGAGGCGTACTGGTTTCTCGTACATTTTACGCGAAAGGACAAACAGGGCAACAACTTTTACTAGGTGCCTACAGCGCTATGAATAGACAAATTGCTCGCGGAAAAATACAAATGTATAACCGCCATGAGATGCTTGATGTAGTGGTTATTGATGGAAAAGCAAGAGGAATTATTGCCAGAAATTTAATAACCGGAGAAATAGAGCGACATAGCGCACACGCAGTAGTAATTGCCTCTGGTGGCTACGGAAACGTATATTACCTTTCTACTAACGCAATGGGTTCTAATGCCACTGCAGCTTGGAAAGCCCATAAGAGAGGAGCTTTTTTTGCCAATCCGTGTTTTACCCAGATACACCCAACCTGTATTCCGCGTTCGGGAGATTACCAATCTAAACTAACCCTAATGTCCGAATCATTGCGAAACGACGGGCGTATATGGGTTCCTAAAAAATTAGAAGACGCTAAAGCACTTCAACAAGGAAAATTAAAACCTACTCAAATACCGGAAGAAGACAGAGATTATTATCTGGAAAGAAGATATCCGGCTTTTGGAAACTTAGTGCCTCGTGATGTAGCATCCAGAGCGGCTAAAGAACGTTGCGATGCCGGTTATGGAGTAAATGCAACCGGTGAAGCTGTGTATCTCGATTTTGCTTCGGCAATTGAAAGATACGGAAAAGAACAGGCAAACATTCACGGAATTGATAATCCTACAAAAGAAAAAATCACCGAATTGGGCGAAAAAGTCATCGAAGAAAAGTACGGAAACTTATTTCAGATGTACGAAAAAATCGTAGACGAAAATCCGTATAAAACGCCTATGATGATTTACCCTGCCACGCATTATACTATGGGCGGTTTGTGGGTAGATTATAACTTGATGACTACCGTACCCGGGTTGTACTGTATCGGAGAGGCTAACTTTAGTGACCACGGAGCTAATAGACTTGGTGCCTCGGCGTTAATGCAAGGATTGGCAGACGGTTATTTTGTGCTGCCAAATACCATTGGCGATTACCTGTCTAATGAAATTCGAACCGGAAAAATCCCAACTGATACACCTGAATTTGATGCAGTAGAAAAAGATGTAAAAGAGCGAATAAACTTCTTTATAAATAACAATGGAACCAAATCTGTAGATTATTTCCATAAAAAATTGGGCAAAGTAATGTGGGATAAAGTAGGTATGTCTAGAAACGAAAAAGGACTTACCGAAGCAATGGAAGAAATAAAAGCCATTAGGGAAGAGTTTTGGAAAGATGTAAAAGTAACAGGAGCGGAAAACGAATTAAATCCCGAACTTGAAAAAGCAGGAAGGGTTGCCGATTTCTTAGAACTGGGGGAACTTTTTGCAAAAGATGCGCTTGATAGAAATGAATCTTGCGGAGGACATTACAGAGAAGAAAGCGTGGTAAAAGAAGGCGAACAAAAAGGAGAAGCACTTAGAGATGATAAAAACTATGCATACGTTGCCGCTTGGGAATATACCGGAAACCCCAGAGAAGCTAAGTTACACAAAGAACCTTTAAAATTTGAGTTTATTGAGTTGAAACAGAGGAGTTATAAATAACTGTCGGTTTAAAAAGTTATATTTGTAAGCTGCTTAATAGCATTATGAAAGAAAAATTAATCATAAAAAACTTTGGTCCAATTAAGGATGTTGATTTAGACTTGGGAAAAATTACCGTATTTATAGGCAAACAAGCTACCGGTAAAAGTACAGTGGCTAAGGTTTTAAGTATTTGCAGATATTTTTCTTATATCGTCGATGATTCAGAAATAATTACCGATTACTCTAGCAAATTTTCTAATACTGCTTTATCAGATTGGGACTTAATGGGATTTGAAAGAGAAGACAGTTATATAAAATATACCAACTCTGATTATGAGGTTGAAATAAAAAATCATAAAAATTTTGATTATGATTATTCAAATCCAAATGAAGAACCTATAAAAATTCCTGTACCATCACTTTTTAAACCCACTTTGACTCCAATTTCAGATAAGTTTAAAAAATTGTTTAAGGATTATCAAGAACTAAAACCTAAACGAAAAATGAATTTTGGAATACAAGAAGATTGGAATATTCCGCATTCTTTTTTAACAACAGATGTTAAAAATGTTATGAATAATCCCTTCTTTTTTCCGACAGAAAGAGGATTACAATCTATTTTTTCTCTAGGAAAATCTTCTATTCAAAACTTATCAGATTCACTATTTAATCAATTTGCTTTATTGGATAAGATTTATAAAAATTTCACAAAAGAAACTACTATCGAACCTCTTGAAATTAAGTATAAAAGTATAAATAGTATTCCATATTTTAAAGGAGAAAAAGATAGTGAATATTATAAACTATCTCAAGGCGCAAGTGGCTATCAATCAACCGTTCCAATTGTTTTAGCTGTAAAACATTATAATGAAATTGAAAACCGAAAACGAACCTTTATAGTAGAAGAACCGGAACAAAATTTATTTCCAAAAGCACAAAAAAAGCTCGTGGAGTTTATGGCGGAGTCTGTTAATAAATTTAATAACCAGTTTATTCTGCCAACACATAGTCCTTATATTTTAACAACCTTGAGCAATTTGATTTACGCTCATAAAATAGGCACCATTGAAAATGGAAAATATGAGAAAGAAACCTGTAAAATTTTACCAAAAAAATATTGGATTGATGTAAATAATATTTCAGTTTATTTTTTTAATGAAGGGAAAGCTAAGCCTTTGATAAACACGGAAGATTGTATTATTGATTTAGATGATTTAGACAATGTTTCAGAAATTATTAATACTGAATTTGATGCGTTATTAAATTTAGAAGTTCAAAATGATTGAGGAAAGATTAAATCAATGTGAAGAGTCAAAACAAGATTCAGTAATTTTATTAAAGGAGAAAAAGAGTGTTTATAGATTAATTAATTCAAATAATGATAGAATTTCAATATATGAGATAGATGGTTGTGTTTATGATGCCGGTTCTAGAGAAACAAGGTGTGATTATTTGTTAAACACCGGCGATAAATTATTCTTTATTGAATTAAAAGGAATTAATGTAAGAAAAGGATTAAACCAAATACTTACATCAATAAGAAAGTTAAAACAATATTTTAATTACGACTCAATAAACGCACGAATAGTCACAACAAGAGGTCAAAAACCTAAAAGGTTAAACACTTTTAAAGAATATAGAGATTTAGTTAAATTAATAGGTACAAGAGGGGTTGTTTTAAAAAACTCACCTTTTGAAGAAAAAATAAATTAAAGATTATTATGAATCTTACACTAAAAATTTGGCGCCAAAAAAGTCCCGAAGATAAAGGGAAAATGGTAGCGTATAAGGTTACTGATATTTCTGAGCATATGTCTTTTTTAGAAATGTTAGATGTATTAAACGAACAATTGGTAGAAGCCAGCGAAGACCCCATTGCCTTTGACCACGATTGTAGAGAAGGCATTTGCGGAATGTGTTCGCTGTATATTAACGGTGAAGCACACGGTCCCGATCGTGGAATTACCACTTGCCAGTTACATATGCGTATGTTTAACGACGGAGACACAATTTATATTGAGCCTTGGAGGGCAAAAGCATTTCCCGTGATTAAAGATTTAATTGTTGACAGAACCTCTTTAGACCGTATTCAACAAGCAGGAGGGTTTATAAGCGTTAATACCTCGGGAAATACACAGGATGCAAATGCAATTCCCATTTCAAAACACGCAGCAGACGAAGCGATGGATGCAGCTACTTGTATAGGTTGCGGTGCATGTGTAGCAACATGTAAAAACTCATCGGCAATGCTGTTTGTAGGGGCAAAAATTTCGCAATATGCATTATTGCCTCAAGGTCAAATTGAAGCTACCGACAGGGTGTTAAATATGGTACGCCAAATGGACTTGGAAGGTTTTGGAAATTGTACAAACACCGGAGCTTGTGAAATAGAATGCCCTAAAGGAATTTCTCTGGTAAATATAGCCAGAATGAATAGAGAATTTTTAAAAGCTAGTTTGAAAGGATAATAATTCCGACCAGTTATTTTTAATATTTATTAAAGGCTGTTTTAGTTACTAAAACGGTCTTTTTTTTATCTTGCTTAAAAAAATGAACTTTATACTGAATACGAATTCAATATAGTTCAATTTCAAGATATCTCATTAAACTATTTTCATTCTGTAACGGCATTAACCATTCTATTAAGAATAGGTAATTATATCTAAACTCCCAACCATTACTACATCCATTTTTTTCATAATGAGCAAAATAGCAAAAGAACATAATGCGATAAATCTTTCGCAAGGTTTTCCGGATTTTAATAGTGATGAGGCTTTAATTAATCTGGTTTCCGAAGCAATGAAAAACGGATACAATCGGTACGCTCCTGTGCAAGGCGACATAGAACTTAGAAACGTTATTGCAACAAAACTAAAATCCCTATACGGAAAAGAGTATTGTCCAAACACAGAAGTAACTGTTACTGCCGGAGCAACACAAGCCATTTTTACAGCTATGGCGACACTTATAAACTTCAGTTCGGTCTAAGGATTTAATAAAAAAGTGCTAATTGAGTTGATTTTTCAGTTTCAAACTTGATACTTGGCTTCTTTTCTTGGAAAGAATATGCGATAAGGCCGGCAATAAGATTTGTAATAAAATTGCCAAAGCTTCTGTGCCTTGAATGTTCAATTTGCGCTATATTTTTCAACTGATCATTAATGGTTTCAATCACTGCTCTTTTTCTTAGCATAATCTTATCTTTCATAGTCATTAATGAGTTTTTCATATTGTTCTTCATTCCTGTTACTAAATGCAAACCTTGTTCAAATAATAATGTTGTCAATTCTTTAGAGATATACCCCTTATCACCATAAAGTTTTCCAAATAATTTCTTTAAAAAATGGTCTGTTTTTAAAGGTGTTCTATCATCTGTATTGGCTGTAGTAATCATAAAATCAAGTATTTCACCTTTTTCGTTAACAATTATATGTAGCTTAAACCCATAGAACCAGCCCATTGTAGATTTCCCCGTTTTAGCGATTCCTTTAAACACTTTATTGTTATGTATTCTCTTGTTTTTGCATACTCGTATTGGTGTAGAATCAACAAAGGAAATACCTGTTACTTCTCCTAACCTGGCTGTTTTTAAAAAGATTGTAAGAGCAAGTAAGTTTGATTGCATCAACTCAACAAATCTATTGTAGGAGACAGTGTCCGGGAATTCTTTTTTTAAGTGTTTTTGAACATAAAAAAGATAAAAGTGCTTAAAGGTTCTCATCCCACTTAAATGGAACAAAACGGTAATAGTAAGAATCTCACCTTTTGACATTCTAAATTTTCTCTTTCGAGTCTTTTTTCCGGTTGAAATAAGGCTTTTTTCAAGTGATTGCTCAAAAACTTGTGTAAAATCATCAATAGTACAAAAAATTTCAGTAATTTTATCTTTAGAAATCATAGCGGAATTATTAGTTAAATATTTGATATTCAATACTTAAATATACTAATCTTTCCGCTTTTATGCAAATAAATATTTCGTTTTCTTACGTCGAACTGAGGTTATAAGATAATACAGAAACTGCAATATACAAAAAAACCCTTATTCTGTTTTTTGAATAAAGGGTTTGCCAATTCGATTAATCTTAGTTTTATGCCTCAAAAGGGACAATAGAAACATAAGATTTGTTGTTTTTCTTTTTGGTAAATTTTACAGTTCCATCAACTTTGGCGTGTAATGTGTGGTCTTTACCAGCGTATACATTTTCACCGGGATGGTGTTTGGTACCGCGTTGTCTTACAATGATATTTCCGGCAATAGCGGTTTGTCCTCCAAAAATCTTTACACCTAAGCGTTTCGATTCGGACTCTCTACCGTTTTTAGAACTACCAACTCCTTTTTTATGAGCCATCTTTATACGATTTTATTCGGTTATACTTAAGAGGTTTTTTTACTTCCCTCCGTCTAATTTATCTTGTAATTGTTTTAACTCGTCCCACTTTCCGGCAGCGGCAAGCGCGGCTTGCTGCGGCCAAGTTCCGGGTTCTAAATGAGCCAAACGTGAACTAGCGGCGGTTAAAATTTCTTTAATTTTTGCAGGATCTGCTTTGGCAACTTTCGCAAAGGTATCTAACCCGGCGTTTGTCATTGCTTCGGCAGCTTTAGGACCCACTCCTTCGATTTTTTTCAAATCATCTGCTTTTGTTTTTGAAGTTGCTTCTTTTTTAGAAACTTCTTTCTTTGCAACTTCCTTTTTAACAATCACTTTTTTGGTTTCGGTTTTAGCAGCCTCTTTTTTTGCAGGTTTTGCTCCGGAAGCTACAATACTTTCAATTACAATCTCAGTTAAATTTTGTCTGTGACCTTTTTTTACTCTGTATCCTTTTCTTCTTTTTTTCTTGAATACAATAACCTTATCACCTTTAAGGTGTTTTAAGACTTTAGCTCCTACTTGAGCTCCGTCTATAGCCGGGGCGCCAACAGTTACTTTGTTATCATCACCAATAAGAAGTACATTGTCAAAAGACACTTTTTTTCCTTCTTCTACGGCAAGACGATGCACAAAGACTTTTTGATCTTTTACAACTTTAAATTGCTGCCCTGCTATCTCTACAATTGCGTACATAGCGTTAGGTTTTATTAATTATTAATTTTTAAATCCTTTTAACAAGTTTCTTTGCTTAAAAAAAGGGGTGCAAATATAGTTTTTATTACCGAATTAACAAACGGTTTTTTTAAAAGATTTAGGAGTTGAATTGTATCGTCCGAAACTAATCTCTTATAGATTAGGTGTATTCCGCCAAAAGGCGTTACCTTTGTATCTGTGTTTTTGTGCATACATCAAAAATAGATGAAAATTATTTTTCAACAACTTAGTGTGAGTTATTAAAAATTCTTTGTGAATTTAAGGTTCTACAAAATATTTGACCCGAACTGTGATCTTGTTTTGCTCCGGTAACACTTGACAAACAATTGATTTCATTCCGAAGTTTTAACACTCCCAATAATGCAAATATCAAGGCTTCTTTATATTCAATTAGTATCGTATCCGGCACATATAATTTGCTAATAGTTTGTTGTTTAATTTCTTCCAACAAAAAAATATTGTACGTTCCTCCACCACTAACCAAAACTTTCGACGGAAACTCAAAAACCGAGGCTATCTGTGTAGCAATATGATAGGTCATCGTGCTTATCTTGTCTTTAATCGAGCAATCGGAAGCATTTAATAACGGAAAAACTTCTTTTTTTACCCATTCCAATCCTAAGGACTTGGGAGGTTTTTCAAAATAATAACTTATTTGATTAAGCTGAGATAACAGTGCTTTATTCACCGTTCCGCTTCGAGCTATTTCTCCTTTATCATCATACCGAAGTCCAGTTTTTTCGCATAAATAATTCAACACAATGTTTGCCGGACAAACATCAAAAGCAATTCTTTTTCCCAGCTTTTCGAAAGAAACATTCGCAAATCCTCCCAGATTCAAACAATAATCATATTCACTAAAAAGTAATTTGTCGCCAATCGGTACTAACGGAGCACCTTGACCGCCAAATTGAACATCTTGCACCCTAAAATCGCATACTACCGTTTGGTTTATTGAAGAAGCTAAGACCGGTAAATTTCCTATTTGCAAGGTTATTCCTCTTTCAGGTTGATGAAAAATGGTATGTCCGTGACTACAAACCACATCTAAATTTTTGATAGAATACTTTTTAATAAACTGAAGAATAACACCGGAAAGATAATGAGTGTAATCTTTATCTAACTGTGTTATTTCTTTTTCCGAAAGCGAAATAGCTTCGCTTAACCTTTTTTTCCAAAAAGAAGAGTACTCAAAGGTTTCAGCCTCAAGTAAGGAATATTGCCATTCCCCGTTTGTTACTCTAAAAGTTACTTCGGCTATATCAATTCCGTCCAGCGAAGTACCTGACATAACACCCAGAACATGATAATATTCTTTCAAATTTATATTTTTTAAAATGCTAAATTACATATTTTGGTATTTAAAAGCTAATCAATACCTTTGTGTCTCTTAAATTTGTTACAACCTGTAAATAACTTTTTCAATGGATTTTAGCCTTACCGAAGAACATCTTATGATACGTGATGCGGCACGTGATTTTGCAAAAAACGAATTGCTTCCCGGAGTAATTGAACGCGATACCAAACAAGAATTTCCGGCTCAACAAATTAAAATGATGGGCGAATTAGGATTTCTGGGAATGATGGTTGACCCTAAATATGGCGGAGGTGGAATGGATACCTTATCGTATGCCATTGCTATGGAAGAAATTTCAAAAATAGATGCTTCTGCAAGCGTAGTGATGTCTGTTAACAATTCGTTAGTTTGCTTCGGATTAGAAAAATACGGCACCGAAGAACAAAAACAAAAATACCTAACCAAATTAGCAACAGGCGGAAAATTAGGTGCTTTTTGCTTGAGCGAACCTGAAGCCGGAAGCGATGCTACTTCGCAAAAAACCACAGCAATTGATAAAGGAGACCATTACCTCTTAAATGGAACCAAAAACTGGATTACCAATGGCGGAAATGCCGATTATTATTTGGTAATTGCCCAAACTCATAAAGAAAAAGGGCATCGTGGAATTAACGCATTAATTGTTGAAAAAGGATGGGAAGGTTTTGAAATTGGACCCAAAGAAGATAAACTGGGAATACGGGGAAGCGATACACACTCACTTATTTTTAACGATGTAAAAGTGCCTAAAGAAAACCGAATTGGCGAAGATGGTTTTGGTTTTAAATTTGCGATGAAAACCCTTTCGGGAGGGAGAATAGGTATTGCCTCACAAGCATTGGGTATTGCTGCCGGAGCATACGACTTAGCACGTGAATATTCTAAAGTACGCAAAGCCTTCGGAACCGAAATTTGCAATCACCAAGCCATTGCATTCAAACTTGCCGATATGCATACAAATATAGAAGCTGCCAGACATTTGGTTTACAAAGCAGCCTGGGATAAAGATCAAGGAAACAACTACGATATGAGTAGTGCGATAGCAAAACTCTTCGCCTCACAAGTAGCAATGGATGTTACTGTTGATGCCGTACAAATACACGGAGGTAACGGCTATGTAAAAGAATATCACGTTGAACGACTGATGCGGGATGCTAAAATCACCCAAATTTACGAAGGCACCAGCGAAATTCAAAAAATAGTTATCTCAAGAGCATTGCTAAGAGATTAGATATTGCTATTGTCTAAACTTTTAATCAAATTATGAGTTATGTAACTTTTGTTACTATGTAACTCATGTTACATAATTATATTTAGCCCCGCTTTTTGTATATTGCAATAGGCAAGTATCACTAATCAATAAATTAACAACTGTGGAATTTTTTTTACAACCCTATCCTTGGTATGTAGCAGGACCACTCATAGCCTTGGTTACATTTTTTCTTTTCTATTTTGGAAAAAGACTTGGTATATCGTCTAATTTAGAAACATTTTGTGCCATAGGTGGCGCAGGTAAGCTAGTAGATTTTTTTAATTTTGACTGGAAAAAAAATTCTTGGAACTTACTATTTCTCTTAGGCACTATTATCGGAGGATTTATTACCTACCAATACCTCACTCCTTCAGACACGGTAGAAATATCTCAAAAAACAGTACAAGACTTAACCGCTCTGGGTTTTAAAAATCCGGGAAAAAGCTATTTACCCAATGAGATTTTTAGCGTAGAAACAATGCTCTCTGTAAAAGGATTTTTAATCCTTCTAATAGCCGGTATATTTATAGGCTTTGGCTCTCGCTATGCCGGAGGATGCACCTCGGGGCATGCTATTGTAGGGCTTAGTAATTTAGAACTACCCTCTCTAATCTCTGTCATAGGATTTTTTATTGGCGGTCTTATTATGACGTGGCTCATCTTACCATTAATCTTTTAACTTCTATTATGAAAAACATAAAATTTTTAATTCTCGGTATTATCTTCGGAATTATTCTAAGTAAAGCAGAAGTTATTTCTTGGTATCGTATTTACGAAATGTTTAAATTTCAATCTTTTCATATGTATGGTATCATTGGTTCGGCAGTAGTTGTAGGAATGATTATCTTTACTTTTTTTAGAAACGGAAAAATAAAAAACTTTCAAGGCGAAAAAATAATAGTAGCTCCAAAAAAGAAAGGATTTTATAGAAATATGCTTGGAGGAATTATCTTCGGGTTTGGTTGGGCATTGGCAGGTGCTTGCCCCGGACCTATGTTTATTCTTATAGGTAGAGGTGTTCTAACTATAGTTGTTGTTATTGTCGGAAGCATTTTAGGTGCATTTTTATACCATGCCTTTAAAAATAAATTACCACACTAAAAAATAAAATAAACAAATGAGATACGGTTTTATTATTGATAATCGAAAATGTATAGGGTGTCACGCTTGTACAACCGCTTGTAAATCGGAACACGATGTGCCTGTTGGGGTAAACAGAACCTATGTAAAGCAGGTTGAAAAAGGAGAATTCCCCAATACCCGAAGAATCTTTTCGGTAATGCGTTGTAACCATTGTACAGATGCTCCTTGTGTTACCATCTGTCCTGTTGAAGCTTTATATACTCGCGAAGATGGTATTGTAGATTTTGACAACAACCGTTGTATTGGCTGTAAATCGTGTATGCAAGCTTGTCCTTATGATGCTCTTTACATAGACCCGGACAACCATACCGCAGCAAAATGCAACTATTGTGCACACCGTATCGATGTTGGTAGAGAACCCGCTTGTGTAACAGTTTGCCCGGAACATGCCATTATTGCAGGTGATATGGAAAACCCAACGACCGAAATCTCTCAACTTCTTGCAAGACAGCAAGTAAAAGTTAGAAAACCCGAAAAAGGAACCAACCCCAACCTCTTCTATATCGATGGAGACGAAGCATCTTTAAACCCCGAAGCAACCGATAAGTCCGGATCTTGGTTATGGAACTCTCAATCTCGAGGTGTTGGACACTACGCCAAAGCTGCCGAAAAAATGCTTCACACCAATGACGATATCGATTTGTTACAAATGACTATTGATAACGAATTACAAGCCGCTTACCAAAAAAAGGAAACCGAAAACCCAAATTATATCGACGTTTTAACCGGAAAAGCCAGAAGAGTTTACGATACGCCGGATAAAGGCATACTTTGGGGATGGGAAGTTTCAGCCTATGTAATGACCAAAGCCATTGCAGCAGGAGCTTTTTTAATTCCGTTTATTGCTACGATTTTAGGTTACGAAATTTCAGACACCACCAAACTTTGGTCAGCAGGAATTTCATTAACATTCCTTGCATTAACCGGGTTGTTTCTAATAATGGATTTAGATAGACCGGATAGATTTCTCAATGTATTACTTCGCCCACAATGGAATTCGTGGTTAGTAAAAGGTGGATACACCATCACTATTTTCGGTCTTTTAGTAACCGTTTGGGGAGCTATGACTTATTTTGAAATACAAACAGGCGAAACCATTTTACTTTGGGCAACTGCTTTCTTTGCTGTGATGCTTGCCATTTACACCGCATTTTTATTCGCACAAGCAAAAGGGCGTGATTTTTGGCAAAGTCCATCTTTAGCATTACATATGCTAGTACATAGTGTCATGGCAGGAGCCGCTATTTTTGCTTTGGTATTACTCGTTGCAGGAAACGAAAATTGGATGTCAATATTAGCCACCGTTTTAATTATTGCATTATCGGTAAATTTATTTACTATGATTACCGAATTAACAATGACACATCCAAGCACCGCTGCCGAAACGGTTGTAAAAATGATAACCAAAGGAAGATATAAAAACCTATTTTGGATAGGAACTGTTTTAATAGGTAATATCATTCCGCTATCACTATTGGTTTTTATGCCAAGTGCAACCATCTTAACCATTGCAGCTATTTTAGTATTGATAGGAATCTATGCCACCGAAAAAATTTGGGTAGAAGCGCCTCAAAGAATACCGATAGCGTAAGAATGATGAATTCTGATTTTGGATATATGATTAGAATTCATTTTTAAAAATATAACAGTTGCTATAATGAAATACGAATTACAAAAACGAACAAAAAAGTTTGCTATAGATGCAATTAATATTACTAAACAAACTGTTACCAAATAAATCCATCGGATGGACATTGACAAATCAAATAATACGTTCTGCAACTTCAGTTGGCGCAAATTATAGAGCCGTATGTAGAGCAAAAAGTGATAAAGATTTTATTTCTAAAATGGAAACAGTAATTGAAAAAGCAGATGAAACACTTTTTTAGTTAGAAATAATAGAAGAATTAAATGTAATAAAAAACGAAACTGAAATTACTCGATTATTAAAAGAAGCAGATGAATTAGTCGCAATTTTTGTAAGTTCAGTTAAAACAGTAAAAAACAGATTAAATAAGAATAAATAAGATTTCGGAAAATGAGAACAAACATAAATGGTAGAGCAATCATAAATCCAGAATCATAAATCCAAAATCATAAATCCAAAATCAAAAAATGGGATATAAAAAACCGTCTTTTATCGAAAGTATTGCAGAAAAAACAGGAATTATACCAAATCTGCATAAAGAAAAATACCAAGAGTTTGACAAAGATATGCGTCACTTTACCGATGAAGAAGTGGCACAGATGTATGAAAATTTCCCGCCTCCCGAAAAATGGGATAACTGGGTAGAATACAACCCGAAAGTATGGCCCAAAAAAGAAAAAGTAGAGTACCAAATAGTTCCTACTACCTGTTTTAATTGCGAAAGCGCTTGCGGACTTACCGCATTCATTAACAAGAAAACACAAAGAGTAGTAAAATTTGAAGGAAATCCCTATCACCCTGGAAGTCGTGGTAGAAATTGCGCCAAAGGACCAGCCACCATCAACCAAATTACCGACCCGGATAGAATCCTGTATCCGCTTAAGCGAAAAGGAAAAAGAGGTGATGGCGAATGGGAACGTATTACTTGGGACGAAGCACTGGACACCATTGCAGCTCGAATTAGAAAAGCCATAAAAGAAGACCGACATAACGAAATTGCCTACCACGTAGGACGCCCGGGACATGAAAAATTTATGAACTGGATTCTTCAAGGTTGGGGAATCGATGGACACAACTCTCATACTAACATCTGCTCTTCGGGAGCACGATTCGGTTACAATATTTGGTACGGTTATGACCGCCCGTCGCCAGACCACGCCAACGCAAAATTTATTCTTTTAGTTTCAGCTCACTTAGAATCGGGACATTATTTCAATCCTCACGCACAACGTATTATTGAAGGAAAAATGAAAGGAGCTAAATTGGCCACAATGGATCCTCGCCTTTCTAATACCGCCTCAATGAGTGACTATTGGTTACCCACTTATCCCGGAACCGAAGCAGCAGTTCTTCTAGCAATGGCTTTGATTATTTTAAAAGAAGGATTGTATAACCGAGATTATCTTGAAAATTGGACCAATTGGAAAGAATACCTCAAAGCAAGACACAGCGATAAAGAAGTTACCTTTGAAAACTACATCGCTGCAATGATTGAGGAATACAAAGAATTTACACCTGAATATGCCGAAAAAGAATCGGGCGTAAAAGCCGAAACCATTGTAGAAATTGCAAGACAAATAGGCGAAGCAGGCGAACGTTTTGCATCGCATAATTGGCGTGCTGCAGGAGCTTCAAATCTCGGAGGCTGGGCAGTAGCCAGATGCTTACACTTTTTAACCGTGTTGGTAGGAGCAGTAGGAGCAAAAGGAGGAACTTCACCTAACTCATGGAATAAATTTAGCCCTACACAACCCAACCCGCCAAAACCTCAAAAAAAATGGAACGAACTCCATTTTCCAAAAGAATATCCATTAGCATTTTTTGAAATGAGTCAACTATTACCTCATTTCTTAAAAGAAGGAAGAGGAAAAATGGATGTCTATTTCTCAAGAGTTTTTAATCCGGTTTGGACCTATCCCGACGGATTTACTTGGATGGAAATGTTTCAAGACGAATCTAAATTTGGCTTACACGCCGCCTTGACACCAACCTGGAACGAAACAGCATTTTATGCCGATTTTGTGCTGCCAATGGGATTGGCTTCCGAACGACATGACATAAACAGTTATGCCACACACGGAGGTACGTGGGTAGCCTTTAGACAACCCGTTTTACGGGAAGCCGCTCGAAGAAACGGAAATCCCGTAGAATATACTTACCAAGCCAACCCGGGAGAAGTTTGGGAAGAAGATGAATTTTGGATCGAACTTTCGTGGCGAATAGACCCCGACGGAAGTATGGGTATCCGTAAACATTTTGAATCGCCATATCGTCCCGGACAAAAAATTACCATAGACGAATACTACCAATATATTTTTGAACGCGTACCCGGTTTGCCCGAAGCTGCAAAAAAAGAAGGAATTACCGAACTTCAATACATGCAGAAATACGGTTGTTTTGAAATTGAAAAAGGCGAATCGTACAAGAAAAATGAAACCCCTTTAACCAAAGAACAATTAGAAGGAAGCACCATTGACCCAGAAACCGAAGTTATATATAAAAACGATAAAGCCATAGGTGTAATGGTTAATGGTAAAGCAGTAGTTGGTTTCCCAACACCATCTAGAAAAAACGAATTCTATTCGCAAACAATGGTAGATTGGAACTGGCCAGAATATGCCACCCCAAAATACATTAAAAGCCATATTCATTTAGATAACTTAGACAAATCCAAAGGCGAATACGTTTTAGTACCGACATTTAGGTTGCCAACCTTGATTCATTCCCGTTCAGGAAACGCCAAATGGCTGGTTGAAATCTCAAATAGAAACCCTATCTGGATGCACCCGGACGATGCTGCAAAATGGGGTTTTAAAACAGGCGATTTAGTAAAAATTAATACCGATATCGGCTATTTTATAGATAAAGTTTGGGTAACGCAAGGAATGAAACCCGGAGTGGTAGCTTGTTCGCACCATATAGGAAGATGGCGAAGACCACAAGACAAAATTGGTAACCGTTGGGCAACCAATACCGTAAATATTGAAACAGACGGAAAAGGCGGTTGGAAAATGAATACCATTTCAGGAATAAAACCTTTTGAATCTGACGATAAAGACTCAAAACGAATATTCTGGAAAGACGGTGGCGTACACCAAAACATTACCCACGCCGTACATCCCGACCCTATTAGTGGAATGCACTGTTGGCACCAACGAGTACGAATTGAAAAACCCAAAGAAGGAGAAAAATACGGAGATATCTTTGTAGATACCAATAAGTCGCATGAAGTCTATAAAGAATGGCTTGCAATGACACGTCCTGCACCTGGTCCCGATGGGTTAAGAAGACCCCTTTGGTTTAAACGTGCATTTAAACCCGATGAATCTACCTACTACATTGATAAAAATAAAGAATAGGCAACTTTATAAACCTACTAGGTTTTCAAAACCTAGTAGGTTTTTTAACATTCATACCAAAAAGTCTTTAAAGACCAGTAAGAAACATAAAAAATTAATTGTATAAATGTTACATAAAATATTCCCATTCCTCACTTGGTTGCCTCTAGCAAAACAATACTGGAAAAACGACTTAATTGCCGGAATAACCGGTACTATTATCGTAATTCCTCAAGCTGTTGCTTTTGCTATGATTGCAGGGATGCCCCCTATTTATGGTTTTTATACAGCGATGCTTACACCTGTTATAGCTGCAATCTTCGGTTCTTCCTATCACTTGGTTTCCGGTCCTACAACCACTAGCTCTATTGTCTTATATGCTATCATTAGCAAGTTTGTAACTCCAAGTTCAGATATAGAAGCCTTTGTTTCGCTTGCCATTTTACTTTCATTTATGGCAGGAGTTATTAAACTTTTTATGGGAGTTGTAAAAATGGGAAAACTGGTAAACTTTGTTTCTAATTCTGTGATTATTGGTTTTTCGGCAGGTGCCGGAATTTTAATTGCTTTTAAACAATTAAAACATATTTTTGGAATTAAAGTTCCGCAAGGTTCTTCTTTTTATAAAATTATTGAATACATCATTCAACATATTCAAGAAACTAACTGGTATGCCTTTGCTGTTGCAATATCAACCCTTTTAATTGCACTACTGATAAGAAAAATTAAAAAAATATCGAAATTATATATGTTAATAGCAATGATACTGGGTAGTTTAATTGCTATTTGGTTTGGTGGCACGAATCATGGTATTGAAACGGTGGGTAAAATTTCTTCAAATTTACCTCCGTTTAACCCGCCCGATTTCAGTTGGCAAAACATGAAAATGTTATCAAACGGTGCATTTATCCTAGCTATTTTGGGATTGGTAGAAGCAGTGGCGATATCACGTTCAATTGCACTTAACACGCATCAAAAACTAAATACCAACCAAGAATTTGTATCTCAAGGAATATCTAATGTTGTTTCAAGTTTTTTCTCGTGCTATACAAGTTCTGCTTCCTTTACAAGATCGAGCATTAATTACCAAGCCGGCGCAAAAACACCAATGTCGGCTATAATTTCGGCATTAGGACTTATGTTGGTAGTATTATTATTTGCCGATTATGCTTCCTTTTTACCAAAACCCGCTATGGGAGGCATTATTTTATTGGTAGGATATAATTTAATAGATTTTAAACACATTAAAACCATTTTTAAAGCAAGTAAAAGAGAGGTTATTGTTTTTGCCGTAACACTTATAGGCACCTTGTTTTTAGAACTGGAAGAAGCGTTAGTTGCCGGTATTTTTATGGCGTTATTTTTCTATTTGGAAAAAACATCCAAACCTAATATTGCTGTTCTGGGTATAAATAAAGAAAGAAGATTAATTAATGTTGTTCGAGATAGAGAAGCCAAATCGTGTTCGCAACTAAAAATAATAAGAATTGATGGCTCAATTTATTTCGGGGCGATTGAAACCATTTCTAATTTCTTTATTAAACTATATGAAGAAAATGAAGTGAAAACCCTACTAATCATTGCAAGCGGAATTAACTTTATAGATTTAGCAGGAGCCGAGTGGTTAACCAGTGAAGTAACGAAATGGCGTGAACGGGGCGGCGATGTGTACTTTGTCGGAATGAAAAAAGTAAGTCAAGAGGTTTTAAGTAAAGGTGAGTTTTTAGATAAAATAGGAGAAAATCATTTTTTTACAGATAAAAAAACCGCCATTAAAACCATACATAGCAAATTTAAAGATCCTTGTAAAACACCCGTATTTAAAGAGTGTATTAAGGCTTAGTAACTAAAGTTACTAACCGATAGTAAAAATTGACGCTATCTTTGCACTACTTTAACAAATAGCCTTATATGAATATAAAGCAATTTTTTCCGATTGTAGATTGGCTGCCTAACTATAAAAAAAAATGGCTTAAAGGCGATTTAAATGCCGGATTAACCGTTGGTATAATGCTCATCCCACAGGGCATTGCCTACGCTATGATTGCCGGACTACCTCCAATCTACGGTTTATATACCGCTATGATTCCGCCATTGGTTTATGCTGTTTTCGGAACCTCAAGACAATTGGCAGTAGGACCTGTTGCAATGGACTCCTTAATTGTAGCAACAGGAGTGGCAACACTCGCAGACATTGGTACTGAAAACTTTGTTGAATTTGCTATTCTATTAGCAACTATGATGGGTATTTTGCAAATACTTTTTGGTGTATTGCGACTGGGATTTTTGGTTAATTTTTTATCAAAACCGGTTATAAGCGGGTTTACATCTGCTGCTTCCTTAATCATCGGACTTAACCAATTAAAACATTTATTAGGAATTAACATAGAAAGAAACAACAAAATACAAAATTTGGTGATCGAAGCTGTTTCACATCTTAATGAAATAAACTGGATAACCACCACTATAGGAATAGGTTCTATTATTACCATTGTATTGCTAAAAAGATATTATAAAAAAATCCCCACAGCTTTGGTTGTAGTAATTCTGGGAATTGTAGCAGTAAAATTATTTAATCTGGAACAATACGGCGTTAAAATTGTGGGAGAAATCCCCAAGGGATTACCTGAGTTTAGAATGCCGGTTTTTGATAAAGAAGTAATGATAAAACTATTTCCTGTTTCATTAACACTTTCATTTATTGCTTTTCTTGAAGCCATTTCGGTTGCAAAAGCAATTGAAGTAAAACACAACAATTACAAAGTAATACCCAATCAAGAATTAATAGCCTTGGGTATGAGCAATTTTATAGGTTCTTTTTTTCAAACCTATCCCGGAACAGGTGGCTTTTCAAGAACAGCAGTAAGCGATCAAGAAGGAGCAAACACACCATTGTTTGGTGTAATCTCTTCTATTATTTTAGGTCTTACACTCATGTTTTTAACTCCTTTATTCTATTATTTACCCAAAGCTGTTTTAGCTGCAATAATTATGGTGGCTGTATTTGGTTTATTAGATTTTAGAGTACCAAAACAATTGCTTAAATACTCAAAAAGAGACTTAATAATACTAAACAGCACTCTTATTATTACCGCAACCATAGGAATTAAAGAAGGAATTATTACAGGTGTTATTCTATCATTAGGAATGTTAATTTATAAAACCACAAAGCCTCACGTTGCCATTCTTGGACAAGTGCCGGGAACGCATTTTTACCGAAACCGAAAACGTTTTAAAAATGTAGTAATAGAAGAAGATATTTTAATCGTACGATTTGATGCCCAACTTCATTTTGCAAACACCACTTATTTTAAAGATAAATTGCAAGAATTTGCCGAATATAAAGGAAACAAGCTCAAATTATTAATCATTGACGGCGAAAGTTTAAACAATTTAGACAGTAGTGCAGTTTACGCATTAGATGAAATAATAAATTATTTTAATAACAAAAACGTTGATATTGTATTTACCGGTTTAAAAGGACCGGTGAGAGATACGCTTAAAAAATCCGGTCTTATTTATAAAATTGGAGACGACAATTGCTTTATGAGTATTCAAGAAGCAGTAGATTGTTATAAGAATAACTGTATGAATAGACCAAATAAAATGAAATTTAAAGAGTATATAAAACAGGTAAACGATTAGTAACAAATGTTACAAACTAATAGTAAAGGCTTTTATATATTTGGTTTTCAAAATTTTAAAAAATAACATTAAAATTATAACATTATGAAAATTGAACAACTATTTACAGGATGCTTAGCAGAAATGGCTTATTACATTGAATCAAACGGAGAAGCCGCAATCGTAGATCCATTACGCGAAACAGACCCTTATTTAAAAATGGCTGAAGCCGACGGTGCGAAGATAAAATACATCTTCTTAACTCATTTCCACGCCGATTTTGTTTCAGGACAAGTAGATTTGGCTAAAAAAACAGGAGCCAAAATTGTTTTTGGACCCAATGCTTCAGCCGAATATGATATTTATGTAGGAAAAGATAATGAAGAATTTCCGTTAGGAAACATTAAAATCAAACTGCTTCACACTCCCGGACACACTATGGAGTCCTCTTCCTATTTAATTTATGACGAAGAAGGAAATACCCCGTATGTACTTACCGGAGATGCTTTATTTATTGGTGATGTAGGTCGTCCCGATCTAGCCGTAAAATCAGATTTAACACAAGCCGATTTAGCGGGTCATCTATATGATTCGTTACGAAACAAAATCATGACTTTACCCGATGATATCATCATATATCCTAACCACGGTGCAGGTTCTGCCTGTGGAAAAAATATGAGTAGCGAAACATTTGACACATTAGGAAATCAAAAGAAAACCAACTATGCATTGCGTGCAGATATGACTAAAGAGGAATTTATTAAAGAAGTAACCGAAGGATTAAAAACACCACCCCAATATTTTCCGTTTAATGCAAAACTCAATAAGACCGGAACAGAAAAAACCTATGAAGAAATCGTTAAAACAGGAACTACACCCATTGATGCCGCTACTTTTAAAGATTTAAGCGAACAAAAAGACATTATGGTTATAGATACACGATCTAAAGAATCCTATACCAAAACAGGAACTATTCCCGGTGCTTGGTGGATTGGTTTAGACGGCAATTTTGCTCCTTGGGTTGGGGCTCTTATTGTAGATGTAACCCAAAAAGTAATTTTTATTGTTGACGACGAAGCAAAAGCCCATGAAGCGGTTACCCGTTTCTCGCGTATCGGTTTTGATAATACCTTAGGATACCTTGCCGGTGGAGGGGTTGCAGATTGGATAACAAATGGTTTTCCTTTAGATAAAATCGGCTCTATATCTGCAGCAGGGTTTGAAAAGAAATTTAATGCAGGTGAAGTAGAAGAAGTCTTGGACGTAAGAAAAGAATCTGAATACCTGTCACAACATATTAAAGGAATTAAAAATTTTCCGTTAGATTTTATAAAACAAAACTTTGCGGAGATTAATCCTAATAAAGAATATTATTTACATTGTGCAAGCGGGTATCGTTCTTTAATTGCCGCTTCTATTTTTAAAGCCAACGGTGTAGAAAAAGTGATTGATATTAGAGGCGGATTTAACGATTTGATCGAAACCGATTTACCCAAAACAGATTACGTTTGCCCTACAACCTTGTTGTAAAATAAAACCGATTATAATAACTTAAAAAAAACGGGAAAACATCCCGTTTTTTTTGTAACCTACTGTAACTATTGTTACTGTAAAATGTTGCCAATCACAATACATTTGCAGAGAATTTAATTTAAGCTATGAAAGTAGAACAAATATATACCGGTTGTTTAGCGCACGCTGCTTATTATATTGAAAGTAACGGAGTAGCTGCTGTTGTAGATCCGCTTCGAGAAGTGCAACCTTATATTAATCGTGCAAAATTGGATGACGCAAAAATTAAATATATTTTTGAAACACACTTTCATGCAGATTTTGTAAGCGGACATTTAGACCTTCAGAAAAAAACAGGAGCAACTATTGTTTATGGACCAACTGCAAAACCCGGCTACGATGCTTATATTGCAAAAGACGACGAAATTTTTGAAGTGGGAGATTATAAAATTAAAGTAATACACACACCGGGACACACTATGGAAAGTACTACCTACTTACTCATAGATGAAAATGATAAAGAACATGGTATTATAACAGGCGACACATTATTTATTGGCGATGTAGGACGACCCGATCTAGCGCAAAAAGTAGTAAAAGATTTAACCCAAGAAAAATTGGCAGGATACTTATACGACTCACTTCGCAATAAAATAATGCCACTCAGTGACGATTTAATTATATATCCTAATCATGGAGCGGGTTCTGCCTGTGGAAAAAACATGAGTAGCGAAACTACCGATACTTTAGGACATCAAAAACAAGTAAATTATGCCCTAAATAAAGATTTATCTAAAGAAGATTTTATTGAAGCTTTACTGGATGGACTTAAAGAACCACCCGGATATTTCCCGTCTAATGTAATGATGAATATAAATGGGTATCAAAGCTATGACGATGTAATTAAAAAAGGAAACACCGGTTTGTCCCCGGATGAATTTGAAGCTGTTGCAAACAAAACCGGAGCTGTTGTTCTAGATGTTAGACACCAACGCGATTACGCAAAAGGACATATTCCTCGTTCTATATTTATAGGATTAGATGGAGATTTCGCACCTTGGGTTGGTGCTCTTATTATAGATGTAAAACAACCTATTCTGCTAATTGCCCCGGACGGAAGAATAGACGAGGCAATAACAAGATTATCCAGAGTAGGTTTTGATAATATAAAAGGATATTTAACCGGTGGTTTTGAAGCTTGGAAAAACGCTTCAAAAGAGTATGATAAAGTAACAGCAATTTATGCTATGGATTTTAAAAATATAATCGAAAAAGAAAACCCTGTAATTTACGATGTAAGAAAAGAATCTGAATATAATACAGAACACGTACTCAATGCAAACCACTTGTGCCTAAGCACCTTGTCAAATCACATTGAAGATTTTCCCGGAGATAAAATCTTTTACTTACACTGTGCAGGAGGATACCGCTCAATGATAGCAGGATCGATTTTAAAAAGCAGAGGAATACATAACTTTATTGACGTAGATGGTGGTTTTGAATCTATAAAAGAGGTAGGAATACCCGTAACAGAGTATGTTTGCCCATCAACACTATAAAAAATATTAAAATGAAAAATATAACAAACGACGAATGGAGAAATTTGCTTGCAAACGACGAAAATGCCATAGTGATGGATGTTCGAACTCCAATGGAATGGGAAGAAGGAGTAATCAACACTAACGCCTTGTTAATAAACTTATTAGACACCCCTTCTTTCTTGAAAAAAGCACAAGAATTAGACAAAAACAAAAATTATTATGTCTATTGTCGAAGCGGAAGCCGAAGCGCACAAGCGTGCTACCTAATGGAAAGTTATGGAATTAAAACAACTTATAACTTGATGTATGGAATTATGGGCTGGGACGGAAAAGTTGTATTACCCCAAAAAGAAAAAGAAAAATTATAGAAACGTTTTATTGGTTGGTTAGTTAAGGAAGTGGTTTGTAGTTTATTACAGCTGCTTCCTTTCTTTTAAAACATATCGTAACAACAAAACAAAAAATATTATGTCATTAATAAACTCATTATTTGGAATATTTACTCCTCAACCCAAAACGATAAAACGTATAGATGCCACATCGTTTAAGGAAAGCATACGCGGCAAAAAAGTACAACTCATAGATGTAAGAACACCTATGGAGTTTCAATCCGGGCATATAAAAAAGGCTAAAAACATTGATTACTATAACAAAAGTAAATTTTATTCAGAAATTGAAAAATTGAATAAAGACAGCCCTGTTTATCTTTACTGCCGATCTGGAGTAAGAAGTTACAATGCAGCAAAAAAACTCGATAAATTAGGATTTACAGAAATTTATGACCTAAAAGGTGGATTTTTAAGTTGGAAATAATAACTTTACATAAAAACATTTCTATGAAAACAACTATTACCATTCAAAATCTAAAATGTGGCGGATGTGCGCATACCATCACTACAAAATTAAATCTACTTACCGGAATAGATAATGTTTCGGTTGATGTAGAAACAAGTACTGTATCTTTTGGTTACGCATCAGACAACGATTACAAAGAAGCCGTTAAAAAACTCGCTTCATTAGGCTACCCTAAAGAAGGATACAACAATAATGTAATTGCAAAAGCCAAATCGTTTGTAAGCTGTGCTTCAGGAAAAATGAATAATTAACACGATATAAAAAATGAAAAAAATTTGGCTGTTTATTTTTATCGGATTGTTGTTTAGTTGTAAAAACGAAACTTCTAATAAAAAATCAGTTACTCCAAAAGAAACTGATGCATCTTCTGTTAAACAAAAACAAAAAGACTATAATAAAATAGGCTTAGAGATTGCTTTTGGCACAAAAAAACAACTGGGAAAAAACCTCATAAGTCAACTTAATAAAAAAGGTACTCTTGATGCGCTATCTTTTTGTAACGTTAAAGCCATCCCGCTTACAGATAGCATGCAAACCGTTTATCAAGCAAAGATCAAACGCGTATCAGACAAAAACCGAAATCCAAACAACAAAGCAAACGATAATGAAATAACATATATAAACCAATTTAAAGAAGTAGTTAAAAAAGGTGAGAAACCTCAACCTATTATTAAAAGAACCCAAGACAGTGTTTATTTTTATTACCCAATTATTACCAACGGAATGTGTTTGCAATGTCACGGAAAACCAAACAAAAACATAAAACCCGAAACCTTAAAACTCCTCCATAATCTCTATCCTAACGATAAAGCAACGGGATATGATGAAAATCAAGTACGAGGAATATGGAGTATTCAAATAAAAAAATAATATAATTATGAGTCGTTTTTCAGAAATTATTAAAAGTAATAAACCCGTGTTAATTGATTTTTACGCAGACTGGTGTGGTCCCTGTAAAATGATGGCTCCCATTTTAAAACAAGTAAAAGACACCTTAGGAGATAGGGTAAAAATATTAAAAATTGATGTAGATAAAAATCAGCGACTTGCTGCTGCACAAAATGTACGAGGAGTCCCTACATTGGTTTTGTTTAAAAACGGAAGACAACTTTGGCGACAATCTGGCGTAGTACAAGCACAAGACATTATTTCTATTATTAACCAACATTTATAATGCTACTAAGCAAAGATTATTGGGATAGCAAGTACAAAAACCAAAACACAGGCTGGGATATTGGGTATGTATCTACTCCTTTAAAAGAGTATTTTAACCAATTAACAAATAAAAATCTGAAAATTTTAATTCCCGGAGCCGGTAATTCCTATGAAGCCGAATACCTACATAGCCTTGGATTTAAGAACGTTTTTATTCTTGATTTTTCTAAAACGGCGTTGAGCAATTTTTTAACTCGTGTTCCTTCTTTTCCGAAAAACCACACCATTTTAGAAAATTTTTTTGACTTTAAAGGCTCTTTTGATTTAATTATAGAACAAACTTTTTTCTGTGCCTTAGACCCTAAACTAAGACCAAAATATGCCAAAAAAATGCACCAACTACTCGTTGATAAAGGAAAATTAGCGGGCTTACTGTTTTGTGTTGAATTAAATAAAGACAAACCTCCCTTTGGCGGAAGTAAAGAGGAATACATCCCCTATTTTGAACCCTACTTTCACATAAAAAAAATGGAGCCCGCTTATAATTCGATACCGCCTAGAAAAGATTCGGAATTATTTATTACTTTGGTAAAAAAATAAACCCGAAATGATTTCCGAAGCGCTAGAAACTTATTTCCCTTTTCCGGTTAAAAATCACGAGCTAAAATCTGAATTGGAAACTATCTGTACCGTTCATAATTTTAAAGCCGGTACGGTAATTCTAAAACAGGGCGGGTATATTAAAGTGATACCGCATATGGTTTCGGGTTTGGCAAAGGTTTTTAAACAGGAAGAAGAAAAATGGCAACGAAGTGTTGCTCTATTATATTAAACACGAGTAAACCTGTGTAATATCTATGATGACCCTGCTTAGAAATGAAGCCGGTAAAATTAAAACAAGGAATAATTGAACTATTATAAAAAATATGAATAAAAAAATTTGTATAACAGGTGCCAGTAAAGGTATAGGTCTAGCCGAAGCTAACTTATTTGCCCCAACAAACGAGCTTTTTTTACACGCTACTTCATTAAATTCATTTAAAAACAAATCGTATCCTCATGCGCATTATTTTGGCTATGATTTCACACAATTGGAGAACATTGATGCTTTTGTAACAGACATTCAACAAAAAACAAACAGCCTGGATGTTTTAGTTAACAATGCCGGACTTATGTTTATTGAAAAATTTGCAGATTTTCCCGATAAAGATTTGCATACTCTCATCACATTAAACTTGCATGCACAACTTTTGGTTACCAAAAAATTAATTCCGTTGTTGTTAAAAAGCAAAGACCCACAGATAATTTTTATGTCGTCTATGTCTGCCAAAAACCGAATTGTAGGCGAAAGCGTATATGCCGCCGTAAAGGCGGGAATTATGCAATTTGCCCACGTTTTACGAAACGAATTAGCCGGAAAAATTCGTGTATCTACCATTCATTCTTGGGGCGTAAATACTTGGAATGACACAGAAAACGCTGCCATTTTAAAACCGGAAGATATTGCTGAAACACTGGACTTTATCATCTCAAGAAAACGCCCAATGTTAGTTGAATCTATCGAACTGGGACATGAAAACCATTGGAACGGAGCAATCGCTCCTTGGTCACCGAAGTAATTACTTTTTACTTCCCAAACCCATAAAACAATTGTCCAAAAAATGTTCTCGGAAAAGTATCTTCACCCGGAAAGCCCAGCTCAATAGTACCACTATCCTCAGGCACATAATCGGTTTTAAAAATATAATCCCAAATACTGAGACTTATCCCAAAGTTAATACCGTAGTTTCTGCCTTCGGGAAGTACTTTTGCATGATGATACAAATGCATCACGGGGTTGTTAAAAATATATTTTAAGGGTCCCCAAGTAATTTTAATGTTACTATGATTCAAATGCCCAATAGCAATGGCGATAAAATGCACGATGTAGGCTTGTTCGGGTTCAAAACCACCCAATATCATCACGCCAAATGTTTTTAAGGGTTTATACAAGATGTTTTCCATCCAGTGATACCGTAAATGTGCTGCAAAACCCATTTCTTTTACACTGTGGTGTACCTTATGAAAACGCCATAAAAACTCATAACGATGCAATAATACGTGAGTAAACCATTGCACAAAATCAATGATGATAAAAAAGATAATCAATTGTGACCAAGTAGGAAATGAAGAAATATCGATAAGAGCAAAGCTTTTTTGAGTAATCCCGAATTCAGCAAACAGAATTCCTAATACGTTATAAAAACCACTTATGAAAATAGCGAAAATGAAAAAATTAAAAAACATGTAAAAGGCATCTAACCAAAAATCTTTTCTGAAAATAGATTGGTTTTTACGCCACGGAAAAGCAATTTCCAAAAGCCAAACCACTAAAGAAATAGCAATTAATCCCCAAAAATAATTGGTGTACCAAGGTACTTTAAAAAGTATAGAGTCTATAGTCCACTCCAAGGTGGAGGTAAATCCTTCAATAAAAGCATTAAGATATTTTTCCATAAAGAGTTATTTTACAAAAACTGAGGTTATCATACTTCTTGTATTATTTACATTGGTAGTTTTAATAGGTTCTTACAAAGTTAAATGATATTTATTAATTATCCTATTAAGTACTTCTTTGTTTAATAAAAACCGTTCTGTCCCATCGGGAAGAAGGTATCTTCCGTTGGAGAGTAAAAGCATTTTTCTTTTAAAACTAAATTTGAAGCCACTCTAATAAAAAGTATTCCGTTGGGTTTTAGTAACCTGAAAGTTTTTACCCTTTCCACAACCGGCATCCATTATTTTTTGGTTGCTCGAAAACCTGTTTTTTAGGGTTTGTTACTTAACCCGTATTATTTATATAAAAACGAAGTGAATTATATAAAACTGCTATGAAAAAAGAGGGGAATGCGCAAAACCTCCCGATTATTTTCTGGATAAAAATGCCCAAATTTGGGTGTTTTCAAAATGCACAAATTTGTTGGCAGTACTTAGTCATTTAAAAATTCCGTGAATTTTTCGGGTTAACCATAAATCCTTTTAATCTACAAATTAGACAAGTTTTCACGTATAGCTAAAAAACCACCAAAAACTTCCATAAAATAAAGCTCTTGTTTTCGTTGCTTTATCAACACAACTGTCCTTATCCACTTTAATAAAGGCTATTGTGGGGGAGCCGGATGTCCAATAAGACGATGGATTAAGTGAAATTGGCAAGGTTTATTAAGGCTGTTTTACTCGTTGCAAAATGAATAATATCGAATACAAATTCAATATAGTTCAATTTCAAGTTAGTTTATATTTTTCTTCAATTGGTTTAAAAAAGATAAAACAAGAGCCATATTGTTTATACTTGACTCACTCGCAAGGTGTTGACCATCCCTTTTTTTACAATAGGCATAGCGGCTAGATTTATTAAAAAATCACCTTGTGTTACAAATCCTTTTTCTAAAGCCGTTTGGTTTACATCTTCAACGGTTTCGTCGGTACTAACAAAGCGGTCGTAATAAAAAGCTTTTACACCCCAAAGTAAATTTAATCTTGATAAGATACGGCGGTTAGATGTAAACACCAAAATATGTGCCGTAGGGCGCCAAGCCGAAATTTGAAAAGCCGTATAACCGCTATTGGTCAAGGTGCATATAGCTTTAGCTTCTATTTCGTTAGCCATATGTGCCGCGTGGTAGCAAATAGATTTGGTTATGTATCGGTTGGTACGTACGTGTGGCGGATCTTGAGGTACGTTTATTATCGGAGAGTCTTCTACAGTTTTTAAAATAGTAGCCATAGTTTTAACGACCTCAACCGGATAGTTTCCCACAGATGTTTCGCCAGATAGCATTACGGCATCGGCTCCGTCCATTACCGAGTTTGCTACATCGTTTACCTCGGCGCGAGTGGGCGATAAAGAGTGAATCATTGTTTCCATCATCTGGGTAGCAATAATAGCCGGAATACGCGCTTTTTTTGCGGTTAATACCAATTGTTTTTGAATAAGCGGAACTTCTTCGGCAGGCACTTCTACTCCTAAATCGCCACGAGCCACCATAATACCGTCACAGTATCCCACGATTTTGTCGATATTCTTAACCGCTTCGGGTTTTTCGATTTTGGCAATAATGGGAATTTTATACTCGCTATGCGCTTCAATTAAGGCTTGAAGCTCTTTTAAATCGTCTGCATCTCGTACAAACGATAATGCCAGCCAATCAACTTCTTGTTCAATGGCAAAAACAGCATCTTCTTTGTCTTTTTGTGTAAGGGCAGGTAACGAAATTTTAGTGTTGGGTAAATTAACACCTTTTTTTGAACTAAATATACCGCCTTGAATAACTTTAGTACTAACTTTATTTTGGTTATTGGTTTTTAAAACTTCAAAAATTAACTTTCCGTCATCTACTAAAATACGCTCACCGGGATTAACGTCTTTTGGAAATAAGTCGTAATTCATGTATGCCTTTTTGGCATTTCCAACAAAAGGTTCACCGGTATAAAAAGTAACTTTGTCACCGGCTTTAACGGTTGTGTTTTGTTGCATTTCTCCAACTCGTAGTTTGGGACCTTGTAAATCGGCTAGAATGGCAGTGTTTGTGCCTAAGCTTACTCCTATTTTACGTATGGTTTGTATGTTTTGCTTTACAATATCGTAATTGGCGTGCGAAAAATTTATTCTAAAAACATCGACACCAGCAACAATCATTTTTTTTATGATTTCGTCGGAGGAACAAGCAGGTCCCAGTGTTGCTATTATTTTGGTTTTTTTTTGGTTTGGCATTACAATTCAAAAAGGGTTTTAAAGGTTTTGATTTTTGTATTTTCAACCCAATAAACCGATTGTATTTGCTTAATTTGTTTAATTTTATTTTGCAAATTTGTTTTTTCTTTCTCTGAAAGTACATTATTTATTTTCAGAAAAAAATCGACTTGTTTGAGTTGCGGTACTACATAATGAACTTGATTTTGTAAAGGTACGTTATTTTGAAATAATCCGGCATTTGTAGTGGTTGTTTTTACAAAAGAGGTGGTTTTGTTGGAAACCAAACAATAGATTTGGTGGGTTAAAAAATGAGTGTATTTAAATAAAGGAAAGCCTTTTTTTAAAACATTACCGGGTTTAAAATCTTCTTTCTCTCGTTTTAATTTTGTTTGTAAAGTTTTGTTAAGCAAAAAAGCCAATTTATAGGGTTCTAAAGTACTGTGAATGGCAAATAGTGCGAAGTTTTTATGTACATCTTCTTCAATGTCTAATTTGTAAACTGTCATTTTATTTAGTTGATAAAAATAGTTTGCAACAAATTTACAAAAGAAGAACTTTTAAGAAAGCAGAAACAGGGTGTTTGTTTTTTTTAACCTGTCCGGGCATACATTCAGATATGTACGGGTTAAAACTCAATAGCCTGCCCGAACATACCTTCAGATCCGGGCGGGCTAAACCTAACAGCCTGCCCGAACATACCTTTAGGTATGGGCGGGTGAAATTCGGAGGTGGGTTGAAAAACTCAATAGCTTGCCCGAACATACCTTTAGGTATGGGCGGGCTAAACCTAACAGCTTGTCCGAACATACCTTCAGATACGGGCGGGCTAAACCTAACAGCTTGCCCGAACATACCTTTAGGTATGGGCGGGTGAAATTCGGAGATGGGTTGAAAAACTCAATAGCCTGCCCGAACATACCTTCAGATACGGGCGGGCTAAACCTAA
>JALWKK010000055.1 GCA_027081505.1 Flavobacteriaceae bacterium
TATACGGGTAATAATGAGCCGGAGGAAAGCTCCTCGCATGATTTTAAGCCACTCGATGTGGCGAAAAATCAAAAAAAGAGAGCAATGGTACCAAGCCCTCAAAGCAACTTACGGTATAAAAAATCACTACATTTGAAAACTTAAAATGTTAAAGTCCGATTAATAGGGGTCTGAACCAGTAGCAAAAAATCCTAACAAACCCAATCTTAGGCAAATACATTTAATTCATTTTGAGCTGTACCAAGAACTTAACCGAAAAGGATTTATGGTTAGTCCGGGTGAAATGGGCGAAAACATAACAACTAAAAATATTGATTTGCTAAATCTGCCAAAAGACACCATCTTAAAAATTGGTGATCATTGTATGCTTCAGGTTACCGGTTTGCGTCAACCATGCTCACAACTTAACAGGCTTCAAAAAGGGTTAAAACAAGCGGTATTAGATCAAGATAGTAATGGTAATCAAATTCTTAAAGCCGGCGTTTTTGCTGTGGTTTTACAAAGCGGAATTATTATGCAGAACGATAAAATTTCGATTGAACTTCCTCAAAAACCCTATGTTGCGTTACAAAAAGTATAACCTTATCTTTACGCAATGAATTTCCGGTTTCCAAAAAAAGAAAAACTAAAAAGTAAAAAAACTATCGAACGCTTATTTTCTGAAGGAAAAACCCTAAAAAAATTCCCTGTTAGAGTTAATTATATTCCTGTTGAAAATTATGAAACTTGTAAAGCGGCTTTTGTAGTTCCGAAAAGAAATTTTAAACTCGCTGTTGACCGAAACCGAATAAAAAGACAACTAAAAGAAGCCTATCGCCTTCATAAACATTTGTTAAACAACCGTTCTGGCGTAAAATTTGCGTTGTTATTTATCTATCTTGGTGGTAAAAAACTATCGTATCAAGAAATAGAAAAATCAATGGTAAATTTATTAAATCGACTAACAAATGAAACAGATTAGCCTTTTATTAATTTTAGTACTCTTTTTTTCTTGCAATAGTGAAAATAAAAATCCGTTCGGTTTTAATAAAGATAAGACCGCTATTGCCGGATTAATGACACCCTCTTTTGAAGATACAGAGAATGAGATTGTTGAATACAACGACGCAACAAACGAAAACGATCTTGTTGAAGCCGAGCAAAAAATTATAAAAAATGCGACGCTTCGGTTTGAAACTAAAGATATGTCTAAAACCAGACAAGCCATTCTTTCGCTTACACAAAAACTTAACGGTCTTGTTCAAAACGATTACTCGGGAAAAGGGTATAATTCGCTTACACAAAATTTGGTGATTCGAATTCCCACAAAAAACTTTCAACCTTTTTTAGACGCGCTGTCTAAAAACGTAACCTATTTTGACGAAAAAACCATTTCGCGACAAGATGTAACCGAAGAGTTTGTTGATCTTTCGGCACGACTAAAAGCAAAACGAACGTTGGAAAACCGATACCTCGAGTTGTTAAAAAAGGCGAAAAATGTTTCCGAAATTCTTGAAATTGAAAGAGAGTTAGCAATCATAAGAGAAGAAATCGAAGCCAAACAAGGACGATTAAACTATTTACAAAACAGGGTTTCGTTTAGTACCGTTAACATCGAATTTTATAAAATTACCGACGTAAAAAGCGCTTCTACTTCGTATTGGCAAAAAATGAAAAATTCGATAAAAGGAGGCTGGAACGGTGTTTCGGTTTTTTTCTTAGGACTTCTATACCTATGGCCATTTTTCCTTTTGATAGGAATTATTATCTTTATCGTTCGCAAAATTCTGAAAAAAAAGAAAAAATAACATGATTAAAAAAAGAATATTAATTCCGGTTTTTGCCTTACTAATTTTAGTAACAACCGCTTCTTTTAAAGGCGATTTTTTTGAAATTGCCAAACAAATCGAAATCTTTACCACGGTTTTTAAAGAGCTGAACATGAATTATGTAGATGAAACCAATCCTGCCGAATTAATGGATAAAGCAATAAAAAACATGTTGTCGGGCTTAGACCCTTACACGGTTTTTTGGAACGAACAACAAGTAGAAGATGCTCGTATTTCCAGATCGGGGGTTTATACGGGAATTGGTGCAACCGTGCGTAGTAAAAAAGACAAACTCATTATAATTGAACCCTTTAAAGATTTTCCGGCAGATAAAGCCGGATTAAAAGCAGGCGACCAAATAATTAAAATAGACGATGTAGCTATTTCAGATTTTGAAAACGATGCCGGCGAACTGCTAAAAGGTGCTGCCGGAAGCGATGTAGAAGTTACTTTTTTACGACAAGGAAAAGAACAAACCACAACTATTACTCGCGGAGCTATTGATGTGCATGCTGTTCCTTTTTACAAATTAATTAACAACGATATCGGATACATCGTTCTTTCAAAATTTAATAAAAAAACAACGGTTGAAACTAAAAATGCTTTAGAAAGCCTAAAAGCCGAAGGAGCAACAAAAATTATTTTAGACCTTCGGGGTAATCCGGGAGGTTTATTAAACGAAGCAATTAATGTGGTAAATCTTTTTGTGCCTAAAGGCGAAGTAATTGTAACCACAAAGTCGGCTATTAAAAAATACAACAAAGTATATAAAACCAACAAAGAACCTGTTGACACCGAAATTCCATTGGCGGTATTGGTTAACGGAAGAAGTGCTTCTGCAAGCGAAATTGTTTCGGGAGCCTTACAAGACTTGGATAGGGCAGTGATAATCGGCGCGCGTAGTTTTGGAAAAGGCTTGGTACAGCGTCCTAAAAAAGTAGCTTACGGAACACAAATAAAAATAACAATTTCTCGATATTACACACCCAGCGGAAGATGTATTCAAGCATTAGATTATTGGCATAGAGACGAAAACGGAAATCCGGTGCGTGTAACCCCAAAAAACTTTAATAAA
This sequence comes from Flavobacteriaceae bacterium, assembly GCA_027081505.1. Taxonomy (GTDB): domain Bacteria; phylum Bacteroidota; class Bacteroidia; order Flavobacteriales; family Flavobacteriaceae; genus Marifrigoribacter. The sequence continues at coordinate 2,884 of JALWKK010000055.1, forward strand.
TTTAAAACCAAAGGTGGACGAACCGTATATGACGGAGGCGGAATTATGCCGGACATTGAGCTGGAAACAGCTAAATTTAGCCCAATTACCACAGCATTGTTAAAGGATTATGCAATTTTTGATTATGCGACAAATTATTTTTATACACACCAACTTTCAGATTATCAAACATTTACTTTTTCTGAAAATGATTTTCAAGATTTTCAACGGTTTTTAAAAGAAAAAAACTTTAGCTATAACACCGAAACCGAGAAGAAGCTGGAAGAAGCTTTTAATAAAGCCGAAGCAGACCAATTGGATAAAGATATTAAGGCATCATACAATGAGTTAATGCAAACCATAGATAACGCCAAATATAAAATGATACGCGACAAAAAAGCCGAAATAGTTACCTTATTAACCGACGAAATATTAAAACGTTATTTTTACAGAGAAGGTATGTACAACTACCACTTGTCACACAGTCCCGAAATATTAAAGGCTGTAGAGATATTAAACGACCAAAAAAAATATGAGAAAATTTTAAAATAATTTATAATGCAAGAATTCTTATCCTTTTTTGAAACCCTACCCGTTCTTTACAAAGCTTTGTGGATAGGCGGGCTAATTACTTTTTTTTGGATTCTTGAAAACCTGTTTTCATTTTATAAAAAACCTTATAAAAAGTGGAAACACGCCACAACCAACTTTTTATTATTGGGTTTGGTTATGATTATTAATGGTATTTTTGGGTTGATTTTAGTTTCGGTTTACCAATTTACCGCACAACATCAATTCGGTTTGCTTTATTTAATAGAAATTCCTATTTGGGCAAAACTTATTCTTTCAATCTTGGTATTGGATTTTATCTCGCAATATTTTGTGCATTTTTTATTGCATAAAGTTAGATGGATGTGGCGGTTACACATCACACACCACACCGATAAGCACGTAGATGTAACCACCGGTACGCGCCACCACCCTTTGGATTTTATGATACGCGAAACCTTTGCGTTGCTTACGGTAATACTTATGGGTATGCCTATTTCGTTTTATCTGTTTTACCGGATGCTAACCGTGCCTTTTACTTATTTTAATCATGCCGATATAAAACTGCCCTTGTGGTTTGATAAAATGCTAAGCTATGCTATTGTTTCGCCAAATATGCATAAGTTTCATCATCACTACCAACTTCCTTGGACCGATAGCAACTACGGAAACGTATTATCTGTTTGGGATCGTATTTTCGGAACGTTTGTATATGAAAACCCTGAGGATATTCAATACGGCTTAGATAGTGCAGACCATACAGATGACGAGGATTTTTTGTTTCAGTTAAAAGCACCGTTTAAAACAAAGCAAATAAAATCGTTGGATTAAGACTTGTAAAGTTTTTGTTTTTTTAATAATCCTTTGTTATTTTACCAATGCACGGCATCATAGGGATAGTATTTTTGGTTTTTAAGACTGCTATCGCCTATGTTTTTTATTTTAGCCAGAGCGGCACTTTCCCAAGACCAATACCCAAAATAATTGTTTACTCGCGTGTTTTTATGTAATCCAAACCAATAAACATCGCCATGTTCTTGGTACCACACCTTATCCAAATAGTTTTTTATGTCTTGTGCGTTTTCTAATCCGGTTGCTTTTGCATAAGGCTCGGATAATATGACCGGATTAGTACTATTTTCCCATTGAGGCAACTTATAACTTCAGTTCGGTCTAAGGATTTAATAAAAAAGTGCTAATTGAGTTGATTTTTCAGTTTCAAACTTGATACTTGGCTTCTTTTCTTGGAAAGAATATGCGATAAGGCCGGCAATAAGATTTGTAA
>JALWKK010000056.1 GCA_027081505.1 Flavobacteriaceae bacterium
TATCGCAACGTACAATACCACCAAATATATTAACTAAAATGGCTTTTACATTGGGGTCTTTTAAAATAATGTTGAAGGCGGTTTCTACTCGCTCGGCATCTGCTGTACCGCCTACGTCTAAAAAGTTTGCAGGATCGCCTCCGGCTTGTTTTATTAAATCCATAGTAGCCATTGCCAATCCGGCACCATTTACCATACAGCCTACGTTTCCGTCAAGATCTACATAGTTTAATCCGGCGGCTTTTGCTTCTACTTCAATAGGGTTTTCTTCTCGTGTATCTCTAAGTGCAGCGTAATCTTTATGTCTAAATAATGCATTGTCGTCTAAGGTTACTTTTGCATCTACGGCAAGGATTCGGTCGTCACTGGTTTTAAGCACCGGATTTATCTCAAAAAGAGAAGAATCGGTTTTGGAATAGGCTGTATAAAGCGCTGTAACAAATTTTACCATTTGCTTAAAAGCCGCTCCGCTTAATCCTAAATTAAATGCAATTTTTCTGGCTTGAAAAGGCAAAATACCCAATGCCGGATCTATCTCTTCATTAAAAATTAAGTGTGGTGTTTCTTCGGCAACTTTTTCAATATCCATTCCGCCTTCGGTAGAGTACATTATCATGTTCTTTCCGTTACTGCGGTTTAGCAAAACACTCATATAGTATTCTTCGGGTTCGCTATCGCCGGGATAATACACATCTTCTGCTATTAATACTTGGTGTACTTTTTTTCCGTTTGCACCGGTTTGCGGTGTTATTAGCGTCATTCCTATAATTTGACTTGCAATGGTTTTAACCTCTTCCAAACTTTTGGCAAGTTTTACACCGCCTCCTTTTCCTCTTCCGCCAGCGTGTACTTGTGCTTTTACAACGTACCATTTTGTACCGGTTTGTTCGGTTAATTTCTTAGCGGCTTCAACTGCTTCTTCGGGTGTAGTGGCTACAATTCCGCGTTGTATTTCCACACCAAAACTATTTAATATTTCTTTTCCTTGATATTCGTGTAAGTTCATTATAATAAAATTATAAAATTAGGCTTGGCAAAAGTAAGAAATGTTATGGTATTATTTAGGTAGTAAAACGGAAAGTTTTAATTGAGTTTAAAATGTAATATTGTCGGGTTTCTAAAACAATACATTGTAAGTTTAAATGTTAATTGTGATGTTTATAATTACGGGAGGATTATGATGTAATTAAATTAGCAGGAATAGCACTCACACTTTTTTGATAACCGAATTATTTTTTTTTTTCATTCTTGCCAATCAATTTCTCTTCCCGGATATGCTACTTTTTTAAAAGGCCATATGGTATTTATCCACTTTTGTGTTGTTTCGAATAAGTGCTTATCTAATCCGGATTGAACTTCACTCTGTCTAATCCACATATACACTTCAGCATCGTAATCGATTTTAGTTGAAGGTTCAATATAAAGACACCCAAGACATTTTGTTTCATCAAGGCTCATAACAGTATAAGCAAATGTCGATCTCATTTGAAATTCTTTTTGATGCCATCCAAGGTCAATTAGGTTTTGTTCTATAGTTAAACCTATAGGCCATCTCTGATTAGGTCCAAAGGGTTTTGTTTTTTGTAAATACGCTACACTTGACATCACTGCATCATAATCCTTAGCTACATCGGTTACTTTTAACATTCTGATTTTCAATCGATTTGTTTCCAGGCCTTTCGGAATTTCAAAATTCGCAGGTATAAAATGTTTGTTACTCATTTCTTAATGATAAATATTCAAAATTATATGCAACCCTCCCTACAAAAGCTCCCAACAAGCAGTTGCATTTACAGTCTATTTAAAATTGTTTTTTTTTTAGTTAAAACTATTTTAGTTTCCTAACATTACCGGCATAACGAGCATGGTAACCATTTCGCCTTCATCCATTCCGTCGGCTGGAGTTAGTATTCCTGCACGACTGGGAAGCGACATTTCCAACACAATTTGTTCGCTATTTAGGTTGTTTAGCATTTCGGTAAGAAAACGAGAGTTAAATCCTATTTGCATATCGTCTCCTTGATAATCGCAGGTTAAACGTTCTTCGGCTTTGTTGCTGTAGTCTATATCTTCTGCCGAAATATTTAATTCGGCGCCGGCAATTTTAAGACGGATTTGATGCGTTGTTTTGTTTGAGAAAATAGAAACCCGACGAACCGAGTTTAAAAACAAATTCCGGTCTATGGTAAGTTTATTGGGATTTTCTTTAGGGATAACCGCTTCGTAATTGGGGTACTTTCCGTCAATTAAACGGCATATTAACTGCGTGTTATCAAAACTAAATTTTGCATTGGAATCGTTATACTCAATAGTTACATCTTCTTCGCTTCCGGATAGAATTCCTTTTAATAAGTTTAGCGGCTTTTTAGGCATTATAAATTCGGCTGTTTGCGAAGCCTGTAAATCATTTCTGGTGTACTTTACCAATTTATGTGCATCGGTAGCAACAAAGGTTAAGCTTTCGGTGCTAAATTGAAAAAACACACCGCTCATTACCGGACGTAAATCGTCGTTTCCGGTAGCAAAAATGGTTTTTGAAATAGCCGTTGCCAATACATCTCCGGGAAGGGTTGTTTTGCTGGGGTCTTGCAACTCAATACTTGCAGGAAAATCTTCGGCATTTGCATACGCCAAAGCGTATTTACCATGGCTGGAACTAATCTCGATGGTGTTGTTCTCTTCAATTGTAAAAGTAAGCGGTTGTTCGGCAAATGTTTTTAAGGTATCCAAAAGTAATCTGGCAGGAACACAAACAGCTCCTTTATGATCACCCTCTACATCTAGTTCTGCCGAAATAGTAGTTTCTAAATCGGATGCAGAAACTGTTAACCGGTTTCCGTCAAGTGAAAATAAAAAATTATCTAAAATAGGTAGCGTATTATTGTTGTTAATAATACCTCCCAATACTTGTAATTGCTTTAATAAATACGAACTCGATACAATAAATTTCATGCTCCGTTTACAGTTTTGTTATTATAAATTTTGATTTACAAATATATTTTAAAATAATGGTATTATACCAACGTTACCGAAAAATTATTAACAAGTAAAGTTTGATAAATAAACAAGTTGCGAATACCTTGCAAAGAGATGTGTTCGGAAAAAAAATAAATGTGTACTTTTGAAACTAAAATAGATCCAATGAAACTTCTTACTTTTTTACTACTTATTTTTACCTTTTTTGCTTGCAATGACAAACCAAAAAAAATAGAAACTAAATTTAGTAGTATTGTTAAACAGAAAGAAACCAATCAATCCGATTTTATCGCAGTTTTTGCCAGTTGCAACGATCAAAAAATGGAGCAACCGCTTTGGAAACCTATTTTAGAAACCCGTCCGGACGTTTTTGTTTGGGGAGGCGATAATATTTATGCAGATACTAAAGATACTGCCAAAATGAAACGGGATTATGCCTTGTTACTAGCAAATCCGGGCTATAAAAAACTCACAAAACAAACAAAAATAATAGGTACTTGGGACGATCACGATTATGGTATTAACGACGGTGGTAAAGAATGGGAGATTAAAGCCGATGCACAAAAATTTTTTCTGGATTTTTTAAAAGTACCCAAAGAGAGTCCCAGACGCAACCAAGAAGGGGTTTATACTGCCGAGGTTTTTGAAACGCCAAAAGGAAAAATTAAAATCATACTATTGGATACAAGATATTTTAGAACCGGATTAAAAAAGAGCAACGTAAGAGGAAGACGTTACGAGCCTTGGGGTAAAAATCATAAAGGAACTATTTTGGGAGAAAAACAATGGGAGTGGCTTAATAAAGAATTGCAAGACACAACGACAACTTTTACGGTAATAAACAGCAGTATTCAAGTTTTGTCAAGCGAACACGGATGGGAGCGTTGGGCAACGTTTCCCAATGAATTGGAAAAATTAAAACAAACTATAAAAAATGCAAAATCAAAAAATATTTTTATTATTAGTGGCGATAGGCATTTAGCAGAATTTTCGGTAGATAAAGTAGAAGGACTTCCCTACGAATTGGTAGATTTTACAACCAGTGGTTTAACCAAGACATTTCCTGATAATCCGGATGAATTAAACGCACTTCGAAAAGGAAAACAAGTTAAACAATTAAATTTTGGTGTTGTTTATTTTAATTTTGAAAAACAACAAGTAAAAATGGAAATAAGAGGAATAAACAATACTCTTTATGAGACCTATACTTTGGATTTTAAAAAATAAACCGGTATCTTTATTTTTGAAAAAGAAAACATAATGAAGTTAGTTTATAAAATAGGAATCGGGGTTTTAATAGTAGGAGGAATATACGCTTCGATACAAGCGGTACAAAACCCGCCAACCGACGATATATTAGAAAAAACATTAGTAAACGATTACAATGTTTATGCTTTGCCACTACCGCAAGAAATTGATTTTTGCGGCGAACCGGTCCCGTTGAATAATCCGGATATTAGAGAACGCCTCGATAGAGAGTTGTTGGTTAACACCTATTGGCAATCTAACGGATTGTTACTAATTAAAAGAGCAAACAAATACTTTCCCATTATAGAGGCATTGTTAAAAAAATACGGCTTACCGGACGATTTTAAATACCTCGTTGTAGCCGAGAGCGGTCTTGAAAATAACAGGTCGCCGGCTGGAGCAGCCGGTTTTTGGCACTTTTTAAAAAGCACCGGAAAAGAATACGGTTTAGAAATAAACTCGTATGTAGATGAACGTTATAACTTAGAGTTAGCAACAAAAGTAGCCGCAAAATATTTAAAAAACTCCAAAAACAAATTCGGTTCTTGGACATTGGCTGCCGCTGCTTACAATGCAGGTAACGGTGGAATTCAAAAACAAATAGACAGGCAGGGAGTAAACACATACTACGATTTGTTGCTAAATCAAGAAACCAGTAGGTATGTATTTAGAATTTTGGCTTTTAAAGAAATTTTATCCAATCCGCAAAAATACGGATTTAACTATCGCGAAAAAGACCTGTATCAACCCATTCCTACTTATACGGTTAAGGTTGATACACCTGTTACCGATTTTGCAAAATTTGCTCAACGGTTTGGCATCAATTATAAAATATTAAAACTTCACAATCCGTGGCTACGTGATACGTTTTTAAAGAATGCTTCGGGAAAGGAGTATTTTATTAAAATTCCGAAACAAGGTTATTATAATGCAGGACAATAAAAAAATGAGCATTTCTACTCTTTTAATTTTGGTGCTTATAGGTTTGTTAGCAGGATTTGTAAGCGGATTGTTAGGTATTGGCGGCGGTGTTGTTATTGTTCCGTTAATGATGTTGATTTTTGGGTCTTCGCAACTCGAAGCACAAGGTACAAGTTTGGCAGTATTGGCAGTACCGGTTACGTTTTTAGCGGCATACGGTTATTACACCGAAGGATATTTAAATTGGAAATATGCCCTCGCCATTGCAGTTACTTTTGTGATAGGCGGTTATTTAGGTTCTAAATTGGCAATTTCAATTCCAAAAGAATTGCTAAAAAAAATATTTGCAATTGCACTTATTATTGTTGCTATAAAAATGCTTTTTGGAAAATAGATTTGGGTAACAGATTATCCGGTATTAATCTTTTAAAACATAGTTGTTTTGAGTCCCTTCAAAGTTTTTTAACAACGAAATGCCGTTGTAAAAAGCTGTATAATTTAATTCAAAAGAGAGTTCGTATTTCTCGTTATAAGGATGTAAAACACCTCTTCTTACATCTACAATTTTTTTGTTTTCATCTATAAAAAAAGAGGTAGGAAAACCCAAAGTGTGCTTTAGTGTTTGAATGATATGATTGCTACTATTTTCATCTTCATCAACATAAACAATTGTGATACGACGAGAATAGTCTTTGGCAACTTTGCGTACCGCTTTTTTGGAGTCCCAAAAAAGCACAACAAAATCAATATCTTTATAATAACTGTTGGCTATCTCATTTAAAGCAGGGATTTCTCCGGTACCGGGTGTACACCAAGAAGCATAAGTCATTAAAAAAATCGGTTTTTTAAAATCATACATTTCAATACGCTTACCCGAAAGTTTTTTAATATTAAAATTATCTAAATAACTCCCGTTCACAACATTTTTTATCAACGAATCAAACAGAAACTCAGCTCTTCTGTAGTCCTTTTCAAAATAAGCTCTATCGGACTTTATCGAGTAATTCTTGAAATTTTTACCCAACCGAATAGACAAAAAAGACTCGTTCGGTATGACCGTAATTTGGCATATCGCTGAAAAAGAAATCAATAAGAAGTATAAAAGTAGTTTTCTACTCATACACATTTGGTTTTGTTAGTTAGACCACAAATATACAAAAAGGTTGCTTTAGTTACTGCTTAAAAGCATATAAAATTATTAAAACCAATCGTTTATATATATTCGTTTAGCAAAAATCCGTTTATTTATTAAATTAAAACAAAGAAAAACCCTGTAAAAAGAAATAGAAAAACCCTGTAGCTGACAAAAATCAGCGTTTAATCACCTAACTAATATTACCTTAGTATTTATATAAAAGGATATATAATCAATAAACTGCAAACACATACGGTATGGGCGATCAAAAAGTAAATAAAATAAAAGGAAAACATACGAAGGCAAGATTTACACAACATTTGTTGGAAGACTTAAAAGCATTGGATTATATGCTTAAAAACAACTTGTTTGAAGACGATACAATTCGTATTGGTGCCGAACAGGAATTTTGTTTGGTAAATCGAGATTGGAGACCCTCAAAAAAAGCCTTAACTATTTTAAAAAATATTGATGACCCTCATTTTACTACCGAAATTGCAAAATACAACTTAGAACTTAACTTAGATCCCGTAGTATTAACTAAAAACGCTTTTAATAAGATTGAAAACCAACTAACCGAGTTGCTTCAAAAAGTAAAAAACAAGGCAGCTCTTGCCCAAAACAAAATCGTTTTAACCGGAATTTTACCCACCATTACCAAAAAAGAATTACAACCGGATTATATGACTCCTAAGCCTAGATATTATTTATTAAACAAAATGCTTAAAGAGTTGAGAGGAGGCGATTTTAGACTGCATATTCGTGGCGTAGATGAACTAAATAACGTACACGATTCGGTATTGTTTGAGGGTTGCAATACCAGTTTTCAAATGCACTTGCAAATTCCTTCATACGACTTTATTGCCAGTTACAACTGGGCTTTGGCAATTTCGGGAGTGGTGTTGAGTATGTGTGTAAATTCACCATTGTTATTAGGACGAGAACTATGGAGCGAAACACGTATCGCCTTATTTAAACAAAGTATCGATACGCGTAAGTCTTCCTATGTATTAAAAAACCAAGAAGCAAGAGTGGCGTTTGGTAACAATAGCTGGGCAGAAGGTAACATTGTTGAAATATATAGAAATCTTATTGCACAACATGACAATATCGTTACTAAAACTATTTCTGTTAACTCACTTGAAGAAATTAAAAACGGAAATACACCAAAGCTGGAAGCCCTATGTACTTTTAACGGTACTATTTATAGATGGAATCGTGCATGCTACGGAGTAACAAACGGAAAACCACACTTGCGAATTGAAAACAGATACATCCCCTCCGGACCATCTGTAAAAGACGAAATGGCTAACTTTGCTTTTTGGGTAGGCTTAATGATGGGAAGACCCGAAAAATATGATGATATGCAAAAAGTGATGGATTTTAGAGATGCCAAAGCAAATTTTATTAAAGCGGCTCGATACGGAAAAGAAAGCCTGCTCTTTTGGGATAATACCTACGTTCCGGCTTCAGTTTTGGTGCTACAGAAATTTTTACCAATAGCAAAATCCGGTTTGCAAAAAATGAATATCGATGACCAAAGTATAAACGAATTATTAGGCATTATTGAAAAGCGAGCAAAAACACAAACAGGTGCAGAATGGATGATAACGAACTACCGCAAACTCTTAAAAAACAACAAACCCGATGATTCGCTTCAAATTTTGACAAAATCTATTTATGATTTTCAAAAAAATAATAATCCGGTCTCCCAATGGCGAATGTTACGGGATAACGAAAAATTAGATGCAAAAAAAAATACAGAAGTAGCACATATTATGACAACCCGACTTTTTGTAGTACATAAAAACGATTTGGCTTCACTGGCAACGAGTATTATGAAGTGGAAAAACATTCATCACGTTCCGGTAGAGAGTAAAAAAGGAAAATTAGTAGGTTTGCTTACTTGGAAACATTTGTTGAATTTTCAAGAAAATCAAAAATCAACTGCATTAAATCATTACTTCGTCAAAGATATTATGGTAAAAAAAGTAATAACCGTTACACCACAAACCAGCATTAAAAAAGCGGTAACATTAATGAAAAAGCACCAAATAGGATGTTTACCGGTGATACAAAAAAAATACTTGGTAGGAATAATCACAACAAAAGATTTAATCGAAGTATCCTATGCGTAAGATCTATAGTAAGGCTTTGGATAAAAACCTGAAAGTATCCAGAATTATCTGTAAAATTGAAGGTAAAAAAACCGGTCCTACTATTATCTTTATGGGTGGAATTCACGGCAATGAACCTTCAGGGGTATTTGCATTGCAGCAAGTTTTTTCAGAAATAAAAAAGAAAAAAAAGGATGTTTGCGGAAATTTATTCGCTCTAAGCGGAAATCTATGGGCACTCGAAAAAGGAGTTCGTTATCAAAAACAAGATTTAAACCGACTCTGGACAGAAGATTCTATTCAAAAAATTATTAAATCAAACAACAACCAACTATCGGAAGATGCCCGGCAATTAAAAGAAATCTACAAAACACTTGTTGCTATTATCGAAAATCATTCACCGCCATTTTATTTCTTCGATTTACATACAACTTCCGGAGAAACCATTCCGTTTATAACCGTTAATGACAGCTTGTTAAACCGGAAATTCACAAAGCAATATCCGTTGCCGTTGGTGTTGGGTATCGAAGAATATTTAGAAGGTCCCTTGTTAAGTTATATCAACGAACTGGGTTATGTTGCATTTGGGTATGAAGCCGGACAACACGATGCACTTTCGGCAATTGAAAACCACGTGGCATTTATTTATCTGTCTCTGTATTTTTCGGGTGTGTTTAAAGAAAAAGATAATGCGTTTTATCAGTATTTTGAAGTGCTTGCAAAATCATCCATTCATCGTATTCATTTTTACGAAATATTTTTCAGATACCGAATTTATCCCGGTGAGCAATTTAAAATGCATCCCGGATTTGTAAATTTTCAACCCGTAAAAAAAGGTCAAGTAGTAGCTTTTTCAAATAATAAAAAAATAAAAGCAATAAAAAGCGGTAAATTATTTATGCCTCTGTATCAAGGGCAAGGCGAAGACGGATTTTTCCTTATTAAGCGAGTTCCTAAAATCTTTTTAAAAATTTCATCGGTATTAAGAAAAGTTAGATTTGATAAGCTGTTACCCTTGCTTCCGGGAGTTTCTTGGGCATCCGGAACCAAAAATGCGCTTTTGATAAATAAAAAAATAGCTTGGCTTTTTGCCAGAGAATTTTCCCACCTATTAGGCTATCGGAGTAAACAAGTTAATAAAACGCACTTGTTTGTAAAAAACAGGGAAGAAGCAGCAAAATACAAAGATTATAAAAACGAAAAATGGCTCAAATAACACTTCTTGTTTCTTCATATAAAAACAGCAAATAGGAAACCTTGTTTGGCGTAAAAATTGATGTATCTTTACCCTATGAAACCTCCTTAACTAAATTATTGTTAAAATAGCAACCCGAACGATAATTTAAGTTATGGTAAGTTCCATGTGACCTATAAAAACAATATAATAAACACATGAAACGCATTTTTTTATTCCTCATACTACTCATTGCATTACAAGCAAAGGCATCTTATATTTTAGTGCCAATGGATGCCGAGACCCAAAAAGAACACCTAAAAGCCTACGGAATAACCTATTGGGTTTTAGAAAAACACCTTAAAGTAAAATGGTTACTTAACTATAGAGGCGGCTCTTTTTTACTTCCCGATTCTGAAGAAATTAGAAAAGAATGTCAGATTAGAGGCGTTTCATTTGAAGTACTTTCCAACGCTAAAACCGAAGAGATTCTAAACGAAATTAACAGTCCGTCACAAAACATGGAAGCCGTCGTACTTGAAAAAGCACCGCGTATTGCTGTGTACGCACCTCCAACAAATCAACCTTGGGATGATGCCGTTACGATGGTTTTAACCTACGCCGAAATACCTTATACCGTTATTTATGATGAAGAAGTGTTAAGTGATCAACTTTTGCTTTACGATTGGTTGCATCTGCACCATGAAGATTTTACAGGACAATACGGAAAATTTTACAGAGCGTATCGTTCGGCTCCTTGGTATATCGAAAATAAAAAAAATGCCGAAGCATTGGCAGCTAAACTGGGTTATCAAAAAGTTTCTGAAGAAAAAAGAGATGTAGCCTTAAAAATTAGAGATTACGTAATAGGTGGAGGATTTATGTTTGCTATGTGCAGTGCTACCGATAGTTTTGATATTGCACTTGCCGCCGAAGGAGTAGATATTTGCGAAACCATGTTTGATGGCGATCCCAGCGAACCCAACTACCAAAGCAAAATAGATTATAACAAAACTTTTGCATTTACCGATTTTATTTTGGAGAGAAACCCGATGGTGTACGAATTTTCTTCGATAGATATGACCACCAAACGAAAAATTAGAAAAGAAGTAGATTATTTTAGTTTAATGGATTATTCGGCTAAATGGGATCCAATACCTTGTATGTTGGTACAAAATCATACGGCTTTGGTTAAAGGTTTTATGGGGCAAACAACAGCTTTTGCTAGAGACCAAATTAAAACCAATGTATTGGTGATGGGAGAAAACAAAGCTAACGGAGAAGCACGCTATATTCACGGAATCAAAGGAAAGGGTTTCTACACATTCTATGCCGGTCATGACCCCGAAGATTACCAACACCGCGTAGGAGATGCTAAAACCGAATTGGCATTGCACCCTAATTCTCCCGGTTACAGACTTATTTTAAATAACGTATTGTTTCCGGCTGCTAAAAAGAAAAAGAAAAAAACCTAATGGTGTGGTATAAAAAAACTATCCCGCAAAAGTTAATGGTTTGTAAGATAAATAGGGTTCCTTCCGGTGATTACAATTATATAAAGTTGTTATCGTTTAAGATACTTTTTAATTGCTCTTTAATGGTTTCTCCTGCATCAAAAACCATTTGTTCGCTGCTAGGAAAGGGTACAAACCCGTTATTAATTATTTTTAAGTCGTCTTCGGTTAAGGCTTTTTTGTTTCCGGTATAGGTTGCAAAAACGTTTTCAAAAACAAATTCGGTCTCCAACGGAAAGTTGTTCAATTCTCTTCCTGTTACTAAATTACGATATATAACTTCACCTACAACATGAGTTGCTTTGCTTTGCGTAGTAATAAGAATTTCTGCTTCAACAGTTTCAAAAATATCAATTTTTACAGGTTTTCCATTTTCGTCTTTAACAATATTTCCATTTCGGTCTTTTTTGTATTTCCATCCGGTTTTCACTTCTTTTTCTCTGTGAAACGATTTTTCAAAAATCTTTTCCGGCGAAACTTCAATTACACGGAAGTTTAAATCAATTCCGTATGTGTAATCTATATTGTTTTGCGGTTTACTATGGTATTCAGTCCAAAAATCATCTAACCCGTAGGTGTTAAAATTAAGCAAATCTTCTTCTAATCGATACGGAATTAAAATGCCGCTGTAGTTATTAATAGTAACCAATACAAAATCGGTTCCTCTATAATGGGCTTCGTCACGCAATTGTTTAGCATCTCGAAAAGTAGAATTAATATCTGTTAACTCGCAGAATACAGTATAAGCTTTGCGATAGTCCTCTTTTGTATTGTAGCTCATATAATTTTTTCCAACGTCATACAAGTGTACTTCATAAACCTTTCTGGCTTGTGCAATTTCGTCGGAATAATCTTCAAATTTAAATTTGGCATTTCGGTTAAGAGACGAAATAGAAAGCGGAAACAAGGGGCGAATTAGATCCTGTCTGTTTCGTAATTGTACATAGGTGTAATAAATCTCACGTGGTGCATCCGGATTATCGCTTTTTTTTAAATACTTAATGTTTCGTTTGTCTTGATCTACTGCTTTTTTAAAAGCCTTTTCCAGTAATAAAATGTGTTCGTTTGCTTTTGAAGAATTAGGTTTTTTTTGTAATTTTTTTACCGCCAATTCAATAGCCGTATCGTAATTTCCTTGTGCAATAAAACGTTGGTTTCGTTTTACGCTGTTACAAGAAACAAGAAGTAAAATAACGAGCGGTAAGAGTATAATTTTCTTCATAATCTTCAAGCTTTGGTATGGTTAGTTAAATACAAGTGTTGTGATAAAAACTATTGGAGTGCGGGTAATATTTTCCCGATACATTCACCAAATCCTATTCTTAAACCGTCTTTCTCGCAATGCGCACGCATAATTACGGTATCTCCGTCTTGAACAAATTTTCGGGTAGTTCCGTCCTTGAGTGTAACCGGATTTTGACCACGCCAAGTGAGTTCCAGCATCGAGCCGTAACTATCTTTTGTAGGTCCCGAAATAGTACCGCTTCCCATCATATCGCCCGAGCGTACATTGCAACCGTTTACCGTGTGATGTGTGAGTTGCTGCGCCATAGACCAATACATATATTTAAAATTGCTGTTTGCCAATGTGGTTTCTTCTCCGTTTTCGGGTTTAATACCAACTTGTAATTTAATATCAAAATTCTTTTTTCCGGTTTGTCGTAAATAGGGTAGTGGTTGTGGCTCTTGTTTTGGACCTTCGGTTCTAAAAGGTTCTAAGGCATCTAATGTTACAATCCATGGCGAAATAGTAGATGCAAAGTTTTTACCCAAAAACGGTCCAAGCGGCACATATTCCCAAGCTTGAATATCTCTTGCACTCCAATCGTTAAAAAGGACTAATCCGAAAATATAATCTTCTGCCTCTTCAATAGGCACTCGATGACCTAAAACATTGGCATCGGTGGTGATAAAAGCCATTTCCAATTCAAAGTCCAATAATTTGGTAGGACCAAATCCGGGAATACCATCTTCGCCGGGTTTGGTTTGTCCAACAGGACGATGAATGGGTGTCCCCGAAGGAATAATAGACGAGCTTCTTCCGTGATAGCCAATCGGGATGTGCAACCAGTTAGGCAACAGTGCATTTTTTGGGTCTCTAAATAGCGATCCTACATTGGTAGCATGTTCTTTGCTGGCATAAAAATCGGTGTAATCGCCTACATCTACCGGAAGTTGCATTTCAATTTCATCTAATGTAAAAAGTATTTGTTTTTTATGAGCTTCGTTATCTCTTAATTTCGGATTATCTTTTAAGAATATATCCGAAACACGGTTACGTACCAAACGCCAAGTTTTTCTTCCGTCTGCAATAAAATCGTTTAAACTGTCTTGAAGAAAAATATCATCGGTAAGTTCGATGCCTTCAAAATAACCTAATTGATGTAAAGCACCTAAATCTATTGCGTAATCGCCAATTCGAGTACCAATGGTTATAATGTCATCTCTGGTTAAAAAAACACCAAAAGGAATGTTTTGAATAGGAAAATCGGTATTTGGTTTGGTATCTAACCAAGTTTTTCTGGTGGGGTCGTTTGCGGATAAAGGCATAATTTCTTGTTTTAATAGGTTATGGGTTTTCTGTGAAAACCAAAAATTATATAACTGGCTAACTTTTCGACTTCAAATATAGGATTTTTGTTTATCTAACCGAATGGTTTTACTATTTTTGGCAATAATTATTTTAAATCTTTTACTATGCACCGTGACCAACAAATTTTTGAACTTATTAATGAAGAAGAACAACGTCAAATAAACGGACTGGAACTCATTGCTTCAGAGAATTTTGTAAGCAACCAAGTGCGAGAAGCTGCCGGTTCTGTTTTAACCAACAAATATGCCGAAGGCTACCCGGGGAAAAGATATTACGGCGGATGCGAAATAGTGGACGAGGTGGAGCAAATAGCAATAGATAGAGCCAAAGAGTTATTCGGAGCCGAATATGTAAACGTACAACCGCATAGTGGTTCGCAGGCAAACAGCGCTGTGTTTTTTGCTTGTTTAAAACCGGGCGATACTTTTTTAGGGTTTGATTTATCACACGGAGGACATCTAACACACGGTTCGCCTGTAAATTTTTCCGGCACATTGTACAAGCCGGTGTTTTACGGCGTAGACAAATACACAGGAGTATTGGATTACAACAAAATTGAAGACATTGCCAAAAAAGAAAAGCCCAAGATGATAATTGCCGGAGCATCGGCTTATTCCAGGGAGATAGACTATCAAACTTTTAGAGAAATTGCCGATAGAGTGGGTGCTATTTTAATGGCAGATATTGCACATCCTGCCGGTTTAATTGCCAAAGGAATTTTACAAGATCCTATACCGCATTGTCATGTAGTTACTACCACAACTCATAAAACCCTTCGTGGTCCTCGTGGCGGAATGATTTTAATAGGAAAAGATTTTGAAAACCCTTTTGGGAAAAAACTTAAAAACGGAAATTTAAAGAAAATGTCTTCTTTAATTAACAGTGCTATCTTTCCGGGCAACCAAGGAGGACCTTTAGAACACATTATTGCTGCTAAAGCCATCGCTTTTGGTGAAGCTTTAACCGATGATTTTCTACACTATATGGTACAAGTAAAGAAAAATGCAGCAGCTATGGCAAAAGCATTTGTAAAAAAAGATTATCATATTATTTCGGGCGGAACCGATAACCATATGATGCTCATAGATTTACGGAATAAAAATATTACGGGAAAACAAGCCGAACAAGCACTTGTACAAGCCGGTATTACAGTAAACAAAAATATGGTTCCGTTTGATACCCAATCACCTTTTGTTACCAGTGGCATACGAGTAGGAACTCCTGCCGTTACCACACGCGGATTAAAAGAAGAGGATATGAAAACAATTGTATATATGATAGATGAAGTTATTAATCATCCCGATAATCCGGTGGTATTACAAAACGTTTCCAAACGAGTTCGTAAAATGATGCACGCTCGACCGCTGTTTGAAGGAGAATAGATTTTAACCAAATTTTATAAACAATTCTTCTAGCGAAACACTACTTTTGCAAATCAATTTTATAGTGATGTTAAAAAAACTTGCAACTATTCTTTTTTCTACCCGTTTAACGGCTGTTTTGTTTATTATTTTTGCCATAGCAATGGCTACCGGAACGCTTTTAGATGCTTCGGCGGAAACATCTCCCACACCATATACAAAAGAGCTTATCTATGATGCTTGGTGGTTTGAGTTAATTATGCTTTTGTTTATGATTAACTTTATAGGAAACATTTCCAGATACCAACTTTTTAAAAAAGAAAAATGGGCAACACTATTACTGCATCTGGCTTTCATTTTCATTATTTTCGGAGCCTTTATTACCCGGTACATTAGTTATGAAGGAGCCATGCACATTAGAGAAGGTGCAACCGAAAATAAAATACTTTCTTCCGAAACGTATATCACCGCTTTTATAGATGGCGATTACGAAGTAAACGGTGTAAAACAACGCCGTGTCATTGCACCTAAAAAAGTTAGGTTAAGCGACAGGTTAGATAACAATTTTACCATTGAAACCGATTATAAAGGAAAACCGGTAACCATCCGGTTTAAAGAATTTATAAAAAATGCCAAAGAAGGTATTATCCCTTCGGGTGAAGGAGAGGAGTATCTAAAAATTGTAGAATCGGGTTCCGGAAAACGAGAAGAGCATTGGTTAAAATCGGGTGAAGTACAAAACATTCACAACGTACTATTTGCATTAAACAAACCTACCGACGGAGCAATTAACCTACTAATAGAAGGAGATAGCACCGCTATAGAATCTCCATTTTCCGGAAATTATATGATCATGGCAGACCAAACCAAAGGTAGTGTCGTAGCAGATAGTTTACAACCCTTTCATCTTCGGTCTTTGTATCAATTAGGTGGCATGTCCTTCGTAGTTCCCGAACCTGTAATTAAAGGAAAATACGGTGTTATAAAAGCTCATAGAAAAGAAAAAACCAATCAAGATGCCGTGTTGGTTACTGTACAATCCGGTAACGAAAAAAAAGATATTTGGTTGCTTGGTGGGAAAGGAATTCCTCCGGCTATGCAAAAAATAGCTTTAAACGGTTTGGAAATTTATGTAGGTTACGGATCAAAAGAAATAGAACTTCCGTTTAGTATTACTTTAAACGATTTTATTGCCGAAAAATATCCCGGTACACAACGCGGATTTTCTTCTTTTAAAAGTAAAATAACCGTAAATAAACCCAATAACCAATTTTACGATTACGATATTTATATGAATCACGTTTTAGACGAAAGCGGTTACCGGTTTTTTCAATCGGGATTTGATCCCGACGAAAAAGGAACCATTTTAAGTGTAAATCATGATTTTTGGGGAACCTGGATTACTTATATTGGTTACACCTTATTGTATATAGGATTACTGGGTGTTTTATTTACACGAAACAGCCGATTTGGGTCATTAAAAAAACAACTAAAAAAGGTACATGGCAAACAAGCAAAAATAACCGCGCTGCTACTTTTGTTTATTTCGTTTTCTGCAATGGCACAGGAAAATGCTTCGCACCAAACATTTTCAAAACAGCAAATAGACTCGCTAATACAAGCAAATGCCGTCGATAAATCGCACGCTTTAAAGTTTGCACGGCTCGTTATTCAAGATAACGGGAGGATGAAACCGGTAAATACTTTTGCCAGTGAGTTATTACGAAAAATAAGCCATAAAACCCATTACCAAGGGTTGGATGCCAATCAGGTATTTCTTTCCATGACAGAATTTCCCAGACTTTGGGTTGAAGCACCCGTAATTTATTTAAAAAGAGGAAACGATAGTATCCGAAAAATTATAGGAGTTCCTTTAGAAAGAAAGGAAATAGCTTTAATAGATTTATTTGATGAAAAAGGCAATTACAAACTTGAACCTTATCTTGAAGATGCAACACGAACCACAAACCCCAATCAGTTTCAAAAAGATTTTATAAAAACACACGAAAATTTTTATTTGCTGAACCAAGCATTAAGCGGAAGCATTTTAAAGGTGTTTCCTATCCCTAATGATGCTTCAAATAAATGGATTTCCTATCCCGAATTAAGTCAAGCAAACATTAAAGGAAACGACTCCTTATACGTTAAAAACATCTTGCCAATGTATTTTGAAACACTAAAGCAAGCAAGAAAAACCAATGATTATTCGCAAGCAGATAAACTGTTGGAAAGCATTACGGCTTTTCAGAAAAAATTTGGAAGTGAAGTACTTCCTCCCGAAAATAAAATAAAAGCCGAAATACTTTATAACAAAGCCGATATCTTTAACAGGATGTACAAATTTTTTACCCTAATAGGTATTTTGATGTTTGTCTTTGTTATTCTGCAAATATTTTATAGCAACAAGTCGCTAAACTTGCTTATTAACGCTTGTAAATATCTTATTTGGCTATCGTTAATTATTCTTACTGCCGGACTTATATTACGGTGGTATGTTAGCGGGCACGCACCTTGGAGTGATGCGTATGAAAGCATTGTTTATGTGGGTTGGGCAACCGTATTATTCGGGTTGATTTTAGGAAGAAAAAGCCCGTTAACCGTTGCATCTACTGCTTTTGTAGCGGCGATTATTCTTTGGGTTGCACATCAAAACTGGATAGACCCTTCTATTTCAAATCTGCAACCGGTTTTAAATAGTTATTGGCTAATGATACATGTAGCAATTATCGTAGCCGGTTACGGACCATTTACACTAGGAATGATACTAGGTGCCACGGTTTTATTATTAATGATTTTGACCAACTCGAAGAATAAACAAAAGATGAATCTCTACGTAAAAGAGTTGCTTATTATAACAGAAATGGCATTAATAGTGGGGTTGGTGCTTTTTACCATCGGAAATTTTTTGGGAGGACAATGGGCAAATGAAAGTTGGGGACGCTATTGGGGTTGGGATCCTAAAGAAACGTGGGCACTTATAAGTATTATGGTTTACGCATTTGTAGTGCATATGCGATTGGTACCCGGACTCAGAGGAAAATGGCAATTTGCTACTGCTTCCGTTTTTGCTTATGCTTCGATTATGATGACCTATTTTGGTGTTAATTTTTATTTGGTAGGATTACATTCTTATGCGAGCGGAGAAAAAACCTTGACACCTGATTTTGTTTGGTACACCGTATTTTTCTTTATAATGTTAAGTACACTGGCTTATTTTAAATATAGAAAATATTATAAAAGATACTATCCCAAAAAGTGTGTAAAGTAAGTTTTTGGTTTTTTAAATATAATTAATAGTGAAATTTAAAAACAGCATTCTCTTTTTTTATGTAATTTTAAAAACGTTTTAGGATGAGATTGAGAACTAAAAATATAATTTCAACGAAAAATTCGGGCTAAAGCCTAAACTGTTTTCGGTAACTTTAGATACCGTAACATTTCCGGCTTGATCTTTATTTAGTTTGTATCTAATGTCTAACGTGTTTTTTGTGTTAAAAACATTAAGTAATGACATATTGGCTTTTAGCAACCCTTTTTTTGAAAACTTCCAAGTATACTCTGCAGAAATATTCACTCTATAATAATCGCTTAATCGGGCGGCGTTAGGAGCATTGTAATTTAATATTTCTTCACCATCTTGCACACTGTATTCCTCTCCTTTAACAACCGTTGTATAGGGTTTGCCGGTACGCCAAATTATTCCGGGAGCTATTTTAAAATTTTTATATGAAAATGAACTTGCCAACGTAGCCGAATGTCGTATATCGTTATTGTTAGGAAAAACAGATGGTGTTAGATTATAAAATTCGAAATTATTTTTCATATACACATAACTCAGCCAAATGCTGAAGAAATCGGTTTTTTTATTCATAATTAGTTCGGCACCTGTTGCTATATAATCTCCTTTTTCGTTTATAAACTGAAACTGATTTTGAAATGCTTGTTCTCTAGTGGTAATATCTAGCCCTTCTTTAATGAATCCTTGTAAATTAATGTACCAACCTTTCTTTTTATACAAAATACCCACCGAAAGTTGCTTGTTTTTAATAATGGGAGTGTCTTTATTATCTACCAAAACCCATCTTCTTTTTTCGATGCCTAGAAAATCACTTTCAAAATCGATGCGTTGTGTGATGGTTTGACTTTTTATTTCACCTTGTGCTTCTGCCGAAAATCCGTTTCCTATTTTTTGATAAATACTAAAACGAGGTTCAGCCAAAAAGGTGTTAAATTTTGCAAAATAATTAGCTCTAAGCCCGGCATTTATAACGGTTTTATTTTGAGTTGAATGGTATTTGAAATTGAGATAACCCACGTGCGTACGCAGTACTTTCTTTTCGTGTAATCTAAATCTTGGTAAATTTATGTCTTGTGTGTTTGAAACACCGGTTTCAAAAAATTGATATCCTGCTTGCCATGTAATATGCGTAGTGGGTTGCAGTTGCGCATCTAATTTAAGACCGGTTTCTATAATTCCGTTTCGTTGAAATTTTTGTTGATTGCTAAACAGGTTTTCATTGTCGGCATGTAGTGTGTAATCCGATATATGAACTAAAGTTTTGGTGGTTAAATTTGTATTCCATCGACGCTCCCAAGAAGCCCCTAAAACAAAACTTTCTTGTTCTAATTCATTGGTAACCGATTGTTGATTTTGAGTATTTGTTTCTGTAAGATCTAATATGTTTTCGATAATTAAAAAATGAGTTCTAAACTTATCTTTGTTGCTTAAATTAAACAAAATGTTAGTTCCAAAATCCAAAAATTTAAAATTCTCTTGGGTTATAATGGGTATTTGATTGGTGTTTTGTGTATTGTCTATTTCTACTTTCTGAAAAATACGATCGGTAAATGTGTGGTAAAGCGGGCTTGTAAAAAGATTGGTCAATGAATTTCGATAAGCCAATTCTATTCCCATTTTTTTTGAAACGGGAATGTAAAGTGCCACGCTTGCATTAATAAGGTTAATACCCGCCATTCCGGTTAGCGAATCGGATAGGGTATTTCTGGATTCCATAGCAATTACACTTGAGGTGCTTTCGCCATATCTGGGGTTGGTTCCGTTTTTAAACAGGGTTACTTTTTTGGTTAATTCAGGGTTAAAAGCCGAAATTAATCCGAAAAAATGACTATTTTGAAACATTCGCATATCATTCCATAAAACTAGGTTTTCACTATGCGAACCACCTCTAATGTTTATGTTTGAAATGGTTTCATCAACACTTTCAACTCCGGGTAATGCCTGAATGAGTTGAAGTACATCGTTCTCTACTTGTCCGGGAAGTAAACCAAAATCTTCTGTGTCTATTGCGGTAGCACCGTTGTATTCTTTTTTTATCCCTTTGGTTAAGTAATTAGTTAACAAAACCGTCTGTAACTGATTAATACTTTTTGTAACAAAAATAGGTGTGCAACTATCCGAAAAAGATGTTGCCGAAACGGTTACTGTTTCAAAGCCTATAAATGAAATTTGAATATCATTGTTTTTATATTTTTCGGGCAAATAAAAATAACCTTCTTTATTACTTGCCGTGACAAACGAATCATTTAGAACTCTGATGGTAGCTCCGTCAAGAAATTCTCCGGTGTAGGCGTTTACAACTTTTCCGCATAAGATTTTTGAATTTTTAATCAACTCTATGGTAATATACCGATTGCTTACTTCGGAAAAATAAAGCGGCGTGCGTTTATTCAAATAATCTAAAACTTCATTTAATGAAAGACTATTGTCCGGCTCTTTTATCTGAATACCTCTTACATCTTCGGGAGCATACGAAAACCGAACTTGAAAAGTTTCTTCTACTCGGGTTAGTATTTCTGTAAGTGATTTGTTTACAGTCGTTTCTTGTCCAAATCCTATCCAAACAGACAGGAAGAAAGCAATAAAGGTGAAACAATTTCTTGTTTTATTTTGCATAGATGGAAACTTGGTCATCACTAATGGTAAACTTTAATTGTAACGGTTTACAAATAGTTTTTAGTGCGGTTTCCAGATTTTTATGTGTAAAACTGCCCGTAAAACGTTTGTCTAAAATACGATTAGATTTTGTACTTACCGTAATGGGATATTGTCTTTCTAATTCTTTTATAACGTCACGTAACGGGGCATTTTCAAAATGACTTTCTTTTTGGACTACCCAAAGTGGTGCTTGTATTTGGGTAGGTGTAAAACTAATAATTTTGTTGCTTTCAACTCGTAAATTGTTTCCTGCCGGAACTTTAATAATCGTGTCCGGAAGTGTAACTTGTACCAATCCTTCATAACAAACTACCGTAAGTTTTTTACCTCTGGCATATACATTAAACCGGGTTCCTAAAACAGCTACTTCGCCTAAAGCAGTTTTTACACGAAACTTTTTTCCTTTGGTAACTTTAAAATAGGCTTCGCCTTTTAGTGAAAGTTCTCGGTTTTTATCCCAAGTTTTTTTATTAAAAGCTAAGGTAGATTTTGTATTTACAATTACTTCAGACTCGTCCGGTAATTGTATGTTTTTGGTTTGAGCTACTTCGGTTTTTACAGTAGTATCCGACGAATTAATGTACTTGTAACCAACAAATAAAACAGCTAGTACAGCGGCAATTTTTAAAAAGGTTGTAAGTGGATTTAATTTTTTTACCGGAATGTGTTTTTTTGCTACTAACTTGTTTTTTATTGCTTTAAAATTAGCTTCTTGGTTAAAAGCAGGAGGAGTTAATGTTGAAGCAGCGTCGCTTATTTTCAAATACGAAGCAAACTCCGGCGATGTCTTTAATTGAAGCATCTCCGCCTCGGTAAGCATTTCTCCGTTTAACCATTTATGTAGTAAGTAGTCTTGTTTCATATCTTTTTATCCTCAATGATTCAAACAGGCATCTGTAAAAATACCCTACCTTGTTTATTAAATATTTTCAATTTCTTTTCTTAAATTAGCAAGTGCTTGACTCATTCGCTTCTCTACCGCTTTAACCGAGATGCCGAGAATCTCGGCTATTTCTCTATATTTTTTTCCTTCAATTCGGTTCAACAAAAAAGCGGTGCGCTGGGCTTCACTTAGGTTTGCAATGGCGTTTTCCAATTTTTCTTTAAATTGTTTTTCTTCAAGTAAATACTGTGGATTCTGGTTATCGGTATTACTAGTAACCGTTTCTCGGTGTTTTAATACAACCTTGTGATGGGCTATTTCGTTTAAAAAAGCATTATTTACCAAGGTGTATAAATACGATTTTACTTTTTCTACAGGAACTTTGGCACAATTTTGCCAAAGTTTAATGAATGCATCTTGTACCAAATCATCTGCGCGAGCACTATCGCCACACTTAAAATAGATAAATCGCCACACCGATTTACTATGCTCGTTATATACCTTATTATATACTGTTTCGGAACAAACCGACTTGGATGAATCCATAAAATGGTTTTTATAGCCGTAAAATTATATTTTTTTTTAAAAACTAGGTAGGGTATTTTAATAAAAGGCTGTTGTATTTGTAACCGTGAAAAATAATCTTTATAAAATTAACACTTTGTCACTTATGTTTTTACTTTTTAAAAAATTCAAAAAAACAGTTTTGTTTTCGTTTATTTCGTTCGTACTGTTATTAGGAGTTGGTTGCCAGAAAGAAGAAACCGAATATATAGATACTACAGTTCAAGGTACCATTACCGCTAATTCGGTTGTATCAACCATTCTTGGTAGAACTGCCCAAAATGAAGGATCTTGGGATGATGTTATAGACGGTACATCTTGTGCCGCCGTGCAATACCCGCTAACGGTTATAGCCAATGGACAGGAAGTAATATTGCAGAGTATAGAAGATGTCCAACTTATTGTCGCCATCTTTGCGCAATTTCCTAATGATACAGATACACTTGAAATAGTTTTTCCTATTACACTTATTATGTGGGATTATACAGAGGTTGTAGTAAACTCGCAAGAAGAACTTAATCAAATAATTGCAAATTGCATCTCAAATGGACAAGGTGATGATGAAATTTCTTGCATTGGGTTTCAATACCCGATTACCATTTATACTTATAATTCGGCTCAAGAACAAACAGGAACCGTTGTGATAAATAGTGATTTTGAATTGTTCCAGTTTATTCAAAATTTGGATGAAAATGATGTATATAGCTTGGATTTTCCGGTAACGGTTATTTTATATGACGGTTCTACACAAACCGTAAATAATACACAAGAATTGCAGTATCTAATCGAATCTTGTGAAAATAGCACTAATACCAATCCCGACCCAACACAATTTGAAGCCGATTTAACTACCGGAGTTTGGTATGTTACCTATTATTTTGACGATTATGACCAAACCGATAATTATCAAGGCTACCAATTTAGCTTTAACACAGACGGAAGCTCAACAGCATCTAACGGAACAAATACCGTAAATGGAAGTTGGGAATATGATAACGACGAAAATATACCCGAATTTGAATTGGATTTTGGTGATGATGATCCGTTTGACGAATTAGATGAAGATTGGGAAATAATCGAAGCTGATTCCGAGATCATTAAATTAAGAGATGTAAGTGGCGACGGTAGTGTAAACTATCTTACTTTTGAGCGTAACCCGAATACAACAGGTAGCAATGAAGAACTAAACAATTTGATACAACACCTTACTACCGATTCTTGGTTCGTAAATTTAATGGATGATGGCGGAGAAGATAAAACTTGCAATTTTGTAACTTATGAATTTAGCTTTGATAGCAACGGAATAGCCCAAGCCGTTTCGACCTCAAATACCGTAACGGGTTATTGGACAGCTCAAATGAATGACGGACAGTTAGAAGTTATATTAAATTTTGATACAGGTGGAAGTAATGAAGTGTTTGATAATCTTAATGACGATTGGGAGGTTTTGGTGTCTTCAAATACAGCTATTAATCTCAGAGATGTTAGTGAAGGAAGTGGCGAAACCGATTACTTAAATTTTAAAAGAAGCCCTTATACCGGTTGTGGTGGCGGAGGTGATACAGCAGCCGATGTAGAAAATATATTACAAGACGGGCAATGGTTTGTTGCCGGCTATCTGGATGAAGGTTATGATGAAACTTCAGATTATGCAGGATATACAATTACTTTCAACAGCGGAGGTTCTGTAACAGCAACTAACGGAACCAATACAAACTACGGAACTTGGTCTGTTGCCGGAACTACCGGTTCATTAGAACTACTACTTGATTTTGGTACAGACGAACCTTTTGAAGATTTAAACGAAGAATGGGATATCATCGAATCATTAACTAATAAAATTACGCTTCAACACATAAGTAGCGAAGGAGGAGTTTATGATCTTATTCTAGAAAAACTATAATAATTTACAATATTTGAATTAATCTATAAATATAAATTGTTTGGTTGTTAGTTGTTATGAAAACCGGTGGTTTTAAGATATATAACCTCACAGCAAAGACCCATCAAAGGATGGTGAGCAAGTTTATAATAAAATAACTGCCGGTTTTCTTAAACTACATTTTTAAATGAACTTAAACCCTTTTTCTTTCCTTAATTTTCAAAACCAATTTGATGTTTTTTTCATAAAAGTTTGATGATGTTTTTTTGTTTATTTTTGATGGCAAAAACATTTTTCATACTCTTTTCGGGATAGTATTCGGTATAGATAAATAGTTTTTTTATAACTTTGAAAAACTATGAAAATTATTAACGCATTACTGTTATTTATATCCTTATGTATACAACCAACAAGAGGTCAAGGTACAGAGGAACAGATATTGAAATTAAACAGGCAAAAACTATCTCAACAAGACTCTGCTACTTATAGCTTTCTTAAGCAACAAATGGCTAGGTATATTAACCCTAAACCGGACAGCTCATTACATTTTATTAATGAGTTAAGAAAATTCACTCAAAAAAAAAAATACGCTATAGGATTGGTAGAAACCGATTATCTTATGGCAAATTATTTTAAACGAATACAACAGTACGACTCTGTAGTTGTGTATTTTGAAAAATCGTTACAAAAATCAAAAAAAATAAACTACCAAAAAGGAATTGCGGTATCCTACAACGGAATATGTCGTGTAAAATATTTGCAAGGTAAAAATGATGAAGCCATAACCGCTTGCTTGAAATGTGCAGACATAGCTAAAAACCTACCAGACCCATCGACATTGGCAGACACCTATATTGCAATAGGGAATACTTATGTGCGGAAAAACGTATTAAATAAAGCTTTGCAGTATTATTTAAAGGTAGACTCATTACACACCGTTAAGCCTTTGCGACCTATTATAATTGCCGCTGCATACCAAAGTATAGGTAATGTGTATTTGCAATTAAAAGAGTACGACAAATCGGAAGAATATTTTCTAAAAGCAAATACCCAATTTAAAAAAATATCTCAAGGAGCTACCTTTTTTTTAAATACAACAAATTGGCATTTGGGCGAGGTGTATTTTTATAAAAAACAGCTAAAAAAATCAGACAGTTTGTTACAAAAAAGTTATGTTTTCTTTAACGACATAAAAGACAATCTAACTTTAGCTCAAATTAGCATTTACTTAGGGCGAATCAAAATCGAGCAAAACCAACTAAAAGAAGCCGAAAAATATCTACTGCAAGGATATATCATGTTAAAAAATAAAAAAAACTTGTATGAGGCATCACAAGCAGCCATAGAATTAGGAAAACTTTACCTTAAACAGAACCAAATTAACAAAGCTATTTTGTATTTAAAAAAAGCTTTACAAACAGATACTATTGAAAATAACAGTCTAATACTACAAAAATCCTATAATAGCTTATCTAAAGCGTATGCTAAAATAAACGATTATAAAAATGCTTATCGATACCTAAAGATGACATCCCAATTAAAAGATTCGCTAAATGAAATACAAAATGCCGCTAAAATTAGAGAGTTAGAGACCATTTATCAAACCGAAAAAAAAGAGAAAGAAATAGTTCTGTTAACCTCAAAAAACAAAATAATTGAACAAGAAAAAGTAAACCAAAGAAACATTTATTTAGCCACCATAGGATTTATTACCTTATTAACTGTGTTTCTGTTTATTTTATATAAAAACAGACAAAAGACCGCCAAAAAATTAGAAGAACTAGACAAAGCGAAATCCGATTTCTTTTCCGGTATATCTCATGAGTTTCGAACTCCTTTAACGCTTCTATTGGGACCGCTTCAGAAAAAAATAAATAATACAAATTTAACACCTCAAGAACGTGAAGAATTTGAAATGATGTACCGAAACTCCAATCGTTTACTTTCTTTAGTAAACCAATTGTTAGATATTTCAAAAATTGAAGCAGGTGGTTACAAATTACAAGTTAAAAAAGATAACGCATTCACTTTTATAAACACATTAATCGAAGGTTTTTCTTACCTTGCAAAACAAAAAGACATTCGCTTTAATGTAAACATTAAGTATTCTGATAAACCGGTGTTTTTTGATAAAGATGTACTGGAGAAAATCGTTACCAATTTGCTTTCAAATGCCGTAAAATATACACCAAAAAAAGGAACAATATCCTGTACTGTTTTTCAAAAAGATAACTTTCTGTATTTCGAAATAAAAAATTCAGGAAATGCCTTTAACAAAGAAACATTATCAAAAATATTCGAAAAGTTTTATCAAATAGACCCTTCTAAAGAAGGGGTGGGTATCGGGCTGGCTTTAGTAAAGCAGTTGGTTACACTTCATAAAGGAACTGTTACAGCTGAAAATTTACCCGGAGGAACCATTGTTTTTAAAGTAATTTTACCCGTAAATAAAGAAAGTTTTTCAAAACAAGAAATCGTAAGTACTAAAACAGATACAGAACTTGACAAAACTTTATTTGTTCACTCTAACAAAGATAGTGAAGAAGACCTATCAATCATTGAAACCGAAATTGAAAATACCTCAAAACCTATTTTACTGTTGGTAGACGATAATGCAGACGTTAGAACGTATTTAAGTAATCTTTTTTCCGAATTTTACAGTATAATAACAGCTAAGGATGGTAAAAAAGGAATTCAGAAAGCATTTAAGCACATACCGGATATTATTATATGCGATGTAATGATGCCGGTTTTAAACGGAATTGAACTTTGTAAAACTTTAAAAAATGATGAGCGAACCAGTCATATCCCAATTATTTTATTAACCGCAAAAGCCGGAGAAGAAAATACCATTGAAGGAATAACCACCGGGGCAGACGATTACATAACCAAACCGTTTAGAGAAAAAATATTAAAAGCCAAAGTTGAAAATTTACTAAATAACAGAAAAAAATTACAGTCCAGATATCGCCAAGACATAATATTAAAACCCAAAGACATAGCGATAACATCGGTAGATGAAGATTTTCTAAACCGAGTTCAAAAAGTATTAGAAGAAAAACTCATAGAACCAACCTTTAACGTAAATGAATTTAGTGAAGCTATTGGAATGAGCCGAATGCAATTACACCGTAAATTAAAAGCACTAACAGGTCTTACCGCTTCAGAGTTTATTAAATCACAACGATTAAAATTAGCAGCTAATCTTTTAAAACAATCCGATATTAATATTTCTGAAGTTGGTTACAGCGTGGGATTTAATAACCACGCTTATTTTAGTAAATGTTTTAAGGAAGCATACAAAGTTACCCCTTCCGAATATGCAAATGCTACAAGCAAAACCTCTTAGCCCTTTTGATATTAATAATTTGATGTTCTACATAACCAAAGCTTAGCAATGTTACAATTTTTTTAGCAATTGTTACATAATTGCTAAATTACTATTTTTCACTAGGCTATTTTTGCTTCAAGTTGTAACGTTCTTAAAGAACAGTAAATTTTTACATTATGAAAAAAATAGCTTTTGTTTTAATCATTTTAATATCAAGTCCAAGCATAGCACAAGACGGCTATTACGGTAGACCAAGTAATTATCCGCCTAACGTATTTGAAGTTAACACAACTTACAATTTCGATTATAAAATGACCGGAATTATGGAACGAGGCAGTAATAGATTTCCTTTGACCCTTTATGTTAATTCTGCCGATGGCTCAGTAGGCGTAAAAGGAGAAGATGTAGCATTTATGCTAGCAATGCCGGTAGAATCCAGTTTAGGAAAATTTGATTTTGCCGTTTTATTTCCCGATAAAGGAAATCGAATTTACGGAACGTTAGGCGATAGAGGAGACGAACAAAAAGTTTCTTACGCATCAATCAGAAACTTATCTGCTCCGGCAGCTCAACTGGAATTGATTCAATCTGAAAAATTTCACCGTTTTATGCAAAATGCAACAAAAACCAATGCAGGAAATCATCCCGAATTCGGTTCTCAAAAATTATACACGGGAGAAATAAACGGAAAAGAATTTAAAATAACCATATCCAACAACAGCGCACCGGTTAAAATTACACCCGCTCATATTGGTTTTTTATGCGGTGTTTTTGCAGACGATAGCCGGAGAAAAAACAGATATATAACAAAATTTATAACACCCGACGAAGTAACAGTAGAAATGCACAGTTTTACCCCAACAAATTATATTTGGGCTGCAAGCGGTTATTCCGAAATAGGACAATCTAATTACAACGTTGAAAGTATAATCGACAACGAAAGCACTTTAGAAGAAATAGGTCAAAGAATGGCCGGAATTACTCGAAATATTGACTACTCAAATCCGGATGCCATACAAATGTCGGCTTTAAAAATGAGTATCGAAACACAACGATTTAATGCTATAAAAAGCGGTCATCCCGAAAGACAAATTTCTGAAGAAGCGGAAGGAGCTTTAATAAATTTAAAAGCTCAGATAATAGACAAAAGCAAACAGTGTAAAAGATATGCAGAAATGGGATTTGACGAAGAAGAAGCTCTTTGTAGAAGACAATTACGACGTTTAGAAGATAGGTTTAACGAAATGTATAACAGATATTTGCCGTTTGGAGGATAAACGTAAATCTTTAAAAATTAACAATACCCCTATAAATGAATAAATTAAAATCTTAAACCTTGGTAAAACAACTTGAAGGAAATATTATGGAGCTGGAAAGTTTGAAACTTTACCTTCATATCGATTGTCTGAAAAAAGGATGTTATAAGGTGTATATTGTTAATAACAATAAAATAATTAAGAAGTTTAAATTTTTTAAAAGATAAAAAGATAATATTTTGGAAATAACTAAACTTACAGCATTTCGTTTTATGCTATCAATACCATTTATTGCAACTGTTATATTAGGCTGCAAAAATGGAATTAAAAAAGAAACCAACATTGAGAATGCAAAAAAACCTTATGGTGGTTTGTATTTTAAAATAACTACCGAAGATGGCTCTACTTCTGAAAGTAATATGGCTGTAATAAATTACATTAAACAAAAAAATATTTTTACAATTACAAGTACCGGAAACCCAAATTTTAGTACAGTTATTAAAATTTCTAATTATTCCGGTAGTGGTACATACAAATTCGGTAACAGTACAGAAGCAAGTAAGAAAAATAAATTTGATATAATTTTTTCAAATCATAAAGTTTATGGTTTTGGAATTTTTACTTCCTCTTATTCTAAACTAAAAAATGAAGGGTACGGCGATGTAAATGTTTCTATTTCAGAATTTAACAAAAATAATACCTTTAAGGTAAAAGGAGTTTTTTCTGGTATTTTTTTGAATAAAGAAGAGAATAAAGAAATAAAAATAAATGGCGAATTTCTTGCAGTTAAACCCTAACTGTTCGTTGTTTGAAATAATATTTTACAAAATAAAAAAACCTATTTATTCAAAATTTGTTGCAGTGAGGTTTCAAATTCGGTTCGGGTTTTAGATTTTTTTAAAATCTTCTTTATCACCAAACTATCCAGTTCAACAGATAGAACTGCGGTAAGCATTTCTCTTTTGGTTGCATGATGCTCCTTGTTTTGTAATAATTCTTCTGCAAGTTGGGCAATGCTATTAAATTGTTCTGTTGTGATGGTAACGGTTGCATTTCTTCCGCCACTATACACTCCCGAAGAACTGTTTTTTGCAGATACCGGGTTGTATTTTATTTTTGTTGGAGATATCGTGTACGAGTTATTATTTTGATCCAAATAAAAATACATATCGGCTGGTTTGTAGTTAGTAGATTGGCATCCGGCTATTAGTAAAGGGAGTAGTAAAAAGTATACAAATTTCATAACTATAGATTAATACAAGTGAGGGAAATCAGTTGGATTTACTTCATTCATTATCTCATATACTTTTTCAAAAACATCCTCTACCGATGGCTTTGAAAAATAATCGCCGTCGGTACCGTAAGCCGGACGGTGTTGTTTTGCCGTAAGGGTTTGTGGTTTGCTGTCTAAATATCGATAGGCATTTTGCTCATCTAAAACAGTTTGTAAAATATATGCCGAAGCTCCTCCCGGTACATCTTCGTCAATCACCAATAGGCGGTTGGTTTTTGCTACACTTTTTACAATATCATGGTTTAAATCTAAGGGTAATAATGTTTGAACATCAATTACTTCTGCATTAATTCCTACTTGCAATAATTCTTTAGCGGCTTCTTCTACTATACGCAAGGTGCTTCCGTAAGAGACCAAGGTTATATCGGTCCCTTCTTTTACGGTTTCTACCACGCCAATAGGTGTTTTAAACTCGCCCAAATTAACAGGTAATTTTTCTTTTAACCGGTATCCGTTAAGGCATTCTACAATAAGAGCAGGTTCGTCTGTTTCTAAAAGCGTGTTGTAAAAACCGGCTGCTTTGGTCATATTTCTAGGTACTAAGATATACATTCCTCTTAATAAATGAATTAATCCACCCATAGGCGAACCGCTGTGCCAAATACCTTCTAACCGGTGTCCTCGTGTACGCACGATAAGCGGAGCTTTTTGTTTTCCGAAGGTTCGGTATCGTACAGTAGCCAAATCATCGCTCATAATTTGAAGACAATACAGTACGTAATCTAAATATTGTATTTCGGCAATAGGGCGCAACCCACGCATTGCCATTCCTATTCCTTGCCCGATAATCGTCGCCTCACGTATTCCGGTATCAGAGACTCTAATCTCACCAAATTTTTCTTGTAATCCTTCCAGTCCTTGATTAACATCGCCAATTTTCCCACTGTCTTCTCCAAAGATAAGTACATTAGGGTGGGTTTTAAAAATGGCTTCAAAATTATCTCTCAGCACCAATCTGGCATCTACCATTTCGGAGTTATCATCGTACTTGGGAAGTACTTCTTTTACAGAAATGGCTTTGTTTACGGCTTCAGAATACAAATGTGCACTGTATTTGGGCTGAATGATTTCAAAGTAATTTTGAATCCAATCTTGCAGTTGTTTTTTTGCACCCGATTCTTCAGAAGCAACATAACGTAACCCTTTACGGGCGGTTGCAATAATATCTCTTCGTAGTGGCGATTTTTCTTGAGCCAAATCATCACTTAATTTTTTGATAAAAATCTTATTACTGCTGTTTTCGGCTAAGTTAGTAAGCAGGGTAATCGCTTCTTGTTGTTCTTTTATCCGGGGTTCTAGAAAAGCTTTCCAAGCACGTGTTTTTCCTTCGCGTACTTGTTTTTTTATGTCTTTTTCAAGTTGTACTAGTTCTTCTTCGGTGGCAATTCCGGTTTCGATTATCCATTGCCTCATTTTTACGTTACAATCGTGTTCTTTTTCCCATTGTAAACGTTTGGGACTTTTATAACGTTCATGCGAACCACTGGTAGAATGTCCTTGCGGCTGGGTAAGTTCTTGTACGTGAATTAAGTACGGAATGTGATTGGTACGTGCATCGTCACCTGCTTTTTGATATACCTCGACAAGAGCAGGGTAGTCCCAGCCTTTTACACGAATAATTTCGTATCCTTTTTGGTCTTGGGTACGTTGAAAACCACTTACTATTTCCGAAATATTTTCTTTGGTGGTTTGGTCTTTTGCGTGAACCGATATTCCGTATTCATCATCCCAAACACTTATTACCATTGGGACTTGTAGTACTCCGGCGGCATTAATGGTTTCCCAGAATAATCCTTCACTGGTACTGGCATTTCCTATGGTTCCCCACGCTACTTCGTTTCCGTTGATAGAAAAATTGGTTTTGTTGGGAATTCCACCAAGGTTTCTAAATACTTTTGAGGCTTGAGCAAGTCCTAAGAGTCTAGGCATTTGCCCGGCGGTTGGGGAAATGTCCGGGCTACTGTTTTTTAATGTGGTTAGATTTTTCCAACTTCCGTCTTCATTTAAGGTATGCGTCGCAAAATGACCTCCCATTTGTCTTCCGGCACTCATAGGGTCGGCTTTAATGCTTGTGTGTGCGTACAAACCGGCAAAAAATTCTTCGATAGTAAGCTTACCAATCGCCATAAAAAAGGTTTGGTCCCGGTAATAACCACTACGCCAATCGCCGTTTTTAAATGCTTTTGCCCAAGCTAATTGTGGGACTTCTTTCCCGTCTCCAAAAATCCCGAATTTGGCTTTTCCGGTAAGCACTTCTCGACGTCCTAACAAACTACATTCTCTACTGGTAACGGCAATTTTATAATCGTTTAAAACTTCGGTTTTAAAATCTTTAAAGGAAAGCTTGTTATTGGTTTGAGAATTTGTTTGCATAGTACCGTTTTTTACCTTGCAAAGGTAGTAAAAACAACCGACTTAAACAATACTCTTTTTTTGAAAGAACAACAGTAATTTAGTTAAAATAGTGATTATTTTTTACCAAGAATACCTAATTTGATTAAAATAATACGAAAAAGCAAAATAAACGGGAAGCCATGAAGAACGACATCAAACCAATCTATCAGGTTCATTCCGTTTGCTCCTCCGGCAATCCATTTTAATTTTCCCCAAATATGTGGTTCGGGAAAAAAGGGGGCAAACCCCAAGGTAAGACATAGCAGTATTATTAATTTGGTATCGTTTACGATTCTTTTCATAGTTCAAATTTATAGTCATTTTCAAAAATACGTATTCTGCCTCTAAATTAATGTAATGTTAGAAGTTTTGCTTAAATTTTGTACTTTCGTTTTAATGAATTATCTCGCACATATATATCTTTCGGGAAATGAAGAAGGTGTTATTATCGGCAATTTTATTGCAGATGGCATCAAAGGCAAGAAGTATAAAAAATTCCCGAAATCTATTCAAAAAGGTATTTTATTACATCGCGCTATCGATTCTTATACCGACACACATCCTATTGTAAAAAGAAGCACAGCAAGACTCCATAAAAAACACGGGCATTTTAGCGGTGTCGTAGTAGATGTGCTTTACGATCATTTTCTGGCTAAAAATTGGAGTGATTATAGTAAAACACCTTTGAATGAATATATAACTGATTTTTATGATTTATTACAAAAAAATTATGCTGTTTTGCCCAAACTCATTCAAAAAATGATGCCGGCAATGCTTTCTGAAAACTGGTTGCTAAGCTACCAAAGTTTACAAGGCATTAGTATTATATTGAATAAAATGTACAAGCGAATTAATACAGAGACCAATTTGAATTTTGCTATTTTAGATATTGAAAAACATTATACCGAATTTGAAACAGAATTTACCTTGTTTTTTAAAGAGTTGATTAAGTTTGTAAAACAAAAACAAACCGAATTATGAAACGAGTAATTTTATTGTTGCTAATTATTTCCTTTCTTTCATGTAAAGAGGATGTCCCGACAGGCATATTGAAAAAGCAACATAACAGAGGATTAGTAACAAATAGAGCAATGGTTGTTTCGGCACGAGCCGAAGCTTCAAAAATAGGAAATGACATACTCAAAAAAGGAGGAAATGCGTTTGATGCTATGGTTGGCACCGAAATGGCGTTAGCTGTTTGTTATCCGTTTGCAGGGAGCTTGGGAAGTGGTGGCTTTATGGTGTATCGTACCCAATACGGTGAGAAAGGTGCATTAAATTATCGAGAAAAAGCACCATTGGCGGCATACAGAGATATGTATTTGGATAAAAAAGGTGAATTTATTTCAGATAAAAGCAAAATAGGACCTTTTGCAGTTGGTGTTCCAGGAACCGTTGCAGCTATTTTTTCGGTTCACGAAAAATTCGGTACACTTCCTATTGAAGAACTTTTAAAACCGGTTATTGATCTAGCAACAAACGGATTTGTTATTACCGAAAAACAAGCAAAGCGATTAAATCATTACGCTCCTGTGTTTAAGGAAGTTAATCAAGAAGAAAGCATTTTTACCCAAACTTTTAAAGCGGGTGATACATTAAAAAATCTATCCTTGGCAAAGACCTTACAAACTATTTCGAACAAGGGAAGAAATGCTTTTTATAAAGGCGAGATAGGCGAAAAACTGGTAAATTTCATTCAGAACAAAGGTGGAATTATTACAGAAAAAGATTTAGAACTATATGAAACCCAATGGCGTGACCCTATTGAGTTTGATTATAAAGACCTCCACGTTATTTCAATGTCTCCACCCTCTAGTGGCGGTATTTGTTTGGGTGAAATTTTAAAAATGATAGAACCTTATGATATAGGACAATATCCTCACAACGGTGTAAAATATGTACAACTACTTACCGAAGCCGAACGGAGAGCCTATGCCGACAGGAGTTATTATTTGGGTGACCCCGATTTTGTTTCTATCCCAATAGATACACTGCTAAGCAAAGACTATTTAAAAAGAAGAATGAAAAATTTTTCTTGGGATAAAGCCACACCTTCCGATAGTGTTTCTTACGGAAAAATTTCAGGTTATGAAAGTAATGAAACCACGCATTATTCTATTGTAGATCAGTTTGGAAACGCCATTGCAGCAACAACAACGCTAAACGGAGCGTATGGTTCAAAATTGTACGTAAAAGAACTGGGTTTTTTCTTAAACAACCAAATGGATGATTTTAGTGCCAAGCCGGGAACACCCAATATGTTTGGTCTTATTGGAGGTGAAGCCAACTCAATTGCTCCGCAAAAACGAATGTTAAGCTCTATGACACCAACCATAGTAGAGAAAAACGGAAAATTATGGATGACGGTTGGTACTCCCGGAGGATCCACCATTATAACCTCGGTGTTGCAAACCATATTAAATGTGTATGAATATGATATGTCTATGCAAGAAGCCGTAGATGCACCAAGATTTCATCACCAATGGCTTCCGGATGTCGTACAGTTTGAACCGATGTTGTTTGATATAAAGGTATTAGACACTCTAATTGATAAAGGGTACCAAGTAGATGAAAAAAAATCGAGAATTATCGGAAAAGTAGATGCCATACTGGTTTTGCCTAACGGGAAACTCGAAGGTGGTGCAGATAAGCGTGGCGACGATGCTGCAGTTGGGTTTTAATTATTTATTTATAAAATGTAACTAACCCACCCTTGTATATTTTTATAATGCTAAAATACTTAACATATCTTTTTGACTTATTCAATATACATTTATATTTGCATTAACTAACTAATACAAATTCATGAAGAAGATTTTTTTCTCTTTACTTGTTTCTTTTTTGTTTTTTTCTTGTGCTACAAAGAAACAAATACTTTATTTTCAAGATATCGAAGACCAAGATGATAGAAACATCTCAACTACTTTCGATCCAATTATAGAGAGTAATGATATCTTACATATAACTGTTTCTTCTTACAACGAAGAAGTGGTAAAACCCTTTCAAAGAAATACCGGCTTACAGAACAATGCAATAGGTAATAATAATATTGGGTTACAAGGCTATTTGGTAAATAAAGATGGAAAAATTCCTTTTCCTGTTCTTGGCGAAATTACCGTTGCCGGAAAAACTCGTATGGAGGTGGAAAAAATGTTAAAACAAAAACTGTCAAATTATGTTACAGATGCCGTGATAGATGTAAGAATTGTAAACTTTAGAATTACAGTGCTTGGAGAAGTTAACAATCCCGGAGTTTTTACAGTGGTGAATGAACGAGTTACTTTACCCGAAGCAATCGGCTTGGCCGGGGATTTTACCCTTGACGGAAGCCGAAAAAATATTATAGTGGTAAGAGAAGAAAACGGGAAACGAAAAGTAAAACGAATAGACTTTACAAAAGCAGACTTTTTTACAAGCAATTTCTATTATCTGAAACAAAACGATGTCGTGTATGTAGAACCCACGACAAGAGGAGTAAAAAAATCCGGTTTTATACCCGATGTTCCTGCTTTACTGTCGTTATTTACAGTTGTTCTTAGTTCAGTTATCCTTTTAACTCGTTAATATAATGCTTCAAGAAAATTATCAAGAACAAACCGAACTTACTCTAAAAGAAATAATAGGGCGATATACGCGTTACTGGTACTGGTTTATTATTACGGTTTTTTTATCACTGTCACTGGCTTATGTTTTCTTGCGTTATACCACCACATTATACGAAACACAAGCTACTGTTATAATTAAAGATGAAAAGAGCGGCGGAGGTGCTGCAGAATTAATGGCTTTTGCAGATTTTGGAAGGTTTTTTTCAAAATTCGGTAACAATAAAATAGAAAACGAACTGGCAGTATTTAAATCCAAACGCATAATTTCAAATACCATTGAAGCCCTCCATTTAAACGTTGTTTATGAAAATGTAGGAGCTATTAAAACCACCGAATTATACCATAATAAACCCATAACGGTCGAATATCTTTCGATAAACCCAAAGAAACAAGTACCAAAACTGTATTTCAAAATTATTTCCGATACCTCTTTCCAGTTGCAAAATGAAAACGAAGAAGACTTAGGTACTCATCATTTTGGAAAACCCCTACACCTGTCCTTTGGCACCATAACGGTTTTGCCCGAATTAAAAGATACTACACTTTTTAAAAATTTTTTTAACAAAAAAATTGCTGTAACTTATAAACGTGTAGAGCCTGTAGCTTTGGCTTTTCAGAAAAAAACCAAAGTCCTTAATGATATAAAAAACAGTAACGTAGTAAGTCTTTCTTTAAAAAGTCCCGTACCGGATAAGGCAGAAGATTTTTTAAACGAACTTATTTTTCAGTATAACAAAGATGCCATAAATGACCGAAGTCAAGTAGCAAAAAAAACATCAGAGTTTATAGATAGCAGGCTGGCAATAATTACGAAAGAACTGGATTCGGTTGAAGAAAACCAAGTAAGATTTAAAAGTAGAAACAAACTCACCGATATCACCGCAGAAGCCCAACTTATTTTAGAAAACACGAGTGAGTTTAACAAGCGTCAGTTAGATCTAGGTACGCAAATAGAGTTGGCGAATACTATGATTAACCACTTAAAACAATCTAAGACAACCGATTTGCTACCGGTAAACCTTGCCACCGAAGAACAAATAGCTTCAGATATAGCCAACTATAATGCCTTAATATTACAACGGAATAAATTATTACAATCTTCTACATCTAAAAATCCGGTGGTAAAAAATATTTCAGACCAGTTGGCTACCATAAGAAACAACATTTTGTCCGCCTTGGAAGCAACCAGCCAAAAATACCGGATAGCCTTAGAAGATATAAGAAGTAAGAGTTATTCACTTCAATCTAAGATTTCAAAAATACCCGAGAAAGAAAAAATATTCAGAGACATTGTAAGGCAACAATCTATTAAAGAACAATTGTATTTATTTTTGTTACAACAACGTGAAGAAGCTTCTATATCTCTGGCTGTTACTGCTCCAAAAGCAAAAATTGTAGATAGTGCTTTTACAGGAAGATCACCGGTGTCTCCTCAAAAACCACTTATTTATCTCGGAGCTATTTTAGCAGGCTTATTGATACCCTTTTTGTTTATATATATACGCGCCCTGCTTAACAACAAAGTAAGCAACAGGAGAGACATAGAACGTCAACTTCCAAGAGTTCCTATTGTAGGAGAAGTCCCGAAACTTAAAAGAGGAAATGAAGATTTAATTCAGCCAAATGATAGAAGTATTTTAGCCGAATCGTTCCGGATTTTAAGAACCAATCTTCAATACCTATTTATAAATAAATTAAATTCTAAAAAGACCTCAAAAACAATATTGGTAACCTCTACAATAAAAGGAGAAGGAAAAACATTTGTAGCTTTTAATTTAGCTTTAACCCTCGCTTTAACCGGAAAAAAAGTTGTGCTGGTAGGAGCCGATATTAGAAATCCGCAACTTCATAGATATTTACCCAAAGAGTTACGTCATAAAAAGGGACTTACCGAATATATTATAGACAATTCGGTTACACTAGATGATATCGTTTCTAAGAGTCAGTTTCATCCTAATTTAAGTATTGTACTTTCAGGAGTAATACCACCTAATCCTGCAGAGTTGTTAATGCAAGACAGAACCGGTTATTGTTTTACCGAACTGCAAAAAAAGTTTGATTACATCGTTGTAGATACAGCCCCGGCTATGTTAGTAACCGACACCGTTTTAATAAACAACTTTGCCGATATAACGTTGTATGTAGTTCGTGCCGGTTATACCGAAAAAGAACTATTAGATTTTACCAAAGATGCTATAAAAGATAACCGTTTAACAAATGTAGGTGTTGTTTTAAATAATGTGTCAATGAGTAATTTCGGATACGGAAATAAATACGGCTACTCGTATAGTCAAGAAAAACAATCTTTTTTAAAACGTATATTTAAAAGCTAATTTTGCTATTTTGAAAAAGAAAATAATCCTATTCTCGTTGTTTTGTTTTTTACAAAGTATGGCGCAAGAAAACATATATTTTTTTGCAAAAGCAAAGGGTTTTGGTTTTTTTTCTTCAGAAGAAGTTTTGCCGCTTTGGTTTTATACAAATACCAATACTGCGGTAAGTGAGTTTTCAACTCTTTCAGGGCAATTTTTTGCTAGGAGTACGTATTTATTTAAAGAATCGGCTAAAATTGAAGCCGGATTTTCGGGATTTTACAGAAATGAAATAGCTCCATCGTTTCAACGAAATAATTTATACCTTAGATTTAAGAACAATTGGTTTCAAGCTACAATCGGGGCAAAAAATCAAAAAGAAGAAGCCTTTGGTTTGTCATTAACCAACAAGAACTTTGTATGGAGCAATAATGCCAGAGCCATTCCGGGTTTTACAATTGAAGCCTCAAACCCTTTAAAATTATCCAAGACTTTTAGTGTAGATTGGGGAATAGGAAATTATTTTTTAAACGACACGCGCTATGTTTCCAATACCATGATTCATTACAAACGATTGGCTATAACTGCAAATGTTAATGAAAAAAGCAAATTAAAAATAAGATTACAACATGTAGCGCAATGGGGCGGAACATCTCCCGAGTTTGGTAAATTACCTACTGATTTTTCGGCTTTTGTAAAAGTGTTTTTTGCAAAAAAAACAAACACCGAAGGTGAAAATATAAATGCCTTGGGAAATCATATAGGTTCGCTATTTGTAGATTATGTTTTTTCTACACAAATAGGAACTTTTAACGCGTATTACGACCATCCTTTTGAAGATGGTTCGGGAACGCGTTTTGCCAACTTCCCCGACGGTCTGTGGGGACTCACTTTTAAACCTAAAACGGCTCCCTATTTTTTTTTATATGAATTTGCTACCACAACAGACCAAAGTGGAAACATTGGTGTAAGCGGATTTGATAATTATTTTAGTAATAATTTGTATCGAAGCGGATGGACCTATGAAGGTAATGTAATAGGGTTTCCTTTTATAACTTCCGATAAAAATATTGAAATCACCAATCTTACGTCTCCAATTGTGAGTAATAGAGTTCAAGCACATCACCTTGCATTTTCAGGGAAATACAACGCCCTTTCTTGGAAACTTAAAACCACTTTTGCTAAACATTTGGGTACTTATAGACAACCGTATGCCAAACCAATTAAAGTATGGTCTAATGCACTGTTTCTTAAGTATGGTTTTAAAAAATATGGAAACGCACTCTTACAATTGGGCTACGATAATGGTTCAAACAATAGTATTTTTGCCGTAGGTCTGGGCTATGAATACAAGTTTTAGTTTTCCGGATTCGGAATAGAAATAAAAAACCACTTGATTTTTAACAATCAAATGGTTTAATTAATTTTCTAAAAAAAAGGTGGTGGTTTATTTTCCAAACAAACCTCCTAATAGTCCACCTATACCTCCACTTTTTTTGTTCCCTCCTCCAAGAACCATACCGGCAACATCGTCTAAAATGCTACCGTCGTTATCACCATCTAAGAGTGATTCTATAAGGCTTTGTTGATTGTTTCCTTGTTGACCGGTTCCGAGAACACCTTCTAATAAACCGCCTAATTGGGTTGGTTCTGAAACCTGTCGTTCTCTTGTTTGCTTTCCAAGATAACCTAAAAGAATAGGAGCTGCAACTTGTAAAATATTCATCACAGTACCTGTATCAACACCTGATTTTTGTGATAACGCATTGGCAACATTATTTTGTGAGCCTCCTAAGACATGCTTTAAAATTCCGGCACCGTCTTGTTTTACTTCGGGATTAACGCCACCTTGAAACAAATCGCCCAAACTATCTAAAATACTTCCGTCGTGTTTACTGTTTAAAGCATTAAACAAACCGGAAGCACCTTCGGGGTTAGTAGCATTTCGTTTCATAGCCCCTATTAATACAGGCATTGCCATAGCTAAAACTTTGGCGGTTTTATCTTC
Source organism: Flavobacteriaceae bacterium (assembly GCA_027081505.1). Classification (GTDB taxonomy): domain Bacteria; phylum Bacteroidota; class Bacteroidia; order Flavobacteriales; family Flavobacteriaceae; genus Marifrigoribacter. Next base: position 40,525 of record JALWKK010000056.1, read on the forward strand.
GGGTTGACGCGTGTCATTACTTACTCCGCTAATTATTTGTTTTCCCATATCACTGGTTAACAAGTCTAAAATTCCTGACATTTTTAATAAGTTTTAAAGTTAATGTTGTCAATTTACAAAAAAAAACGTATTTACCGGTGTAAAAAAACTTTTTTCGATAAACTACATCCCTTATTTGATGATAGAAATAATTTGGGTAGCCAACTCGGTTCCGATTCGGTTTTGTGCTTCAGTTGTGGCAGCTCCAATATGCGGACTGAGTGATATTTTATGATTCATAAGTACTTTTATTGCCGGTGTGGGTTCGTTTTCAAAAGTGTCTAAACCGGCAAATGAAAGTTTGTTGTTATCGAGGGCATCTACTAAAGCTACCTCATCAATAAGACCACCACGTGCCGCATTTATAATGCCGGCTCCATCTTTCATAAGTGCAATTTCGTTTTTTCCTATAATGTATCCTTGTTGTGCAGGAACGTGAAGGCTAATAAAATCGCTTTCCCTAAGAACAGTAACCATGGGTTGCATTTTAAAATCGAAAGAAATACTTTTTCCGTTGTAAAAAGGAACTTTTACCGTTGCGGTGTCCATATATTTATCGCTAGCAAGAACTTTCATTCCAACACCAAGCGCAATTTTAGCGACTTCTTGCCCGATGCGTCCGAAGCCTATTATTCCAAGCGTTTTACCACGAAGTTCGCTTCCTGCACCATAGCTTTTCTTTAATACTTTAAAACGGGTTTCTCCCTCTAAAGGCATATTTCGGTTTGCATCGTATAAAAAGCGTACACCTCCGTATAAATGCCCGAAAACCAATTCGGCTACAGATGCTGAGGATGCGGCAGGAGTATTTATTACATGAATGCCTTTGCTTTTGGCATAATCTACATCGATGTTATCCATCCCGACACCGCCACGACCTATAATTTTTATGGTTGGGCAGGCATCAATAAGTTCTTTTCTTACTTTGGTGGCACTTCGTACCAACAATACAATTATTTGGTTTGTATTAATAAAATTTTCAAGTTGTTCTTGGGCTACTTTGGTAGTGATTACTTCAAATCCGGCTTGCTCTAGGGCATCTATTCCGGTTTGTGAAATTCCGTCGTTTGCTAATACTTTCATTTTTTAAGATTTTTGCTTCAATTTTATGCTCTTTTTTCTAATTCTTGCATTACATCTACTAATACTTGTACACTTTCAAGCGGTAAGGCGTTATACATAGAGGCGCGATATCCGCCTACGCTACGGTGACCGTTAAGACCGTTAATCCCGGCTTCTTTCCATAAATTATCAAAGGTTTTTTGTAATGTGTTATTGGTAAGATTAAAGGTTGCATTCATTGCAGATCGGTCTTCTTTATTGGATACAAACCCTTCAAATAAAGGGTTTCGGTCTATTTCGTTGTAAAGAATTTCGGCTTTTTTGTTGTTTACTTTTTCAATTGCCGGAATACCGCCCATATCCTTTAGCCATTGTAAAGTTAGCATAGAAACATATACCGAAAAAACGGATGGTGTGTTAAACATGCTGTCTTTTCCTATGTGTACTCGGTAATCTAACATAGACGGAATGTCTCGAGAGACCTTACCTAAGATTTCTTCTTTAACAACAATTAGTGTTGTGCCTGCTGGTCCCATATTTTTTTGCGCTCCTGCATAGATTAAATCGAATTTTGAAAAGTCCAGTTGTCTGGAAAAAATGTCGCTGCTCATATCGCAAACCATTACATTATTTGTACTTGGAAATTCTTTAATCTGCGTTCCGAAAATAGTATTGTTACTGGTGCAATGAAAATAATCCAATCCTTCAGGGATGTTATAACTTTTGGGAATATAGCTAAAGTTTTGATCTTTAGATGAAGCTACTTCTACAATTTCACCAAATAGTTTTGCTTCTTTTACCGCTTTGGTTGACCAAGTTCCGGTGTTCAGATAGCCAGCTTTTTTTTCGAGTAAATTATATGCGACTGTCAAAAATTGGGTGCTTGCACCACCTTGTAAAAAAAGTGCTTGATAACCTTTGTTTTGAAGTTCTAATAGTTCTAAGGCTAAGCTCCGAGCTTTCTCCATTACAGCAACAAAATCGGTACTTCGATGCGAAATTTCGATAAGGGAAAGATCGAGATTATTATAATTAAGAACAGCTTGAGAAGCTTGTTGTAAAACCGATTCCGGTAATACGCAAGGTCCTGCACTAAAATTATGTTTCTTCATTCTGTAAGTAGTTTAACTTTTGCAAAGATGCTAATTACTCTTTAAATAAAAGGTGATTTTTGTTACATATTTTTAGAATGAAATTTTAAATGTTAAACAAAATTAACTCACACCGTAACTCAAAGTTACGATATGAATAATAAATTCCGGAATTTGATTATTAAACATAAAATACCTCAAAGGTGTACAAATTACAAACCAGATAAAAACAAAAGCGTATCTACTCCGTCTGCGTAATCCCATAGTTTAGGGTGTTGTGTTGTTCCGAAAGCAATAGCTTTACCATCTGTATTTGATGAAACCACACATTGTATTTTTTCTTCTTCTTGGTTTAGTTTTTCAAATAGTTTTGCTCTGTTTTTATAGGTTTCGTAGTAAATTACCGAAATAGGAGAGGAGAACCCGGTGTCTTCTTTTAACAACATAAATCCGTTGTCTAAAAGAGCTATATCACTCATTAAGTAAACAGCTTTATTATAGTCGTAATTATTCATGTATTTAGATTGGTTTATTAAAGATTTCCACGAATACATAGCATTAAAAAAGGGATCGAAATTATAATCTTCCGGAATATAAATTTTAGATACATTTCTACAACCCAATCCGTAATATCTAAAAATGTCATTAGCCAGTCCCAGTAGTTCTTTTTTGGTTTCGTTTCCGGTAAGAATAGCGATACTATTTCTGTTTTTTCGAATAATATGCGGGTGTTTTCCAAAATAATATTCAAAATATTTTGCACTATTGTTGCTTCCCGTTGCAATAACGGCATCAAAATTTTGAAGTTTTTCTGAAGAAAAAATAATTTTATTTTTAAATAAGGGTTCGATTTCTATTAGTTTTTGCGTTAAAACAGGTAGTAAATACGCATCATTTGAAGATTGTTTAACTATGATGTTATGTCCTGTGATTAACACCGAAATAAAATCATGAAAACCAACTAACGGAATGTTTCCAGCCATAATAACAGCCACATTTTTAGTGGTGTTTTTTAAAAATGAATAGTTGCTTGTCCATAGTTGTAAATTGTTTAATGTAAGTGCATCTGCCCAAGCGGTTAGCGAAAAAACAATGTTTTCTTGCGTAAACCAACCATTATGTGCTTGTGCTTTATTTATTGCGTTCTGAAGCGTAAGATAACCGGTGGAAACATCATCAGTTTTTTCACCTAAGAAGTTTAAGTATTCATTTAAAAAACTTCCTAATTTTGCAAAAGCGTTAATTCTTTGTTGTAATTGCATATTGTGTTTGTAGTTACGTATATATACCTTAATTTTGCGCAAATTTAGCAAAAGAAATAGCGATGGCAATTATAATAACAGACGAATGTATAAACTGTGGTGCTTGTGAGCCGGAATGTCCCAATACAGCAATTTATGAAGGAGCCGATGATTGGCGATATTCAGACGGAACCGATTTAAAAGGAGTGGTAGTGCTTCCTAACGGTAAAGAATTAAATGCAGATGAAGTACAAGAGCCTATTAGCGATGAGTTTTACTATATTGTACCCGATAAATGTACAGAGTGCAAAGGTTTTCATGAAGAACCTCAATGTGCGGCAGTTTGTCCTGTAGATTGTTGTATTCCTGACGAAAATTGTGAAGAAACCGAAGAAGAATTGCTTTCTAAACAGCGATTTATGCACCATAAATGGTAAGCTATTAGGTGACAAGTGATTGGTCTTAGATTTTATCAAAATTAAAACACACAGTTTGTTTGTCTTTTTTATGTAAAATAAAAATAAACCGTTTTTTACTTGACATCCCCTGTTTCAAGATTGTATATTTGCAGCCTTTAAATTAAAACTTCTACACTATGGGGATGAAATTATCTCAATTTGACTTTAACTTACCATCAGAACTTTTAGCCGAATATCCGGCACCCAATCGCGATGAGTCTCGGTTAATGGTATTAGACAGAGCAAATCAAACTATTGAGCATAGACAATTTAAAGATTTAATTGATTATTTTGACGAAGAGGATGTTTTAGTTCTTAATAACACAAAGGTTTTTCCGGCGAGACTTTTTGGCAACAAAGAAAAAACAGGAGCTCGAATTGAGGTGTTTTTACTTCGTGAACTCAATAAAGAAACAAAATTGTGGGATGTGTTGGTAGATCCTGCACGTAAAATCAGAATAGGAAATAAACTTTATTTTGGTGAAGATGAGTCGTTGGTTGCAGAGGTAATAGATAATACCACTTCGAGAGGAAGAACGTTACGATTTTTATACGACGGAACTTACGAAGAGTTTAGAAAAAAGCTCCAAGAATTAGGTCAAACACCACTTCCGAAGTACATAAAAAGAGAGGTAGAACCGGAAGATGCAGAGCGATATCAAACTATTTATGCAAAACATGAAGGCTCGGTAGCAGCGCCTACTTCGGGTTTACATTTTTCTAAACATTTATTAAAACGGTTGGAAATTAAGGGAATAAATTTTGCCGAGCTGACGTTACATGTCGGTTTAGGTACTTTTAGCTCGGTTGAGGTAGAAGATTTATCGAAACACAAAATGGACTCTGAAGAAATAATCGTACCGTCCGATGCCGTTGATATTGTAAACACGGCAATTAATAATAAGAAACGAATTTGTGCCGTAGGAACTACAGTAATGAGAGCATTAGAGAGTTCGGTTTCGTCTGAAGGGACTTTAAATTCATATCGAGGTTGGACAAATAAATTTATTTTCCCTCCTTATGAGTTTAGTATTGCAAATTGTATGGTAACAAATTTTCATACTCCCAAATCTACTTTGCTTATGATGGTATCTGCTTTTGCCGGTTTTGATTTTGTAAAAGAAGCCTATGCACAAGCCGTTAAAGAAAAGTACCGGTTTTATACCTACGGTGATGCAATGCTAATTTTATAATAATAGCTTACTCACTTGTATAGTTACCAAATGTTTTTTGTAAAATAAAATACTAACCAGAACGGATTCTTATTTGTTTTACTATAAGTGAATTACCTCTCCATAGGCATCTGCAACAGCTTCCATAACGGCTTCGCTCATAGTAGGATGCGGATGAACGGCTTTAAGCACTTCGTGTCCGGTGGTTTCTAATTTTCTGCCTAAAACAGCTTCGGCAATCATATCTGTTACACCGGCACCAATCATATGGCAACCCAACCATTCGCCATATTTGGCGTCAAAAATTACTTTTACAAATCCGTCTTTAGCACCTGCAGCACTGGCTTTTCCGCTTGCAGAAAACGGAAATTTCCCTACTTTTAACTCATAACCAGCCTCTTTTGCTTGTTTTTCGGTCATTCCTACACTGGCAATTTCGGGTGAAGCATAAGTACATCCGGGAATGTTTCCGTAGTCGATAGGTTCTACGTGTAAACCTTTTATTTTTTCAACACAAGTAATGCCTTCGGCAGAAGCTACGTGAGCTAATGCAGGACCGGGGACTACATCCCCAATTGCATAATATCCCGGAATATTAGTTTGATACCATTCGTTTACCAGTATTTTATCTCTGTCGGTTACAATGCCTACATCTTCCAGTCCTATGTTTTCAATATTGGTTTTAATACCAACGGCAGACAATACTATTTCGGCTTCCAGAATTTCTTCTCCTTTCTTGGTTTTAACGGTAGCTTTTACCATTTTTCCGGAAGTGTCTAATTTTTCAACTGCCGAATTTGTCATAACTTTAATACCGGCTTTTTTAAACGAGCGTTCAAATTGTTTTGATACTTCTTCGTCTTCAAGAGGAACCAAATGCGGAAGGTATTCGACAATAGTAACTTTTGTTCCCATTGCATTATAAAAATGAGCAAATTCTACACCAATGGCACCACTACCAACCACAATCATACTTTTAGGTTGTTTTTTTAGCGTCATTGCTTCGCGATAGCCTATCACTTTTTTTCCGTCTTGTTTAAGATTGGGCAGCTCTCTTGAGCGTGCTCCGGTAGCGATAATAATATGATTGGCAGTATATTCGGTTCCGTTAACTTCTATTTTTTTTCCGGGTTTTAATTTTCCGAAGCCTTCAATAACATCAATTTTATTCTTTTTCATTAAAAACTGTACGCCCTTACTCATTCCGTCTGCAACTCCTCGACTACGATCGATTACTTTTTCAAAGTTTTTGTCGGCGCCTGTAACTGTAAGTCCGTACGATTCGGCGTGATTTAAATAATTAAAAACTTCTGCACTTTTAAGTAATGCTTTTGTAGGAATGCATCCCCAGTTTAAGCAAACACCTCCTAGGTTTTCCTTTTCGATAATAGCGGTTTTAAAACCTAATTGGGAAGCTCTAATAGCTGCTACATAACCGCCGGGACCACTTCCTAAAACAATAATATCGTATGTGCTCATTTTGTAATTATTTATGTTGTTATTGGTTTGCGAAATTACAAAATGTAGTTTTAAAAAGACAGGAAAGCGAAAACTTTTTTAGATTTTAACCACCACATAACCTCTATGTGTTCTTCTGTGGTATTTACCGTTCCAATAATAATATTTGTTTCCTTTTACGTATACTACACGGTGGTGCTTCGGAACATATTTTACCGCTACTACCTTTGTAGCGGGAGTTGTGGTAACAACACGAGTTATACAAGAAGTAAAAAAGAATAAACTTAAAACAGATAAAATTACTAACTTTTTCATGATTATTAAGGATTTTGTTTACCTCTTTGACCTCGAAAAGTTATAATGGTTTACTCTTCTTCGTTAAAATTTAAGGAAAGGGAGTTTACACAATAGCGTTTTCCTGTTTTGGTAGGTCCATCGTTAAAAAAATGACCTAAGTGTCCTCCACAATTTGAACAAACAATTTCGGTACGGAGCATTCCGTGACTTTTATCAAGTACGTAGGTAACCGAATTTTTTATTGCTTGATCGAAGGAAGGCCATCCGCAATGACTGTTAAACTTACTATTGCTTTCAAAAAGTTTTTCACCACAACCGGCACAAATATAGTGTCCTTTTTTAAAATGCAGGTTGTATTTTCCGGAAAAAGGTGGTTCGGTACCTTTTTCGATTAAAATATGATATTGTTCTGAGGTGAGATTTTTTGATTTCAAAGGCGATTAGTTTTCGGGAATAAATTTTAATGCTGCACCATTAATACAATGTCTTTTTCCGGTAGTTTTTTTTGGTCCGTCATCAAAAACATGTCCTAAATGCCCGCCACAACCGGCACAATGTTCTTCGATACGAGTGTATCCTAAGTCATTATCTGTTGAAAAAGCTACATTGCCTTTAATCTCTCTATCAAAAGATGGCCAACCGGTACCACTGTCAAACTTATGTTTGCTTTTAAACAACGGAGTATTACAAGCGGCACATACAAATACACCTTTGGTATAAACTTTATTTAACGGACTTGAAAAAGGAGGTTCGGTATCTGCTTTACGTAACACTCGATACTGTAAAGGTGTGAGTATTTGTTTCCATTCTGTATCGGTTTTAGTGATTTTAAAAACGGCTTTTTTTTCTTTTTTTTGAGCAGTTGATTGGCAACTTACCGTAAGCAACACAAAAACAAGTGAGATAATCTGTTTCATTTATTCTAAATTTTTGTAATGATAAAGGTGCGAAAAAATTCCGCACCCGTAAAATAAATAGTTTAAAAAAGAATTTAGTTAGGAAGCATTATAATGTCATTTGTGTTAATTTGCATTACTTTCAGTAATTCTTCCATAGAATAGTTAGCCGAAGCAAATTCAGCCGGTACAACAGCTATTCTAAACACTTGATTGGAAGTGAAATCGGTTCCTAAGGTTGCGAGGTCAAAATTTGCGTCTATGAGTAACTCTACATCAAAAAATGTATGATTAAAAATATACTGAATGATGTCACCATTAGTAAAGAAAAAGTTTTGAGGAAGCGGAGCCCAAGCATCTGCCGTGCCTCCATTCCCATCGTTTACTACTTTTTCAAGGCGATAAACCAATATAGCATCGCTTTCATATACTTCAATATCGTTGGGTATCTGAATTAACGACTCTTGTAAACCTGTTTCGGGATTGAAACTAAAATTTGTGGTTACCTCAAAAACTTGTCCCAGAATGTTGATTCCGTCTAAACCGGGTGGTCCTTGTGGTCCTTCGCAAGAGGTTAAAAAAACAGTAGTTGATAACGCTATAAATAAAAGTAAATTTTTCATAATAAATGTTTTACAGAGTATTCGCAAAAGTCGTTCCAAAAAGAAAATATTCTTTTTAAAAGCGAATGCAAAATTAGTAGCATGAGCATATAAGTCGTTAATAATTATTACGTTATAAAAAAAATATTTTTTATTCTAATTATTGACTTTTATCACCATTTACTATCAAAATATGTAAGTACTTTGCAATAAAATTAATAAACTATGTATAGTCATAAACTTACTACCACCGTTGAAGCAGTAAAGCTCATAAAGTCTAATGATAATGTGTTTATTCAATCGGCTGCTTCGGCACCGCAAGCCTTGGTAAATGCAATGACTAACAGACATAATGAATTAAAAAATGTAAATATTTATAGCATTCATACTGAGGGAAAAGCTCCTTACACAGCCGATAAATACAAAGAAAATTTTATTATTAATACACTTTTTGTGGGTGCAAATGTGAGAAAATCGGTTCAATCGGGAAGATCGAATTATATTCCGATGTTTTTAAGTGAAATTCCCTTGGCGTTTAAAAACAAGATTATTCCGTTGGATGTTGCTCTTATACAAGTATCACCACCCGATAAACATGGATTTTGTTCGCTTGGTGTTTCTGTTGGTGTAACATATGCCGCTGTTCATGCTGCAAAAATTGTAATAGCACAATTAAATCCACATGTTCCCAGAACACGAGGAGACGGTATGATACACGTAAATAAAATTGGTGCTTTAGTAGAAGTTGTAGAACCTCTTTTTGAACACAAACCCAGACCATTAACCGATGTAGAGTTACAAATAGGAAAACACATTGCCGGTATTATTGAAGACGGTTCAACCCTACAAACCGGAATCGGAGCCATACCTGATGCCGCATTGCTTGCTTTAACAAATCATAAAGATTTAGGAATGCATACCGAAATGTTTAGCGACGGCGTGATTGATTTAATTGAAAAAGGTGTGCTTACCGGAAAATATAAAGGTATTTATAAAGAAAAAATAGTTTCGGGATTTTGTATGGGTTCACAACGTTTGTATCAATATTTAGATGACAACCCGATGTTTGAATTTTTGGATACAGCCTTTGTAAACGACACACGATGGATACGTAAAAACCCGAAAGTTGTGGCTATTAACTCGGCTTTGGAAATTGATGTGTTCGGGCAAGTCTGTGCCGATAGTATTGGTACAAAACAATATTCAGGTGTAGGAGGACAAATGGATTTTATAAGAGGTGCATCTTTATCGGAAGGAGGTAAGCCTATTATTGCGTTACCTTCGGTAACCAGAAAAGGAAAAAGTAAAATTGTACCTACCTTGGCAAAGGGAGCAAGTGTAGTAACTACACGGGCACACGTACACTGGATTGTAACCGAATACGGTGCCGTAAATCTCTATGCAAAAAGCTTAAAGGAAAGAACCAAGTTACTTATTGATATTGCACATCCCGACCACAGAGAACAATTGGAAAAAGAGGCATACGAACTTTCAAAATAAACTGTCATTTGGTATATTTTTTGAAGAAATAGAGCAATAATTAAACAACAAGTTTAACCCTTAAATAAGAAATAGTTATGAGTTATTATTTTAATACCGTTATAAAAAACAAAAGTTTTGATGAAGCAATACAATTAGTTACCGAAACGCTTAAAAAAGAAGGTTTTGGCATTATTACCGAAATAGACATTACCGGTACATTTAAGAAAAAACTAGATATTGATTTTAAAAAATATCGAATTTTAGGAGCTTGTAGCCCCAAATATGCACATATGGCTATTAGTGCCGAAGATAAAATAGGTGTGTTTTTACCCTGTAATGTTGTTGTAGATGAAAATGAGGAAGGCAACATAGAAGTTACAGCTGTGGACCCTATTGCTTCAATGATTAGTGTTAAAAACGAAAAATTAGGTGGTTTGGCAACCGAAATTCAACAAAAATTAAAAAATGTAATTGCAAATTTGGAAGGGAATTAAATTCTTCCAGCTATGCGATCTTGAGCTAATTGAAGGATGGTATAAAATTGATCTTCCCTGCTTAAATCAGAGTTGTCGATTTCTATAGCATCCTTTGCTTTTATTAAAGGCGAATCTTCACGTGTTGTATCTATAAAATCTCTTTCTTTTACATTTTCTACAATGTCCTTATAACTTATTTTTTCACCGGTATTAACTAATTCTTTATAACGTCGTTTGGCTCGTGTTTCGGGCGAAGCGGTCATAAATATTTTTAATTCGGCATTGGGGAATACGACTGTTCCTATATCTCTTCCGTCCATTACAATTCCTTTTTCTTTTCCTAATTCTTGTTGTTGCTCGACTAATTTTTTCCGAACTTCAGAAACGGTAGCAATAGGACTCACAAACTTAGAAACTTCGAGTGTTCTAATTTGTTTTTCTACATTTTTCCCGTTGAGATATACTTCGTTTTTTTCTGTTTTTGAATTTAGTTTGAAGGTGATTTGAATGTTTTGTAAATCGTTTACTAATGATTTCTTGTCAAAGTGATTTTCAGAAATATATCCTTTTTGCATTGCGTATAACGTAATGGCTCGATACATAGCACCGGTATCTACGTAAATATAACCTAGATAATCTGCAAGTTGTTTTGCAACGGTACTTTTTCCGGTAGAAGAATATCCGTCTATGGCAATTACAATTTTTTTCAAAATGATTATTTGTTCAAGTCAATATTTAATCCAAAATAACTGGAAGCTGCCGCACTACTATATTTTGCATATGAATAACTTAATCTTAGTTTATTTAACTTTATAGAAAATCCGGCGCTTAATCCTGCAAAAGTTCGTTTTTCAATAATTTTTAGCTCTTCGCCTCTTCTAAAGTTATAACCGACTCTAATGTTAAATCCTCTTTCAGGGAAGAGTTCGATGCCTATAATCATTCGTCTTAAAGCATTGTCTAAAAAGTTTATTTTTTCGTTGGTTACACCGCCTTCTAAATCTAAGATTGCGTTGTTTGGATTGGCAAAAGCAATATTCCAAACCTGCAAGTTTTCTAAAGTAAGGTGCCAACGAATAGGAACGTGTTGCAGGGTTTGTGAAATTCCGAAAAGCAGTTCAAAGGGGAGCGGTTCTCTAATATTGTCGTAGGGTTTTAATTGCGTGCCTACATTTCTGGCAACAGCGGTTATGTGTAAATCCCAATCTTCATACACATACATTACGCCAATGTCTAAAGCGACTCCTAAAGAAGTATATTGTTCGAGTTTTGAAGAAATAACCTTCAGGTTTCCGCCAATGTGAAAATTGGTAAAAGCGATGTTTCTGGCATGACCAACCGAAAAGGCTACTTCGCCACCTCCAAAGTTGTTGGTGGGATTTCCTTGTTCGTCGTATCCGTCAAATTTTCCGTAGTTTATATAGGTTGCTCCAAGATGTAAAACTTGAGTTCTTCGATCCCATAAATAGGCATAAGCAGCCGATCCGTAGCTTACATCTCCAATGTAGTTTATAAAATTAAGTGATAATTGATTATCCATTGCCGGATTAATTGTGGCAGGGTTATAAAGGGCTTGCATTGGGTCGTAGTCGTAGTTGGTTATTATTTTTCCGCCCAGAGCGGCTTCGCGAGGCGAATTAACCAATCCTAAAAATTGATATGTATAACGCCCACCTACTTGCCCAAAGGAAATGAAAGAGAAAGATAGCAAAAAAAGGAAAACTAATTTTTTAAACATGAATGCAAGTTACCATTTCGTAAGAATTTATACCAAAAACAACTACTTTTTAGTTTGATAAGTTGTTCTTTTTTTAAAATTATTTTTTTTTTTTAATTTTTTTGTTTTTTT